>JADHUC010000134.1 GCA_016784735.1 Pirellulaceae bacterium | reverse complement strand
CCGGCAAGCCATGCGACATGTACAACGACTTCCGCGAAGTGCTGGCGCGAGACGACGTGGACGCGGTCGTGATCAGCCCTCAGGACCACTGGCACGCAGTGATCGCTGTAGCCGCGGCGCGAGCCGGCAAAGACATGTATTGCGAGAAGCCGCTGGGCGTGGCCGTTACCGAGTGCTCGGCCATACGCGACGCCGTGCGACGCTTTGGACGCATTTTCCAGACGGGCACACAGCAGCGGTCGGATCCCAAGTTCCGCCACGCGTGCAATCTTGCCCGTTTCGGCCATCTCGGCAAAGTAACCGAAGTCGAAGTCGCCGCGCCCGGCCCTAGATACCAACCGAAATATCAAGGCCCGGCGACGCCCGAACCCGTCCCCGATGGTTTCGACTACGAGATGTACGTAGGTCCAGCGCAGATGAAGCCGTACACGCGTTATTGTGTCGACTGGCCCGGCTGGTACTTGATCTGGGACTACTGCGCCGGGTTCATCGTCAACTGGGGCGTGCACCATCTGGACATCGCCCACTGGGGGCAACCGTCGATCAGCCAACAGCCGTGTCGAGTAAGCTGCAAGTCCGTATATCGCACTCACCCGGTCTGCGACAACATCAGTTCGTGGCAAGCCGAGTTTGTCTTTGACGACGGGCTGAAGATGCACTTCACCGACACAGGCAACCCGCTGCCACAAGGGACTCGGTTTATCGGCGAGGAAGGCTGGGTACATGTGAACCGAAGCGGCATCCAAGCCGAACCGAAGTCGCTGTTGGACATCGAGATCAAACCGGACGAACCGCAACTGTATGTTTCGACGAATCACCACGCCGATTTCATTAACTGTGTGCGCCAGCGGCGCGATCCGGTTGCGCCCGTCGAAGCCGGGCACGTGGCGTCGTACCTGGGTATGATTGCCGAGTCGGCTGGTCGCGTAGGACACGAACTTCGGTGGGACCCGAGCACCGAGCAGTTCGCCGACGACGCGGAAGCCAATCGCCTGCTGACCCGCCCGATGCGCAGCCCGTGGCGAGTGTGACTTCCCAGAGTACGAAGAGCGAAAGGGGATGCGATGCCAAATGGGCGAGCCAGCATGTGCGTGCTATTGGCCGTTTGCATAACCTGTGTTCCTTCGTTTAGTGCAAGCGTGGGAGCCGGGGAGCTTCGACTCTCCCGCAGCCAATACGAAGACCGTGTCCATGCCGTCTGGGCGGGACAAGTGATCGGGATGCTGCTGGCCTATCCCTTCGAACACCGCGTCGGTTCGGTCACGTGGGTGGACGACTTCCGCCAGCCTACGACTTGGGAGCCGCTTGACGCTGATTGCGCCCGCGTGGATGACGATTGGTACTACGAGATCGTTGCCTTGCGTGGGTTCGAGCGGCACGGGATCGAGATGACCGTCGAGCAACTCGGCCAACAGTGGGTTGCGGATTCCGCAGGCTCGTGGGGATCCAGCGCGCAGACGCGACGACTGCTTGCCGCAGGCGTGAAGCCACCCGACACAGGCCACCCGCGATACAATCCACTGTGGTACACGATTGGCCCTCAGTTCAGCGCCGACATCTACGGCGCAATCGCACCGGGAATGCCCAAGGTGGCCGGACGCCTCGCTCGCAACTTGGGACACATCCACGGCTACGCCGAAGGCACGGACGGAGCAGTCTTTGTTGCGGGAATGGTCAGCATCGCGTTTGCCGAGAAGGACCCGCGCCAAATCGTTCGCAAGGCAGCCACGCTGATTCATCCGTCGTCGCCCTACCGACAATGTTTGGACATGATCATCGACATGGCGGAAGACGGCGCGACGTTCGAAAAGATCGCGCGCGCCATCGGAGATCGCTGGCACATCGAATACCCCGCAACCAACAATGCCGTTGCCAACGGCGGCTTCATCGCCGCGGGAGTGTGGTTCGGCGAGGGTGACCTTCTGAAGACCGTCAACCTCATTTCGCAGGCCGCCGACTTCACGGACGCCGACTGCAATGCGGCGAACGCGGGCGCCGTCGTGGGAGCCATGCACGGAACGAAGTGCCTGCCAAGACGGTTGTTCGAACAACTGAACGACCGCATTCAGGGCGACAAAATGGGCCCGGTCACGTTCGCGCCGCCGGTCGACGAGCGGATATCCGATCTGGCCCGGCGGACAGCCGCGATCGGAGAGAAGATCCTGGATGCCAACGGTGCCCGAGTCTCGATGGACAAGATTTTCGTTCCGCTCCAGGAGCCTGCAACGCAGGAGCCCGAGCGGTTTCGGCTATCGGACTTGATGCAATACTGGAATCCCGACTGGGAACTCCATGGAGCCGGATTTGGCTTCCGCGGCGGGGTCCGCGGCACAACGTTCCTGGAAGCCGACGTGCTGGCCACCTATCCACGCGACGAAGTACGCGGCGTATCGCTGCGGCGTAGCGCGAAACTCAGTGCGACACCGATGCTCAGTTTCGACGTGGGCGTCGATGGCGGACGAGTCTGGCGGCTGGAGGTCTGGGTGAACAACCAACGAATCGACCAGCGACTCGTCGAAGGCGATCAATCCGGCAGAAAATGGGAGCAGGTCCGCATTGATCTCACCCAGTTCGCTGGCCAGCAAGTCCACCTCCGCCTCTATCAGTTCGTCCTGTTCCGCAACAAACGTCCTCCGGGAACTGCATACTGGAGGAATTTGACCCTGCGATAGGGCCTCGAATCTCCGATTTCGGTACTCTGTGGTGACTGCCAAAGAAAGCGGAGAGGCGCAGATCGCCATAGCAGGAAACCGATCGGACGACCATGCTGCGATAAATGCTCACGTCATCCTCCGCTATTCTGAACACTAATCCCAAAGACTGCGCTTCGAGGCGATGTCGAGGATCTCGAGAGCATCCTGCTCCAGCAGGAAACCGTCCTGCTGCAACTGCAGGACGGCCTCCGTCACTCGAGCAAGGTAGACCGTACGAGTCGGGTACCGTTCGATGACTGCTGCTCGCGGATCTTGCGATTGGCGACGTTCATCGGCGGTTCGTGCAAAGGTAAGGTACGAGCCGTGCAAGCCGGCCAGCACGCCACCTGCGCCATACTCGGCGGCACGCAGGTTCCAACCCGTGTACGTCCCGAGAGGCACAGTCACGTCGGGCAGGCGAATGCCAGCCAGTTCGTTGCCATCGGCGTCTACGGCCGGAACCAGCGCCCGATAAGCCGGTCCTACCTTAGGCGGAACGTTGTCGGCGATACCTTCGCTGTGCCAGCGCGGTCCTGGGTCCAGACGCAATGGCATGTAGTAGGCGTCGGGTAAACCGACTCCGGGGATCTTTGGAAATTGTCTACGAAACGTGGCCAGATCGACCAGCGTTCCGTCGCCGATCTTCGGATAGCGGCTGGGCGGCGGTTCGCCAAAGTCACTAACCCAACGATCCATGGCAACTAACAACGCTCGCAGAATCGGAGGCCGGTCGTCGAGGATGTTGCGCGGGTTTTGGCAGATGCCGCGAGTCAGCGGTCCGCCGCCAAGATGCTGTGCGCCGGCCACGAGATAAACCCGCACGTTGGGATCGAGTTCGACATCCTTCTTGCCTTCAGCGTCGGTGTGCAGAAGTGATGCGGCGCGCGACCAGTATTCGGTCGATGTCTGCACGAAGAGAATCTTGGGCACGGGGCCACGAGTGCGCAACCGCGCCATCGTGTCGCCTCGTTGGCCGGTGAGCGGTTCCGTCTGCGGCACCGGTGCAAAGGGAAAAAACTCGGTCGGGAACAGGTTGTAGTTGTGATACGTTCCATAGACCGTGGCGAGGCCGAAACGGTGGTTGAACAGTCCCTTACCCGACCCGGCAACGTGGATGATGGCACCGTCGAAGACCATGCGGCCGGATTCGTCGGTATTGAATCCATCGTAGAGGAAATGGTGGATCAGCCGCCCGGATTGCGAAATGCCAAAGATGTACGTGTGATCGACAACTTTGGCCAGAGGATTGGGCGTTCCCTCGCGATCACTGTCCGCAGAACGAAAGAAGGAAATGCAATCGCGCAGTCCGGCCAGTCCCAGCCCGGAAACTCGGGGGTTCTTTGCCGTGTAGACCAGCTCGTACAACCATCCCGGACGAAGGCCTTCCTTCACGTACAACTGCTCTGGATCGGGGATCGCTTTCCCGTCTTCCCAACGTGCAAACGCCCACGCGTCGTGGGGAACCACCGTGGCCGGTTCGGATCGTCGCGGTCGCATGGTCAGTGTCGCGGTCGTGTTGTCGAGACTGACCGACGGATAGGCCGACGATGTGCCCCACGGGCTCCAGTAGAACGGCCGGCTGAACACCTTTTCGTCGGTGCAGATCTCCACGTAGCTCTTGCCGGTAATCGGCTTGTTTCCGGCGCGCGCCACTGGCAGCCCGGCTAGGAGGCGATTGGTGCCGTCGGCCACAACGTCGCCGTTCCACCCGGTCCAAAGGATGTTATATCCTTGATCCATCAAGAAGCCGTTGCCCGCGTCCGCCAGCGTCGAGGGATCGTTGCCGCGGGCGCCGTTGAAGGTCCAAATGGCCAGTTTGTTGCCGCGGTTGTGCACGTCGTACAACAGGCGACGATTGCCTCGTTCGGGATGCACCGGTTTCAGCAGATAGAAGTCGCTCCAGAACTCGATTTCGCCGCGGGCGTTGCGCGGGGCGAGTTTCAGGTCGGTAACTCGGGCATTCGCCGTGTCGTCCGGATCCACCTCGTAATACAGGCGGCCGACGAGCTTTTCGTAGGGCCCGGTTCGGCCGAACGAGTGCCCGTCGGCGAACGGTTCACGCCGTTCGATGACCATTCGTACCAGTTCAGCACGAGCGGCGTTTGGGGCGACAATTCCAATCAATGCCGCAACACACACCGCAAAGGTTGTAATGATTTTCATTCTTCGTTTCCCCGTCGAGAGTTCGGGCACGTTGCTGTAGCCGGTTGCCGGTAGTGTATACTGTTGCCTGTCGTCGGACTGAGGATCGGCGAATCAAGAGACTGCCGAATGTCGGTTGTGGGGCACGTTTCCAACGTGCCGGGCACGATGGAATCGTGCCCCACTTGTTATACCCTCACGACGCGGAATACGCACCTTTTGAGACGTTGAGGAGCCAAAGAAACCATGAAACGGATGAGCCAAGGATACCTGAAGATGCTGTGTCAACTGGGGATCGCGATGTGCGGAGTTGCCGTCACACTGACAGCCTCGGTCGCGGCGGGATCGGAGTTGTGGATCGGTGCGGCAACGGCCGATATCACGCCTGACGAACCAGTTCCGCTGACGGGTTACAGAAGCGTGCGCTTATCCAAGAGCATCCACAGCCGATGCACGGCCAATGTGCTGGCCTTGGAAGCCCGCGAAGGCGAAGAAGTGGTAGATCAGGCGATTCTGGTGTCGTGTGACTTGTGCGTCATCCGGCCTGGGATTCAAGACGGATTTCGCGAACGAGTAGCCGGTCGGCTGCCGGGCTTCGACATCAATAAGCTGTTCTTGACCGCCACGCACACGCACGCGGCGCCGGTATTGTTGCAGAACCGATATCAGAGCTACGGCAACGCCATGCAGCCCAAGGACTACGTGGAGTTCATGTTCGACCGAATGGCTGATGCGGTGGTAGTTGCCTGGGAAAGCCGGGCCGTCGGCGCAGTTGCCTGGGGTCTGGGGCATGCAGTTGTGGGGTGCAACCGCCGGGCGGTCTACGATGATGGTTCGGCCAAGATGTACGGCGCGACGAACACTCCACGGTTTCGCAGCGTCGAGGGGCACGAGGATCACGCGGTCGACGTTCTCCTCTTCTATGACGAGCAGAAGCGATTGAAGGCAACGGCAATTACACTGGCCTGTCCATCGCAATCGGTCGGAGGCAGTTCGCTCAGCGCCGATTTCTGGCACGATGTCCGTACGCTGATCCGTGAGCGTCACGGCGATGGCGTTTGCGTGCTTGGCTTCTGTGCCCCGGCCGGCGATCAGGCGCCGAATCTGTTGTTCCGGAAGAAGGCCGAAGAGCGAATGAACAAGCTCTGCGGCCTGACGCGAACGCAGGAACTTGGTCGGCGTATTGCCAACGCCTTCGACGACGTCGCCGAGGTGGTGAAAAGCGACATTCGCACCGATGTGCCGTTTGTCCATCGAATCGAACGTTTCGACGTGCCCGGTCGCAAGGTGACCGACGCCGAGTATGCCCGAGCCAAAGGACTGTACGATCAGTTGGCCGCCAAGGAAAAGCTGGTCGGACCGGATTATTGGAATATGAATTTCTACAAACTGACCGTCGATCGTTACCAGGCCCAACAGGAAGCCGATCCGCTGTATCCGGTGGAAATGCACGTCTTGCGTCTGGGGGACGTGGCCATTGCGACCAATCCCTTCGAACTGTTCTTGGACTACGGCGTGCAGATCCAGGGACGCAGTGCGGCACAACAAACCATTCTGATCCAATTGGCCAGCCCGTTGGATTTTGGCTACTACGTGCCGACGCCTCGGGCATTGCGCGGTGGCGGTTACAGCGCGATTGTCGAACAAAGCCTGGTCGGCCCGGAAGGTGGTCAGGCGCTGGTCGAGCGGACCGTCGAGGCGATCGGCGAATTGTGGAAGCAGTAGCACAGATCACGGTATCAGAATCGCTGCCTCGCCGTTGCGAAGCGAAACTCGAGTCACGCGTTCGTCCAGAGTTCCGTCGGCATTTAGGGATCGTAATGCGGTCGGAAGCTTGACGGTTGAACTCGTCGTATCGCCGTAGTCGCCTCCGGCATACGGCCGTACCAAGACAAGCCCCTTGGTGAAATGCCGGGCAAAGACGGTCTCCGTAAAGACGGCCCCTTCGACCAGTTCCAAGCCGTCGAACCATGCGGCGCCGGTAGCGCCGTAGACACGAAAGTTGATTCGGCCTTCGCCGTCGTCGCCGGTGGTAAACGTCTGGCGGTATCGCTTCCAATCGGTTGTTCCTGTCACGGAAATCGCGGGGCCGGCACCTTGAGCGCCCTCGAATTCATACGGATAGACCTGCGCTCCTGGATTGCCAGCTACCTGATGAGTCTTGATCCAAACGGTCAACGTGTAGTCGGTGTGCGGTTTCAGTGTGACGTACTGTTTGTTGATGTTGTTGATTTGCAGCGAGTTGCTGATGATCTTTGCCGAGTTCCGCCCGTCGTGACTTGACGTGGCGTCGAGTTCGATCGGCTCGGCCAATGTCCAATTCGCGGGCTTGCGACGATCGTCGGAGTGTTCGAAGTCGCCGTTGACCAATAGACTGCGGGCATTCTTCACGGTCGACCGTTCGGTTTGGCTCATCAGATAGTACTCGCTAACCGGCCCGCCCACATCGTGCTCGATTGCCTTGAACCACTGCTTGGTAACGTGTTGATACGGATGGCTGCCGAAACCGAAATACGACCAATCGCCGTGGGCCATCAGATAGGTGGCCAAGCCGTAGATCTTGTCACGATCGCCGCTCACGCCTTCGACCTTCGGGCCGAACTCGGCCAGTTCCGGATGAAACACGGGGTTGTATTGAATCAGTTGCATTTTGCCTCGACGGTCGTAACCGCGCACTTCGTCGATAAGTTGTTGCCAGCGGTCCACCTGATTGGTGATCCTCTGCCAGTTCTCGGCCTGGAACCCGTCTATCACCATGGGGTCCGCTCGCTAGCCATTGGCCGTTATGAGCTTCTCCGGCAAACGGATCTTCATTTGGGCAAACAACCACTGCACGTCTCGCATCCACCGATCGGCTTCGACGCCTTTGCGTGGATACTCGACAACGCGACTGTTTCGCCCCACACCGGCAACATCGGGCGGTACGGTGTCAAAGTAAATGCCGTCGTAGCCGTCGGCCATTTCCGGTGCATAGATTTCGGCCATGTACCGCTGGTAGCCCGGATTCCCGACGTTCATCACGTAGTCGTCTCGCGGCGGCCCCCAGTAGTAGATGGGAATGCGGGCCAGTTCTCTCCGCCGGGCCGTCGCATTTGGATTTGCGCGCGTTTCGAATTCATCGTCGTCGACCCGGCCGTCTCCGTTGCGGTCGTTTTTGGGATCCCAGCCAGGACATAGTCGCTTTTCCCGCGGGTTCTCGGCACGTTCCGCACCGACGTGAAGCGTCACTTGCGTATCGGCGGCAAAATGGCAGAAGCAGTCTTCAAGGTCGAATCCGTGCTGCTGGCAGAACGCCGTCAGATCGTCGGCTTTCTTCGACGGAACGACCATCGTGCATACCAACGCGTAACGTACGGCGATGATGTCGCTGCGTCCCTGTTTGGCCTCCTTGCGAAAGCACAAGTCGATCTTGTCCTTGGCCCACTGCGGGTTTCCTGCGAAGTTCACAAACGTACGAGCCGTGGGCAGATAGTGCGACATCGGACTGAGATCAAGCCTGAAGGACTGCACTGCGGACTCTTGCACGCCCTCGCCGTCCTTGCTCCACGCTTCGACCTTCCAATAATACGTCGCGCGATTACTCAGACGAGGACCAGCGTATTCGACGATCGAAAGGGGGCTTTTCTTCGTTGTCTGCCAAACGGGAAAGTCAAAGCCGTCGGGCGCCGCAGCCACGGCGAGTCGGAAAGCGCTTTGTGAGGAAACTTCCCAATAGAACTCCGGGCAAGGATCACGAACCGCTTGGGGATTCACCTCCCATTCGCAACGGAGGTTCTGGGGTGTTGCGGAGTCCCGTTGTGCGGGAACCACGATCAGCAGCGTTAGCGTGAGTAGCGACATTCGATACCTCGATGCACAAGAACGGCGAGAATTTCAAACGAGTTCTCGGAGGAGTCCCGATTGACGTCTTGTTGAACGAATCGTGTCACGTCTAACATAACCACACGCCCAGCTGAATGCGACGACCAGCGAGCCAACATCTTGGCGTTCCATGAGCTTTTGGAGCGCGCTCGCGGCCGGTACAATGGTCGGCACGATATCAGCGGGCGATGGTCTTCGCAGAGAAGCGGAAATGCCCACGGTCGAGCACCCCCAGCAGAGCCCGAAAGGGCGAAAGGAACCTACCATGAGAGAATTCCACCATATCGGTATCCCTGTGGCCGAGAAGCAACCCGACATGGTCTACTACGAGAGCATCAAATGCTGGGCCAGCGATCCCGACTCGACACCTGGGCGCATCGAGTACATCTTCTTCGAAGAAGGCACACCCATCACCGAACCGGTCCTCTCTGTGCCGCACGTGGCCTTCCGTGTCGACAACCTGGACGAGGAAATCAAGAACAAAGACTGCGTCGTTGGCCCGATCAAACTGCCCGAGGGCGTCGAAGTGGCGTTTTTCTACGTGGACGGCTGCCTAACGGAATACCACCAGCTTATCGAATAGGTCCACGCACCACGGCCAAAGTAGGATGGATCTCCGGATCCGTCCGAGGCGGACAGGGTGAGCGAGCGGGGGTTCCGTTCGAGGGAGGATCAACATGCAGCGCTCTTGCTCGCGACCAGCACCTGCGTTCACGTTGCCGAATGTGAAACAGAGTACTCTGGCTGTCATCGCAGTGGTAGTCTCGCTTGTCGTCGTCTACACGGTCTCTGCCGGAGAATCCGCGCAGCGAATCCTCCGGGCCAGCGGTATCGAAGGCGGCCTGGTCGTCCACGTTGGCTGCGGCGACGGCAAACTGACTGCGGCTCTTAGTGCGAACGATTCGTACGTTGTCCACGGACTGGATACCGAGTCCGAGAACATCGAACAGGCGCGCTGCCACATCCAGTCCCTTGGCCTGTATGGCAAAGTGGCGGTGGATACCTTCGATGGCAGTAGGCTGCCGTATGCGGACAACCTGGTCAATCTGCTGGTAGTTTCAGGTTTCGGTGTTCAGGTGTCGGCAGATGAGATCGCGCGTGTTCTCGCCCCGCGAGGTGTGGCCTTCGTAACAGGTGATTTGGGAAACACTGACACCCGACACCTGACACCCGACACCTCACCCCGCTTGCCCGGTTGGACCAAGTTCACCAAGCCGTGGCCCGACGCGATTGACGAATGGACTCACTTTCTCCACGGACCGGACAATAACGCTGTGGCCGAAGACCGCGTGGTGGGGCCGCCTCGCCATATGCAGTGGCTGGCTGGGCCCAAATGGACGCGACATCACCACACAGACAAGGGCACTTATCCGACCATCAGGGCCGTCGTGTCTTCCCGTGGAAGACTCTACTACATGGTCGACGAGACACCGTCCTCGAACAGGAGCGTGCCGAGCACTTGGTTTCTGGCGGCTCGAGATGCGTTCAGTGGAGTGCTTCTGTGGAAGACGCCGGTGCAGGCCGAGAGCTACGAGCGTCGTCTGGAATTGGTGTGGAGAACGATCGTCGCCGATGACGAGCGGGTCTATGCTTCCCTCGGTACGGACCTGCCACTCAGCGCGTTGAATGGAGCAACGGGCGACGTGATCACGAGCTATGCGGGAACCGAAGGATTCCAGGAAGTGATCAAGGACGGAGATACTCTGTTTGTTGTTAGCGGGCAAGGCAGCATCCTGGCACTGCGGGCCGACACTGGCGCGCGGCTCTGGCAGTGGCAGCCCGGTGAAGACGACGCGATCGTGCCGCTCACCTTGGCGGCTTCGGACGGATGCGTCTTTGTCAAAACCGACAATGGCGTTCATTGCCTCTCGACAGACGGTGGCCGAACGTTCTGGCAGGTTGACCTGCCTGGCTCGGAAAAGAAGATCCGGCTCAAATGGCCTCGCGAGAGACTTCTTGTGAAAGACGGTGTGGCATTGTGTTCCTGCGGAGGCAAGGACCCAAAGATCTTGGATCGCGACAAGTTCGAGTACCTCGGCTCGCACCCGCGCGTGCACGATTATGGTGGGAAACTGGCCGCGTTGTCCGCCGAAGACGGCAGCCTGTTGTGGACAACCGACTATCTGCCCGGATTGGAGAGTACCCCCGGCGAAATCTATGTCTCAAACGGACTGGTCTGGCTCGGTCCCGCCTTTGCCGAACCTCGCGATCTGCACACCGGCGCCGTCAAGAAGACAAGGCACGTGCTCGAACGCCTGTGGACCACTGGCCACCATTACCGATGCTACCCCGGCAAAGCGACCAGCAAGTACATCATCACCGCGAAACGGGGAATCGAGATGTTCGACCTGACCGGAGAGGACCACTCGCGGAACAACTGGGTACGAGCCACGTGTCGGGTCGGCGTCACGCCGTCGAACGGATTGCTCTATGCCCCGCCCCACTCCTGCGGATGCTACATGGAGGCGAAGCTCTACGGCTTCTGGGCGTTGGCGGCGGCGAGCGGGGGTTCAGGTGTCGGTGTTCAGGTTTCGGGAAAGAGGCTGTGTAGAGGACCGGCGTACGGCGACGTCTTGCTGAAACCTGACACCCGACACCCGACACCCGATTCCTGGCCCACCTACCGGCACGACGCTGCTCGTAGCGGAAGCACCGAGGCCGCGGTTCCCGCCGATATCGAGCAACTCTGGAAAGCCGACATTGATGGGCGGCTGAGCGCGGTCACTGCGGCCGACGGTAAGGTGTATGTTGCACAGGTGGATGCTCACACCGTTCACGCGTTGGACGCTGCCAGTGGCGAAGCACTGTGGCAGTTTACGGCAGGCGGCCGGGTTGATTCGCCGCCGACGCTCTACCAAGGGCTTGTGTTGTTCGGCTCAAGAGATGGGTGGGTGTACTGTCTTCGTGCTTCGGACGGCGAGTTGGTTTGGCGGTTCCTCGCAGCGCCGCAAGTCGTGAACGCGGTTGCATACGAGCAGGTGGAATCGCTCTGGCCCGTGCACGGCAGTTTGCTCGTCAACGATGGCATCGCGTATGTGGCCGCGGGCAGATCCTCGTATCTTGACGGCGGGATCGTTGTCTACGGCCTGGATCCCAAGACGGGCAACGTGCGCTGCACAACTCGCTTGAAGAGCGAGCACACGGGCGCCCTTGATCCGCCACCTGAAGACGAGCGAATCAAGATGGATGCGAAGATCGCCCAAAACAATACCGACTACAAAACGTTCCTCGCCGCGGACAGGAGCGATGCATTCTCCATGCGCGGGGCCTTGACGGATGTGATGGTCGCCGACGGCGATTCGATCTTTTTGCGGCACATGCGCTTCGATGGAAAGCTCGAGCGGCTGGAGGGGAAACGTCCTCATCTCTTCTCGACCTCCAGCCTCCTGGACGACACGGAGCACCATCGGTCGTACTGGGTGCTTGGCACCGGGGATTTCAGTCGCACCCCGGTTTCTTATCCATGGATTGCGACCAAGAGTCTGGCCGTTCCCTACGGTCTGATGCTCGCGTTCGACGAGCGGACCGTGTGGGGCGTGCACCGTGGCGATGGAAAGGGGCACCAGCAGAACTACGCCATCTTCGCGAAGACGCGTCCAGATTCATCGGACGAGGAGAGTCTGCTGCCTGATTTCGCCACGCGGTCAGGGAAGACGCGTATCGCTGACGAATTGTGGATTGTCGGTCTTTCGATGAGGCCGAGGGCGATGATTCGCACGAGTGACATGCTGCTCATTGGCGGCGAGGGCAGGGATTCGGAATCCGGTCGAGACAAGAACGGCTTTCTGCGTATGGTATCCAGCAGCACCGGCGACACGCTAAGCGATGTGCACCTCGAATCGCCTCCGGTGTGGGACGGCATCGCCGCTGCGGCGGGACGAGTATATGTGACGCTGGCAGATGGTTCCGTCGTCTGTCTGGGAGGGAAGACTGCCGGGCTCAGGCAAAGTGAGGTCGCCCCGTAGGTCTTTTTCGGGCAAAATCATTTTTTGATTTTGCCCGTTGTTGATCTTGCGAGATTGATGAAGCAACCAAATCCATGGGAGCAAGTACGCATGAACACAAGAACGCTTCGAGTGATCTTCATCGCATTGTTGCTGGTGCCGTTCGCATGCGAGGCTGACGCCAAGCCCTCCGCCGGCGATGTTCCGGCCCAGCCGTTGCAGCCAGTCTATTTCCAGCAAATCAGAGTCCGCGGTTTCTGGAAGGACCAGATCAAACGGCTTACCGAACGGTGGATCCCCCACTGTATCAAGCAGATGGAAGAAGGCGGGCAGGGTCAGGAACTGCTCAACCTGGTCCACACAGCCAAGATCCTCAACGGCGAGTCGGCGGGCAAGTTCACGGGCACGCCATGGAGTGATGCCTACGTCTACAACACGATCGAGGCCATCTGCCTTGCGCTGGCGATCGACCCGGAAGGGGACAAGGAGTTGGTTGAGGCTCAGGCCGTCTTGCGCAGAAAGCTGGACGAGTGGATTCCCATTGTGCTGGCGGCCCAAATGGAAGACGGCTACATCCACTCGTATCACATCGTCAACAAGTTCGAACGATATACCAACATCAATGCCCACGAGTTCTACGTGCAGGGCTACTTTCTGGAGGCTGGCGTGGCGCATTATCGCGTCACCGCCGGCAAAGACTGTCGTCTTTTCGATGCGGCCAGGAAGTGCGCGGATCACCTTTGTGAGACTTTCGGCCCGGCCCCAAAGCGAAACTGGATTCACGGGCATGCGGGTATGGGCTACGCACTTTGCCGCTTGGCCCGGCTGGTCAATGAAGTAGAAGGAGCGGGTAGAGGCGACAAGTATTTCCAATTGGCGAAGTTCCTGTTCGACAACCGTCACACCGAAGAACAACATCGGAACGAGTATCGCCAGTCTCATCTACCAGTCTCAGAACAGACCGAGGCAGTTGGACACGCCGTGCGCGCCACCTACTTCTATACGGCCATCGCAGATCTGGCGATGCTGACCGGCGACAATGCCTACTTGAAAGCAGTGGATAGGATTTGGGACAGCGCCGTGAATCGCAGAATGTATATCACCGGCGGTGTCGGCTCGACAGGCAGGGGCGAAGCGTTCGCCGGCGATTTCGAACTTCCCAACGAAACTGCCTATTGCGAATCCTGCGCCGGTTGTGGTCTGTCGTTTTGGTCCGACCGAATGCATCGTATTCATCACCACGGCGAATGTGTCGATGTCCAGGAACGCGTGCTCTACAACAATATCCTGGGCGCGATCGAACTGTCCGGCGTGAATTTCTTCTACCAGAATCCACTCGGTGCCGACCGGCGACGCTATTCATGGCATGGCTGTCCATGCTGCGTCGGCAATATTCCTCGTGCGCTAATCGCGATCAAGGATTCGATGTATGCCCTAAACGCGGAGAAAGATACGCTGTTCGTCAATCACTTCGTGGCCAGCGAGGGCACTATCCAAGATGTAGCGGGCACTTCAATCCGTGTGGAACAGCAAACCGAATACCCGTGGGAAGGCGACGTCTCGATCCTTCTGCATCCGGCCACCGCCACAGAGTTCACGCTGAAGGTCCGCATCCCCAACCGCGGCGAAAGCGCACTTTACACGCCAATGCCTGATTTGAAAGACACGTTCACGATCAAAGTCAACGACGAGCCGCAAGTCGTCGATGTCGTCAGTGGATATGCCAGCCTCGATCGCAAATGGAAGCCGGCTGACCGTATCGACGTGTGTTTGCCCATGGATATTCAGCGAGTGTACGCCGACGAACGAGTCAAAGAAGACCGCGGCCACGTTGCCCTGCAGCGCGGGCCGTTGGTTTACAACATCGAAGACGCCGACCACGACGGACAAAGCCGTTCCATCGTCCTCAAAGCCGATACACCTCTGAATGCGGTTTGGAAAGAAGACCTCCTGGGAGGTGTGATGGCGATTGAAAGCGAGGACAAGAGTCTGTTTGCCATCCCGAATTACGTCCGCCTGAACCGCGAAGGCTGGTCGCAGGTTTGGATCCCGGAAAAGCCGGAACTCGCCCAGCCACCCCTCGAACCGACCATCGCCTCGACCAGCAAGGTGACGACTTCCTATCGCACGCACGAAGGGCGATTCAGCACGCGTGCGATCCACGACCAGAAAGAGCCCAAGCAGTCCGACGAGCGGTATACGCCGCTGTTCCACTGGTGGCCGCATTCGGGAACCCGTGAATGGGTCCAGTACGAATTCAAGAAGCCGGAGAGAGTCAGTTCCGTCGAGGTCTACTGGTACGACGACCGTGCTTGGGGCAATTGCCGCATCCCCGATTCATGGCAGTTGCTCTACCGGGACGGTGACCAATGGAAACCAGTCCGTGGGGCCTCGGACTATGGAGTCGATCTGGACAAGTTCAACCGCGTGACCCTCGAACCGATCACCACCGACGCGTTGCGTCTTGACGTGCAATTGCAGAAGAATCAATCCGCCGGCGTCCTGGAATGGCGTGTCGAGTAGGTTGCTCTTCAGGTTGGTTATAGATTAAGGGTTATAGATTGGTGCCGGCAGATGAGGACGCATTCGGCAGGCTGCTCTCCATTCTTCATTTCCAACCTCCAATCTATAACCAACTTCTTACCACCAATCCATGGCCAGCCCTCAGCCACGTCGTCCGGTGCCACCGTGACTGCCTCGAATCTTCAGGACGCAGCATGTATGATGGACGACCGATCAGACGCTCCCACAGGACCCACCGCAAAGCAAAGAAAGTAGTCAAGTGCGAAGACGATTCCAGTTTACTCGATTGAAAATCACGGTCGCGCTCGTTGCTACCGCAAGAAACTGCTTTGCTCAATCCGCCAGAGAACTTGTGAACGCGGCTGATGGCACGACAGACTCCGGCTACAAGCTGCCGACGCCTCCGGTGTTCGACGGGACGGTCTTGGCGGGACGGTCTTGGCGGGCAGCCGCTTGTATGCGGTCCTGTCCGACGGCAGCATCGCGTGCCTTGGTGCGTAAGGGGAACTGCTGGCGCAAATCGCGCCATCTGACATCGCCGATTTCACTGCCAATTCCACGCTCAGAACCAAACCGGCGCGCAAGCCGAAGGCGCCGAAGAAGGCGGCAAAGGGACGCAAGAAGTCGTAGAGGCTATCGAATGAAACGTTGCTGGGGGATCCGAATAGCGGTACCGTGCGTGTTGGGCACATCGTGCTGCTGCAGGCTCAGCAGGCCTGTTCCGAGCAACTGAGTATCATCCTGATCCTTGCGAGGATTCGGGTTCAACGGCTCTCTAGAAACACCTCTTCCCGCAAAGAGAACCGGGAAGACTGAAGCCCCGTGCGCAGAGGTCGTATCACCGGGCGGGAAAGCGGAAAGGCGTATCTGCCGCTATTCATCAGAGCCGTTCAGGCGACTCCGCAACTTTTCGATATTCCCCTTCGACACCGGATCCTGGCTCACCCATTCCTCCTCCAGCCTCCCCCATACCGCGGCCTGCACGCAGACGTAAGACGGCGTTTCTTCAGGCGACGTTGATGAATGATCGAGCTGCAAGTTTCTCGACAAACGAAGCTCGTTTGCCAGGCTGTCGGGGTCTTTGTTAGTCATCTTGAGAATCCTTGCGTTTTGAAGAAACCAACGCCGCTTTGGGCTCACGAAAACACGATTGTAGCATCAGGAAGTGCCACGGAATAGGCCGTTTGTTTGACAGGTACTGCTCCGACCGCAGATGGTGATCGACCAGAGCCCACTTTCTTGTTCGGCAAGAATCGACGTGCAATTAGAGGAATCGACCCAATTCGATCCCTTCGAAATGCTATCAAGCTAGTACATGCGTGCGAGCCCCGCAAGCTAGCCCAGTCAGATTCCCGCTGTCTCAAACTTCCTATTTTAACTAGCTGCTATTTCAAGTCTAGGATAGGATCGCAAGAAAATCAACGATTTGAGCACTTGCCCCCCCTGCGGAAAAAGCGACTCCCTGACGCATTTGAGTGCGATGCGGCTCACGATCGAGCCTGAGCACGGGAGCCGTGAGCACGTGGATGGGGACCGAATCGAGCTGTAGGCCACGGTGGCGAGCGATTCCCTCGACCCGTTCTCGCACGATCGGCAGGGAGTCCTCAGCCAGATAGACGAGTACGGGGCAGACCAAGGAACCCCGTAACGATCCAGACAAGCCGTGCCCGTCGCGACGCTGAGAGGCATGTCCAATGCCAGCCATGTCTTGGAACATTTCGGCACGCCTCCAATGACACCCACGGCGGACGGTCCCCAAAGTTGATCGATCAGCCAACGCAGGGGTTCTTTTCGGTGACGATGTCAGCAACGCGAACCACGGGTAGTGATGGGTTGTTGTCAAGCATCATTTCAGTCCCTCGCTTTCTTCTTGGACCTCGGTCCCTTGGGGTGAAACAACTCCAGGTAGAACTTCTCGTCCAACTGGCTCACTTCATGAGCGATTCCGTAGTCCAACAATTCGGCGGACATCGTCATCATCAACCGGTAGTTGCCCGCCGAGTGATCGACCAAGACATCCATGAGCCCGTCGGTCATCAGTGTCGCGTTGCCTGCCTTGGTGAGCGCGTGTTTCAGCAACTCGAGCAACTCATCACGCGTCGCCGCCTCGGTGCAGAGCCGCGTTCGAATCCTCGTATTCAGTGGAACCAGGTCCTGGTGACGCAGTAGATCCAAGAGACATCCATCTCCCGCAAGGACGATGGCCAACAGCGACGTGGCATCGAAATCGGCACTGGACAGTATCCGCAATTCGTTCAGAACTTCCGGTACCATCTCTTGTGCTTCGTCCACCAGCAGCACCAGTTTGATGCGCGACGATGCGACATGGGCCTACCATTTTTCGCGATGCGCCTTGAACCCGCCCCAACGATTGGAGGGACTGAGTTTGACGGAGAAGATACTCGTCAAGAATCCGTTTCAGCAACGGTGGCAACGGCTTGTCCGGGCCACCGTCGTCTGGTGTGCTGTCAGCCAGTGTCCCCTCGTCCGGCCCGCGGTCGGGTTCGATGAGCGAGCGGCGTCCGTCGGCGTTCGCGCAACGCTTTCTCTGAAACCCAGATCGTGTTTGCTGGTTCTTGGTGCGCCGATTTTGGCAGAGACAGCTGGCAACGGCACGGCGGAAACATCCAGTAGCCGTGCCCTGAACGACGGCGCGCCCAGTCGCAACGTCTATGCTTTCCAACCGCCTTCCGATCCATCAGGATCATCTGCGCAAACTGCGTTGGTCCGACCCCCCTTGGATGAGACCGGCTGCTTCAACCGTCGGCTAAGGTCCAACACGCTGCTGTTGGGTCAATCATCCTCATCGAAGTCCGTCGAAAATAGGAACGGCCGCCTATCTCAGATTCCTACGAGACAGTGACTCCCCAATAGCTTTGCAGGTTCGCCTTCTAATCAGAACGGAAGCGTCACCAACATTCCATCGGCTATCCGTCGAATGGCCTGAACAACGACTCTATACCGTCACGGGCGGGAGTTGCATCGTCGGCTGGCGAATCGGCTCCGGCCAGCTCAAGGCACATCGGAATGAGGTCCATGGCGATCGTGATTCGATGTGTGATGGTGCCGGCCTTGATGCGGCCGGACCACCGGACAATGATGGGTTCGCGGCGGCCGCCTTCGAACCATATCGTCTTTCCGCCCACGCAGCACGCCATTCCTGGGAATCTCGCCGCGGAAGCAAGCCACACAGCTAAGACAACCACCACTGTCAGCCGCAAAGAGCAAAACCGTTCGGCTTCATAGAATGCGATCTTCGAAGGTTGTTGCAACCCGCCGTATCTACTACAATCGTTCCGTTCGATTGGTGGCACCGATGGAAACCACGTTGAGCCCCTGTTCCGCACCACGTTCAACCGGCGATCTATCCGGTTTGGCCCAGGTGATCCGCTCGCCTGACTCGAGTAATACCTGGAGCGGCCCCGATACATCGCACTCCAATGTGTCCTCGCGTTGGTCAGAGGTGGCGGCCCGGGACCGCAGTTCTCGCCCCATGGGGTATACGCGACCATCGGCATCACCTATGGGCCAAAGAAGCACGGGGCGTGCACGTGGTTTGTTGTGGGCGCGAGCATGGGGCGCCAGCAAATTGCTCCATGATCGCTCTCGCGGCGAAGGCATGCCGCGTGAACGCTTTGACCTGAACAAGCGGCTGCGATGCTCGCTTGCCAATGAGTCACGATAAGGCGGAGAAGGCACACATGGATGATCAAGCTCCTAAGTCTCGAATCAGTGCGGACATTGCCTATCACGATTACTTGGCACTTCTGGTCCGGCTTGATACGCCATGGCCATGGTCGATCCCGGATGATGAAAGACGATTTCCATCCCACCGGAACCACCGGGAGTTTGCGGGGAAATGCTTCCGCTACGGCAGTCGGCTCGTCAAGAATTCCCACAACTTTCATGCTGCACATGCCTCTCCGAAGAGAGACCTACTTGCGCACTACCTCTACAATCCAGTGGGTTTCTATACTCTCGGTAAGGTCGGCGATCTAGTTCTGATCCTCCTTGACGATATCGACGCGGTGCAACACCTCCTGGCTGAGGCTGCTGGCAAGCTCGATGACGTCAGCGTGGGCTTCTGCCCTGACTTGCTCGGTGCCGGACTTGGTGGAAATCTGTTGCGTAATCTGCACGATCTGCCAAATGAAGAATTCAATCGGTGCAATGAAGAGGGTGACCTGAAGAAAATCGAGGCGGAAGTCCGCAACACCGCTCCGTCCACGCACGGCTTCCAGGGGGAAACACCGCTGTTGGTTTTCACGAAGTACAAGATGTACGGTCTCGCCTCGATTGGACAAGGCTTGTTGGTGCAGCAGGCAATCTTCAAGGCGATGGCCAGTAGACTCGAATGGGTGATCCAGGATCTGCGAGAGGCGAAAATCGAACCTGCTGTCAGCCCCGAGGATGCGGACACCGTTCGTTGTTGCTTCTTGGATCTCTCCGGAGCCGAAGAGATTGGAACACTGATTCTAACGCGCAATTACACCGTGGCCGCATCGCTGATTCTTGCGATGAAATCGTTGACCTTCGATGACATCTTCCGGGCCGATCCAAGAGTACAGAATCTTCTCCGAGTCAGTCTTGTCCATACGAAAGTCGTTCAGTGGGCGGATTCGAGAATCAAGGGCGATGGAGACTGTACGGACCGTATCCGGCATAACCATGTTTTCCAATGGACGCAGTCGTCGTTGGGCATTTCTCCGGCAATTGCTTCAGCGGATGCTCGATTAGATTGCAGCGGATACCTGAAGGTCGTGACTGAGCTGCAGCTCGCACCGGGCCACCATGCAAGAGCCGAGGGGAGTGCCTGTGAAATCCAGCTCAACACGGCCGAACAGGAAGCAACAGAGTGGGCAAATGAATTCGGTTGCCGAAACTTCGTGGTAGGGACTGCGGACCTAGCCCTCTTCCATGGCACTACTCCGATGGCCTCCAATCCGACATCGGCCGGAGTACTCACGGATCGAGATAGGATCGTGGAGCCCGTCGGGAGATCGGAATTGCCCCTTGTGCAAACTGTATCCGTCGTAAATGCTCTCAAGGAGAACGTGGCAAGATTCGATAAGCCGCCACATCCTTTCTTTGGCACAGACGTGATTCGAATCACGAATCGCGTCGTGATACCGGTTCCGTTCTTACCGTCTTCTACGGGTCCGCAGGACTTGATTTGTGGTCATGTCGACGAAGACGAGCATTTTGCACCGCTGATTAAGCTTCTGCCAGTGCTAAGTGCACGACTGTGTCGACCGTCCGGTTGTGAAGAGCCCGGGATTCCCTTGGGTGATCTCAGTGGCCGGTTGAGTATTCAGGAGCTGAAGGAGCGGCTTTCTGAGGCAGGGATCCCGGTATCGTTGCGGCGAACGATCCGTTACCTATACCAGTCATTCGCCACGATCTTGGCCGACCCTTGTATGTTCGACGTAGTACTGGATCTGTATGACACGTTTGCAGCACTTCACGCTGTGTTGACTGAGCATTTGCCGGAGAAACGACAGTCAGACCAGAAGCGGTCGGGCGCGCGAGCTGGCATGCTCGAAGATGAGCGAACCCGTCAAATTGCGGCGATTGTTGACGCGATGCAGGACGCCCTGATCCATCGAACCGCAAAGGCATACCCAGACATCTCATTTTGGGACATGGCCCGTGACTTTCAGGGAGGCCTAAACCAGTTGGTGCTTGCCGCCGACGCCCCGATGAAATGCGGCCTGGGTATCGCGCGACTCTATGCGACTCAAGATTCCATGCGCCGGCCGAGCATTGATCGCCTAGGCACACTGGCGCGCATCGGGCCCGAGCCAGGTGCCAAATGTAACTTCCTGGTTCTTGGCACAGAAAACAAGGCGAGACTGGCGTATATGTCTCTCGACGTCCCGCACGTTGTCCATATGGCAAGCTATTATGATCTCGCGCACGAAGGATGCCATATGGTGTACAACGAGCTTGCAGAGAGTCCAAGTTCCACGGAGGCCGTGTTCCGAGTTCAGCATACGAAGGTCTTGAAGGAGTGGATTTCGGAGACTTTCGCCACAATGTTGGGTCAAGTTATCGTATTCGGTGGCGATGTCGACGCCGCGCTGTTCAACTGTGTCGCCAGCTATTCACGCAGCGTTGTGAGCGTTGGCAAGGATGATGTGGACACAATCGTCCGATTCGTTACGGTTCTGATTAGATGCTTTCTGGTCTCCGATCCGTTTCAGCAATGTGGCGGGGACGACGAAAAGGTCGCAGCGATTCTTGAAGCGGATTGGCCCGGTTTGAACGAGAGTACCCGTGATGCCTATGCACGATTTGTCGATATGGTTCGGCGCGTTGGCCCCTTCTTCTCCGAATACGAACGCCTGATGGACAAGCAAGAATCTGCGGATGCATTCCATGAGTATTGCAGAGATGAGTTCAGGAATATCTTCCAACAGATTAGGCCGTACATGCCTGAACTCTGGATCAAAGTGCGGGAGGTATGCGCGAGGTACCGTGAGAACGAGATCCTACCCGACGGTAACGTGGAACTCCCGTCGGGCGTGGAATTGATGAAAGAGATAGATCACGCGCTGGAGACAGGACGCCCACTTGTTCGCAGTCTATATGAAACGGATCGCAACGAGGGAACGGGAGGCAGAAAGCCTTTGGACCTGGCAGCGGACGAGTATGACCCCTTTCTCAGTCGGCCGTTCTTGATATTCGGCGTCCTGCGCTGTTACATCCGCACGATAACATCCTTGTTCGACGAGAAGACGGGAAAAATGCGAAGGGTACATCTCATCCCAGACGAAGAGGGTATGCCCGTGTTCGACAAACCGGCGAACAGCTCCGGCATATTCTCCGGCGAATGGTATCCCTTCCAATGCGAAACGGGGCGGACCGCCATGTGCTGTCCTCTTCCCTCGAAGCGGCGAGAGCGACTTAGAAAGCACATCGCGATCATCAAGACGTTTTGGGATGTGTCGTCGAATCTCCGCGCTCGCCGACTTTGCCGGATGGTGCTGGAGAACTTCCCCGAGTTGACTCAAGAACCAGCACAGGAAGAAACCGACGTCAACTGAGCAATGTGGATACGTTGGCGCCAACTGTCCACGGAAGCACTGCACTGCGGCCGAGTCCGGCGCGTCAGGAATCGCTGAAATCCGGATCGTATCGCCGTAGCCACTCGGCGCAACCTTTTGTTAGCGGATGATGCTCGCCTAGCTTGGAACGGCGAATTTCAAAGGAACGGCGCATCAGATCTCGAGCTTCTTTCCAGTTCTCCAATTCTTGCTCGACGCATGCTAGGTTGTTGTAGATAGTAGCCAAGTTTGGATGATCAGTCCCAACCACGTCTTCCATGATGTCCCGAGCACACGTCAAAGACTGCCGCGCTTCTTGCGGCTTGTTCAATTCTTGCTCGATGACAGCGAGTGCGCAGTAGCTATTCGCCAGGGTAGGATGCGTTTGCGGGAGGGCAGCCTGTTTAACCTTGATCGCTTGCTGAAGTAGCGTGTAAGCCCGATCCAAATCACCGAGTTTCCGTTCAACTGACGCCAGATTGGTGTACAGCTTCCCGAAAACCGGATGGTCCGTGGAGAATATCGCGTTGCAGATTTCCAACACTTGGCTCAACAGCTGCTTAGCTTCACCGAAGTCCTCGATATCTTGGTACACGAGGGCAAGATTGCTGTAAGGCACGATCAGGACCGGATGTTTCGCACCGAAAGCACTGCGCAGTATTTGCACCGCTCGGCTCGATAGCTGAAGGGCCACTTCGGACTCTCCCAGGTGTCGTTCTACCATGGCTAAGTCAGTATACTTGCTCGCCAACATTGGATCGTCCGGCCTGAGAAGACGCTCCAAGATATCCACGGCGATTCTGAGCAAGCGTCTGGCTTCTTCCACATTGCCGAGGTCCTTCTCCACCAAAGCCAGATTGGAGACGCACGTCGCGACATTTACGTGTTCATGCGCATACGCGGCTCCATTGATGTCCATCGCGTTTCTGAGAAGGCTTCGTGCTTCCGCTAGATTGCCAAGATCTTGTTCGACCAAAGCAAGATTGGAATATCCAGTAGCCACATCTGGATGGTTCTTCGGCAACGCGTTCGTTGTGATTTCGACGACTCGTTCGAGCAGATTCTTGGCCTCTACGAACCGTCCCAGTTGGCGCAGCGACAACGCTGCGTCGGCAAGCAGCTTCCCGACTGTCGATGCTTCTTCATTCAACGATAGAACATGTTCGGCTACGGCCACCACATGTGGCACTAAGGGAACCATTGCGGGTGCCATGCTAGGATCTAATTCGTCATAAGAGTACGCGTCGGTGATTACTCGCATCGCGGCTCTTGACCAGGCACCGCGCGATTCGTCATCGAACGAATCTCGAACGACGGCCTGTAGCAGACGATGCATCGAGAGGTCGTCCTGTGTTGCACTCACCAAGGAATTCTTCTGCAGGTCCGCGACCGCGGCGTCACGCAGGAATTGGTCACTTAGCACATCAGTCAGGCGGCCGGGCAATCCGCTTAAGTTGCGTTGTAGCAACGATCGAGGGACGCTTTCGGCATCAAAGAATGAGCATAGCCAAAGGAGTTCCCTGGCTTCCGGCGACAACTGCTCCAAAGCAATGTTCCAGGTCGTGGTGATCGTCGCATTGTAGTCGGTAGGTGGATGTTCGTGCTTCCAGAGCTCGCTGCGCCGCTGAGACAATCGTTGCAGGTAGTCATCCACGGATATGGCCGTCGAACGAATGTAGCCAGCAGCCTGCACTAGCGCCAGCGCCAAGTCTCCAAGTTCATCCGCCAAGTTGTCCAGGACGCTTGGTTCGCCGGACGGAATGAGTTGGCGAAGCAACTGCATCGACTCGTCACGGGATAGTTCGAGGAGCGGAAACGGTCGTTTCACTCCAGTCCAATGGGTTTTCTGCGACGTGATAATCACCTGACCGGCGACGTTGCGAGGCAGGAGTTTTCTCACCGCGGCTTCATCTGAGGCGTTGTCGAATACCAACAGCCATCCAGTATAACGTTCCAGCCAGTGCCGAACGGCGCGCACCCTTATGTCGTGGTCAGTCTCCGTCGCTGGGACTATTGACAGTTCTGTGGCAAGATCTGCGTAGGAGGAGCCGAGAGATAAGGGAGAGCTTGCATCTATCCACCAGATGACTTGGAAAGCAGCCGCATGGCGGAAGGCGAATTCCATTGCTACCTGAGTCTTGCCGATACCGCCCAGTCCGCTAATCACGGCTATCGAAGCTTGCGTCTCTGGTTGCTGTAGACCCTCGGCCAGATACTCCAGACACTCCTCGCGGCCCGTGAAGTGAGGATTCCGTAGGTGAGGCAGGTTCCACACCGAGGGCAAAGTGCCAGCACCGTCTGCATCTGGCAGGAAATGCAGGACTCTGCCTTCGCCCGCGCTCTCACCGTCGCTGACTGCGTGCTGTTGTTCGGAGGAGGGCAGGCTCAGACTGTTTCGCGCAACCACTCGTCTGACGGTGGGACCGACATGATCGGTATGAATCACCCAACGATTCTGTTGTCGATCTCGGGCTTCACCCTTCAGTACTGACAGTAGAGCCTTGGTGAAGTGACTGACATCAGTATCGCCGCCGAACGCTGAGCGACCGAAGGCAGTCGCGTATAGAATCGGGGCGGTTCGCACTCCAGACTCATAGGCATTCGTTGCTTTCAGTGCCGGGGGGTGGAAATGCAGATTATTGAGCACATCGGTGATCACCTCTCGGCAAGTGTCAATGAAATAGCACTGTGTCTGCGCTTGGCACACGGCCATCCCATTGTATGTGCTGCTGAAGTCTACAGCTTCCAGCCAGGGATTCGAATTCTGGGACCAGAAGTCCTGCATCAACAACGCAAGGATGTCCTTTTCTACGCCATGTCCACAGAAGTAGAAGAGGGCCACGTTCTGCCTCGACGTGTCGCACCGCTGATCCCAACGTTCGAATGCACTCCTAGTGTTTTGGAAGGTTGCCGGTTCGATCAGTATCTCTTCGCCGTTCGGCTTCCTGAGCTGCTGGCTAGGCGAAAGAAGGAGTTCTACAGACCCAAGGGGGGCGTTCGGGTTGTCCAATCCTACGGCATCCAGCGGCGCTCCTGGAAGCGGCGTAAGAAGCCAGTCGGCGAATGCGCCGGCCGAAATCGGCGGCGAACCCAGTTGGCCGAGTCCGGTGGTATTCCCGGCGCGCTCATGCTGGCCGCCGTCGAGGTAGTCGTATTGACCGATCCCAATGATGAGCGCGTGTGTGCGCGGCTCCGGAACGGGATCGGCGGCCCCGTAAACCAATGTCACTGCAACACCTCCTCGAGTCGCTCGCCGAGCAGGCTGTGGAAGCTAGGACGCTGGAAATAGGTACCATGGGCGGACAGCACGCCCTTGCCCGTGACATAGTCGATGTCGGTGACGTCCTCAAATACTCCACTGGCCGCGAAACTCAATACGTCGTTCGTATCGTACACGTTCAGCCAATGACGTATGTTGTCTGGCTTCGGCATGCGATCCGCTGCCGGATCTCTCGGGACGCTCAAATCCCGCAGCTTGAACAACTTCAATTCCTCAAACAGGGCCACCTGCGACCCAACGGTGACAAGAGCATCACACGTCAAATCTTGTCGAAAATGGGACAATACGTCGTATACAATGTTGCCCCCCATGCTATGAGCGACGACGATCAACTTCGAATCGACATCTGATATCGCCTCTGTGGCCTTAACCAGGGCATCAATGATGCATTGCACGATGGGACCCGGCTGGCCCTTGTCGCCGCGCTGCTGGAGGTATACGAACACGTCGCCGAGGAATAGGGACACAGTCGCGTGCAACCGGCGGCGCGTAGAGACGAGCAGGAGGTCGCTACCTACGTTCGAGAAACTATGGGCGATGCGATTCATGGCTTCACGAACTCGCTGCCAGACTTCGCGTGGTCCGAACGCCTGCGCCGTAGCCGCGTCCGGTTGGCGGTCCTCAATCTCTCGGCTCAGTCTCGCGAAGAATTCGGCATCGTTTCTAACGCTGTCCAGCCAATCGGGACGCGGATTACGTGTGGCGTAGTCATTCGCGCTGGTCCACAATTCCACAACCCCGCCGGCCGAACCATCACTAGCCAAGTCGACCGCCACTGCGAACAACACGTCGATTGCACGCGAAAACGATTCTCTCGCAATCACCAGCACAGATTGACCGGGCCGTGGCGGCAACGTCGTCGCTACCTCGCCAAGCAAGACGTCTTCCAGGCGTTCAGAACGCCCAAAAGCTCGGGCCGCAGATTGTGGTAGTGATGCATGGTTCCATCTCAGCGTAGCACCGGCGTCTCCCCAATAGGGGTTCATAATGCATGCGGAACTCGAGTCATCGACAAGTTGGCTCAAGACAAGATGTCGAAACATGGCATTTCTGTTCCGGACCTCCTTCTCGTACTTGGCACCCTTTCGCGTATTGACGCCATGCACAAAGACTATGGGCATATGTGCCTCCCTCAATCAGTGGTGGTTGGTGGCCGGTAGGGAAACGACCGCTGGTGGCATGCCGAATTCCTGGGGATGAGTATCCGGTATTGCGTCTTCTGGCGAGCACTTCAATAGCGGGGATCCAGGATACTCAGAATATTGTAGCTTCCCGCCATAGATACAGCAATTCAGGTATGCGAACACCAGCACTATAGAACCTGATACAGCACCAAAGGACGGCTTGGTCTCATCGTAGGCAAGTTCATTTACAGAGGCGTAAATGCAGATCGCGCCGAGTGAGGAAGGATCACCGAGCATTGCCTGGGTGCTTGGTGCCGGATGGGAATTCCGCTATTGTCTCGACGGGCTTGAGATTTTCCGAGTGATGATGATTGCAGGACGGTTTCCTCGTTTCTCGACTGTCACACGGTTCTCGGTTGGCCCTCCACGGGGTGTTGGGTCCACCGAGGGCATGCACGCCAGACGGCAGCACGAACGACGGTGACCCCATAGAAACACATGCGCTCTGCGAACAAACGAAAATGTCCACGGCCAGTAGTCATTGGAGAACTACCATGAGTGGCAAGTTTCAGGCCATAGTCCTTCTCATTGTCGCGATTCACGCCTCCGACCTCTGGGCCAATGATGCCGGAAAAGAAGCCGATCCAAGCGGTCCTCTGGTATGCGTCGGCATATCGGGTGATCAAACACCAATGAAGCTGCATGGCAACATCACGCAGCGCGACGACGGAACGTTCAACCTGCCGGCAGGCGCGCCGTGGGGTTGGATCGCTGTCGGGCCCAACGAGCGGCCGATGCGGCAGCTCGAAGAGTTACAGTCGTTCACGATCTGCGGTTGGGCCAGGCCGATAAGTTTGGATGTGGGGTCCGGAGGCAACCGCATCGCCTTCAACCTGGACTACAACCGCGCCGGTTTCGATTTGGTCCATCACCGCGACGGGCGACTCCGTTTGGCCGTGAACGAGTGGCCGGACAGAGTTGGAAACGACTCTTCGTCCGGGAAGCTCGAAGTAGGCAAGTGGACGTTCTTCGCAGTGACATACGACGGGACCAAGTCGTCGGATAATGTCCACTGGTACTTCGGCGATCCAAAGACCGCCGCAGCGCTGGACAGAACGACATCATACGACGCCGGGCCCACTGGCGCGGGCAGCGGCGTGCTGACCATCGGCAACTACAATCCGACCATCCACCGCCACGGCACCGACCGCCAGTTCCGCGGGCAACTTCACGCCATCCGGGTTTTCGGCAGTCGCACCGGATCGGACGGGGCCCTGAGCCTGCAAAGCATCCGGGAATTCAAGGCCAACGCGAAGGCGTCGCCCGACTTCACGGCCGACGTACCTGCCGATTTGGTGCGGACCGCAACGACGACGCAATCTTCAGGAGGGTCCAACGAGGCGGTAGTCGGAGTGAGCGTGTCCCAGCCTGCACCCGGCACGTTTCCGCGCATCATCGCCACGACCGACGGCGAGATTGACGACCGTTGCTCGATGGTCCGCTTCCTGCTGTACGCGAACGAGTGGGACATCGAGGGCATCATCCACTGCAGTTCCAAGTTCCACTGGAAGGGTGATGGCAGAGACGTCAAGCAGCATAATTGGGCCGATGAAGTATGGCTCGACGAGCAGATCAACTTGTACGAAGAAGCGTACCCGAATCTGTCGCAGCATGACGAAGGATTCCCCACGGCCGATGCACTTCGAAAGCTCGTCTATACCGGCAACGTGGTCAACGTCGGGGACATGATCCAGGACACGCCCGGTTCGGATCGGATTGTCGAAGTGCTATTGGACGACGAGCCCGGTCTGGTCTATCTCCAAGTCTGGGGCGGCACCAATACCATCGCTCGCGCGCTGTGGAAGATCCAGCACCAGCATCCCGATCAAATGGAAAAGGTATCCAACAAGGCGATCATCTACATCATCCTCGACCAGGATAAGACCTTCCGCGATTACATTCAGCCGAATTGGCCGAAGCTTCAAGTGTTAGGCAGCTTCCGGCAGTTCGCGTGTATCGCTTACCGCTGGGATCGGATCATTCCCGAACCGCAGAAGCGTTTCTTCGAGAAGTCTTGGATGGAGGAGCACATTCTCAAGAAGCACGGCCGACTGTGTGCCATCTACGAGTCTCGCGATGGGGCGTTCCGCTCCGAAGGGGACTCGCCCTCGTTCATGCACCAGAT
>JADHUC010000133.1 GCA_016784735.1 Pirellulaceae bacterium | reverse complement strand
TTTTCGAGGTCTTCGGAGGTCTCGCGCATGCCTGAGTTGTTATCGCAACAGAAGGACGATGTTCTTGTCGTCCAGTTCACGTCTCCGAAAATCCTCTCCGACGTCGTTATTGCGCAAATTGGCCGCGAGTTGTTGGAGTTGGCGGACGACACGGACGCAAAGATGCTGCTGAATTTTCAGGGCGTGACATTTATGTCTTCAGCCATGATTGGGAAGATCGTGCTTCTGAACAAGAAGTGCAAGGCCAACAACACGAAGATCAAGCTTTGCAATATCTCTCCCAGCATCATGGAAGTTTTCGAGATCACGCGTCTGAATAAGGTATTCAGCATTTACAAGTCAGAAGAGGAGGCGTTGACTGCATTTGGAAAGAAGGGATGGTTTAGCTAACCTCCCGCCTGCGCCGCCAATGTCGTTGCTCCGCCGGCAACTTGAGATTCCCCACCTCTCCCAGCCTGCACCCGCGCACGAGCTTGCAAGTTGCCTGCCTCTTTCGGATATTGGAATGGAGTCTGTGGTCCGACGAAGCGCCATTGGCTGGCGCGTGGACGACAATCAATCCCGGTCTGCCGGGTTCGCAGAAGCGGCTTCGGCGATGTCTCTAGGCCCGCGGCAGATGAGGATTTACCCGTGGGGTAAGCTTCCAGCTTGCCTTTTTCGGCAGATTCGCAAGCTGGAAGCTCACGCCACGGTACGAAACCAACTGCCGCTCGTCCTAAGCCTGGACGTGGGAGTGCGAACGCGTCCGATCAGGATTGACGAGCGACCGCCCATGGGCCGCGACAACGTGTTGGCGATCCCTCTGGCCTCGGCGAGGCGGGTGCCGCAATCGACGGTCCAGGCGACCGCCTCAAGCGAACTCCGCGCTCGTGGCTGAGAAGGAGACACTGCTCATGCACACACTCGAAGTGCTCGACGGCCCAAACAAGGGTGAGGTATTTCAAGTCGATCGCGATGAAATGGTCGTGGGCCGATTGCCGTATTGCGATATTGTCCTCCCACAGAAAAACGTTTCTCGGCAACACACGCGCATCGTTCAATCCGGCGGCACTCATTTCATCGAGGACATGAACAGCACGAACGGCACGTTTCTAAACGGCAAGCGAGTTCGCCAGCGGACAGCGCTGAAGGATCAGGATCTTATTCGCATCTACAACGTTTCGATGCTCTTCCGAGAGATGGCGGATCAAGACGGCGTAGAGATCCGTAGCGGCAAGCCGGAGACCGTGGAAATAGGCGCTCCTGGCACAAAGACCGAGACGGATTCCGTCAAGACGGATCGGCCTGACAAAGTCACCGGTGCGGTTAGCCCTCCGGCGCGAAACGTGGGCGTAAACGTCTACGAGAAGCTGCGGACGGTCTTGGACATCAACAAGGCGTTAGGCAGCACCCTGGACATCGACGAGGTGCTGCCGAAGATTCTAAACGGTCTATTTACCGTCTTTCCCCAGTCCGACCGCGCTTACGTCCTCTTCCCGGACGCCGACACGGGGCAGTTGCAGGTCAAGGCTCAGAAGCAGAAGGAAGAAGGCACGCTTGCCTCGTCCGCTTTGGGGCCCATCAGCCACACCGTCGCCAACCGCGTCATGTCGCAGGCGGACGCAATCCTGAGCGCCGACGGAATCGACGACGACGAATATAACATCAGCGAATCGGTACTTGATTTCCCGATCCGCTCGATGATGTGCGCACCGTTGTTGGGGCCAATGCAGAAGCCACTGGGGATTATCTACGTCGACACGAACGATCCGTACGAGCATTTCCACGAAGATGACTTGGAAGTCTTGATCAGCGTTGCCGCCACGGCCGGGCAGGCGCTGGAATACGCTCACGCCCACGAAGCCCAATTGCGTCTGGATCGACGGAACCGAGAATTGGCGACCGCAAAGGAGGTGCAATTGCACTTCCTCCCGCAGTCTCGTCCGAATGTGCCCGGTTATCGCTTTTTCGACTATTACAGTTCCGCGGAAGAAGTCGGAGGCGATTATTACGGCTATGTTCCTTTGCCCGACGGACGAGTGGCAATAACCTTGGGCGATGTATCGGGAAAAGGGATTTCAGCGGCCTTGGTCATGGCACGTCTTTGCAGCGAAGTCCGATACCGGCTGGTTACGGAAGGCGATCCGCGCCGAGCCATCGAGGCTCTGAATCGAGAGTTCTCCAGACCGGAAAACGATCCCTGGTTCGTGACCTTCGTTCTTTGCGTCCTTGATCCCAGCAAGAACGAAGTGGCGATCGTCAACGCCGGGCACAAACCGATCATCCGCCGAAACGCCCAGACCGGCAATATGGAGGAGTTGGGCGACGACGAGATCGGTTTGCCTCTCGGATGCGACGAATCGATCGAGTACGACCTGTACACGACTTCGCTTCAGCCGGGCGATTCCTTGCTGATCTACACGGATGGAATTAACGAAGCCATGAACTCCAAGGAGAAGCTCTACGGCGTGGACCGAGTTCGACAGGCCATCCGCACGGGTCCGGAACGGATCGACGAGCTCTGCGATTCACTCTTGTCCGACATGAGACAGTTCACAGAAGACCGCCCGCAGAGCGACGATATCTGTGTGATTGGTCTGCAACGGAAATAGCACACAACCAATCTATGTCCGATCCTCCGCTTCCCCGTGCCGTCGCTTTCGATCTGGACGGTTTGATGTTCAACACCGAGGACCTGTACGATGAAGCCGGCGCCATCATTCTCCAACGACGGGGCAAAGAGTTCACGGCCTACCTGAAGCGCAAGGTGATGGGGTTGCCTTCTGATTTGGCGCTACAGGTCATGATCGACTTCCATAACCTGGACGCGACGGCCGAACAACTGTGGTGCGAGTCGGACGTAATTCTCGATGAGATGCTCGGACCGCGCCTCGCCCCATTGGAGGGTCTTTGGGAGTTGCTCAATGCATTGGAGGCGGCGTCCATCCCCAAAGCGATCGCAACCGGCAGCAGCCGGTCTTTTGCACGAAAAGTGCTCGGCCATTTCGACCTTGAACCGCGATTTCAATTCTTGCTGACCTCGGAGGATGTCCGCCAAGGAAAGCCACACCCCGAGATTTATCTAAAGGCGGCCGAACGCTTTGGCCTGAAGCCCGTCCAGTTGCTGGTGCTGGAGGACAGCGAGAACGGTTGCCGAGCAGCCGTGGCGGCCGGTGCCTATACGGTCGCCGTGCCGAGTCCCCACAGTAGCGATCACGACTTCGACGGCGTTCATTTGGTGGCCGACAGCCTGTCCGACCGGCGGATCTACGAAGCGATGGGACTACGACGCGAAGAGACCGCCTCGATGCCTCCGACCGGTGCAGGACCACGTTAGTAACTGGACTCGCAAGGATTACGACTGCGAACGGAAATCCACCTGAATTATCGCGAATCCAGCCACGACGTTCGCCCACTTGACCAGCGAGCGCAAGGACCTCTATAGTAACGGTTTAGGCCAAGGACGCGGGAGCGGAATACGGGACCGCGTCGTTGTTGTAAGTCGTTACCAATAGAGCCGTTACTGCTTTGGCGACGCGCCCGCCGCCCATTTCTGCGGATGAGTTGCGACACGCTGAGCGATTCTCTTCCCTGTGTTGGGTATCCATGCCAGCCATCGTAGTCGAACCAGCTTGCGCCGATGAGGAGCGCGAGGCAGTGCACCGCGCGGTGCAGGCTCTGGCGAATGGCGGGCTTGTGGCTTTTCCCACCGAGACGGTGTATGGAGTTGCCGCCAACGCGTTGGACGAATCGGCGGTGGCAAAATTGCTTGCGGCGAAAGGCCGAGCGCCGGGGAATCCGCTGACGCTGGCAGTGCGTCATGCCGACGAGACACTCGATCATTGTGCACGTGTATCGGCAGTGGCGGGCCGACTTGCCCGACGCTGTTGGCCTGGTCCCCTTACGCTAGTGGTCGCTGATGTCCCCGCCGACGGCCTCTCCGTCAGATTGCCCACAAGCGTGCGCCAGGCGGTTTCGCCCGCTGGAACGATTGGATTGCGCATGCCGGACCACCGGTACATTCTGTCTGCAATGCAATCGCTGGACGGCCCGTTGGTGCTGACCAGCGCTAATCGTTCCGGACAGGCGGATACGGTCTGTGCGGAAGATGTAGTGAAGGCCCTGGGCGACCATCTCGAGTTGGTCATAAGTGATGGGCGCGCCAAATATGGTCAACCGTCGACCGTTGTACGCGTCGTCGGTAACCAAGTGGAGATTCTGCGGCATGGCGCTTTGTCCGAATCGGCCTTGCGGCGATCGGCCAGCCTGATCGTGCTATTGGTTTGCACGGGCAACACCTGTCGTAGCCCGATGGGGCAAGTATTGTTCGAGAAGCGAATCGCGGATAAGCTGTCTTGTCCGGTGGACGAAGTGGAAGACCACGGCGTCATGGTTGCCTCGGCGGGCGTTGCGGCCGCCTCCGGGGGCAGGGCCTCCGCCGAAGCCGCCCAGGCGATGAATCAACGATCGCTGGACCTCTCGGAGCACGAGACGCAGTGCGTGTCCGACTCGCTGGTTGGGCACGCAGACCTGATTCTGACCATGACCAGTGGGCATCGAGACACCATCGTGGCCCAATGGCCTGATGCAGCGGGCAAGACGTCGCTGCTGTGCCGCGACGGCGGCGAGATATCGGATCCCATTGGCGGAGCCGTTGGGCTGTACGTTCACTGCGCGGACCAAATGGACGCTCATTTACGGGATTGGATGGAAGACATTGACTGGGAGAGCATCCCGAAGTTCAGGGACACGATTCGAGAATAGTATTATGCGAATTGCGATTGGCAGCGATCACCGGGGCCACCATGTGAAAGCCAAACTACTGCAACTGCTGCAGCAATTGGGACACGAGGTGACGGTCGCAGGTGACGATAATCCGAGTATCGACTATCCCGACGTGGCGTTTGCGGTAGGCCGAAGCGTCTCCAACGGCGATGTCGACCGGGGGATCTTAATCTGCGGTACCGGAATAGGCATGGCGATTGCCGCCAACAAGTTCAAAGGCGTGCGGGCTGCGGCGGTGTATGATGAGGTCCTGGCGGAAATGAGTCGGCGTCACAACAACGCCAACGTTCTGTGCCTGTCGGGCGACTTGTTAGGTGAACGAAACCTGGACCGTCTGATCGATATCTGGCTGACCACGGAATTCGAAGGCGGCCGCCACGAACGCCGCGTGGGGAAGATCACTGACGCCGAAGACGCCTGTTGATCCGCGGTCTGGTGAAACCTGGGCTTGATTCATAACCTCGCGAAATGCCAGCGGTGTTAGTACGTGGGGCACGTTTCTAACGTGCCGATCCCTGGGATTTGGTAAGGAACGGCACGTTAGAAACGTGCCCCACATTGACGAAGGCACGATCTAGGCCGTGAAAGCGCCTCCTACGTCCCACGAACCCAACAAGGAGCCCGCTACTTTGTTTTCACTGGATCAGCCGGCCGGTCGGGCAGGCGTTTGGGGTCCTTCTTGATCCGCTTCATCACTTCTTTGATTGCCCGTTCGAGTTGGGAATCGCGGCCTTGAAGGACGGATTTCGGTTCGTTCTGGACTTCGATGTCGGGATCGACGCCGTGGCCTTCGATGATCCAACGGCCGTCCGGAGCGTTGGTGGCCGACAAAGGAACGTAAACCTGACCGCCATCCAACAGGGGCCCGCGGCTGGAGATGCCCACCACGCCGCCCCACGACCGTTTGCCGATCAGCGGGCCCAAACCACTCTGACGGAAACGGTAGGGGAAGATGTCGCCGTCGGAGGCCGAGGTCTCGTTCAAGATGCAAACCATGTGGCCGTGGAAAACCGCCGCGGGATACGTGCCCGGGTCGTCGCTGGTGCTGCCGAACCGGGTGCCCAGCAGTTTGTTGTCTAACCGCTCGATAATCCACTGCGACACGTTGCCGCCTCCGTTCGACCGTACGTCCACAATCAATCCCTCTTTACGGATTTGGGGATAGAACCATTTGATGAACTCATAAATGCCGTCGGCGCCCATGTCGGGTAGGTGAAGGTACGCGACCCGTCCCTTGGTGGACTTGGTCACCTTTCCCAGGTTGTCCTTGACCCAGTCCAGGTATATCAGCGATGCCTCGCTGTACACCGGACGGCACGAGACGTCACGAGCACCTTTGAGGGTCGGCTTGTCGTTGACCGTCAGCGTTACCGGATCCGTTTTGTGACGCAGCAGGCGATAGGGATTGTCATTGCCCTTGAGCTGCTCGCCGTTGATAGCCAACACGTACTTGCCCACGGAAACCGTGACTCCGACCTCGGTCAGCGGCGCTCGATACTTCGGTTCTTCATTCTCGCCTCGGAAGATCTTGGCGATACGATAGCGGCCACTCTTTTCGTCCAGCTCGAAGCGGGCGCCGGGCAGGCCGACCTTGGGGCGATCGGGAATCTCGAAATCACCGCCCTGGATGTAAGCGTGGCCCACGTTCAGTTCGGCGATCATCTCGCTGATCACATAGTTCAGGTCGCTGCGGTGAGTCACGTGGGGCAGCCAGGCCCGATATCGTTTGCCGATCGCTTCCCAGTCGTAGCCGTGCATATTCCGCACGTAGAAAAAGTCTCGGAAGCGGCGCCATACCTCATCGAAGATCTGAGCCCATTCCTCGGCTGGCACTCGATCGACCATCAGGTCCTTGGTCGAAATCGTTTTCTTCTCCTTCGATTTCGGGTTCACGTCCATCAAGTGATATGCGTCCTTCTGGCGGACGAGTACCTTGGAGCCATCGTGCGCGAGGGCATAGCTACCGACCTCTTCAGCCAGTGTAGTGACTTCGCGGCCCTTCATATCGAAGATCTTCAGTGCCGGCTTGGCATAGCTATCGCGGCCGTAGAACGAAGCGCCCCGGTCGACGAACAATAGCATCCCTTTGACGGCCGATAGCCCGCTCCGATTCTCGGCCTCGACCGGGACCCGAATCACGCGGTCGGCAAGCCCCTCGAAGTCGATCTTCACGCAATCCGGTTCCTCTTCCTTTTGGCCTTCCTTCGAGTCCTCACCATCTTCGGAATCATTCGAATCATGCTTTCCGTCGGCTTCCTGCTTGGACGTCGCGTCCCCTTCCGATTTCTCATTGCCTTTCTCCTCGGCGACCGTCACTTCGTCGCTCTGTGGTGCAAAGGGGTTCGTCACGTCCTTTCGGAGCGCAAGTGCAAAGACCCCCACTTGGCGGTTGCCGGCGAAGTTCCATTCCACGGAGCTGATCTGCGGTGCGAACTGCCGCGCAGCCCGGTAGAACAGGTACTTGCCTTCGGGATCCCAGGCCGGGCCGTATTCGTCGGCGTGGGGTCCGGTGATCCGGCGCAGCTTGGCATCCGATACGCTCCAGATGTAGAGCGAACTGAACCACGATACGTCGCGTAACGAAAACGCCAAATGGCCGCCGTTGGGCGACCAGGCGTAGTCGCGCAACGAGCCGCGCTTCTCGTCAGCAACCTCAATCACGCTTTTGTCCTTGATCGTCAGGACGTACAGTTTGCCGTCCTTGTCCGAGAAGGCCAGACGTTTCCCGTCCGGCGACCACTCGGGAGCATAGAGCATTCCCTTGAACTGCGTTGTCAGTTGTTTGGGCTTGCCTGTACCGTCCTGGTTGATCACGTAGACCTGGTCCTCGCCACTGCGGTCGGATATAAAAGCAATCGTGGCGCCATCGGGCGACCAGCGGGCCCATTTGTCGTGGGCGCCGGAGGAGTTCGTCAAATTGCGGGTGGGGCCTTTCTCGATGGGCACGGTGAAGACATCACCGCGGGCGACAAACAGAGCCCGCTCGCCCTTGGGGCTAAGCTCGAAATCTTCGATGTTCTTTGCCGCCGAGTAGCGCGACGGTCGCATGGCCAGGCCGTCGTGGGGAACGGTAATCGATATCTTCCTGTCCTTGCCGGTCGTGACGTCGTGAATCTGCAGTTCGCTGTTGAGTTCATAGACAATCCTCCGGCGATTGTCGGAACTGGCCCAGCGTACATCCCAGCGCTTGTGCCGCGTGATCTGCGTTACCTGGTCCGCTGCCTGTTCGTACTTGAAGAGATTCAGCGTGCCGGTTCGATCCGACACGAAGTAGATAGCATCGCCGATCCACATCGGGTCGCGTTCGGTGCGTTCACTGTGCGCGACCGGCTGCCGGTCGTGTGTTTTCAAATCGAAGAAATACAAATTCTGAGCCCAGCCGCCCTGGTAACGTTTCCAGGTACGGAAGTCGCGGAACAGCGGGCTGTAGACGATCCGTTCTCCATCCGGCGAAAAGTCGCCTGCGCCCGCCGTGGGCACGGGCAGCTTCACCGGCAGCCCGCCCTCCGCCAGCACTGTGTAGAGTGAAGTATTGACCGTGCCGCCGTTGCGATCCCGCCAGGATAGAAACAGTACAGCGCGGCCGTCGGGGGTCCAGCCGTAGACCTGATGGTCGTATCCCCAGCGCGGTGCCAGAGGGCCTCGAGCCGGATAGTAGGTGAGCTGTTTGGGTACACCACCGCTGGCCGGCACGACGTACACCTGCTCGTCGCCATCGTACTGTCCCGTGAAGGCGATCCACTTCCCGTCCGGCGAAAACTTAGGGAACAACTCTTGCCCGGGATGGGCCGTCACTCGCGTGGCCACCCCGCCATCGGCCGGCGCCCGCCACAGATCGCCACCGCAGCAGAATACAACCTGATCGCCGTGGATGTCGGGAAAACGAAGCAGCTTCGTCTGCGCGGAAGCGGCAGAGAAGAATACCAGTATCTGTGCGAACGTCACGATGCGGATGAACGTGGATTGGCGGTTGAGCATGGATTGTGTTCCTACGGGATACGAGATACGGGATTCGGCCAAGGGCTAGTCAGTTAGCACGCGACCTTAATCCTACAAGCGTAGTTCGCGATGGGCTGCCGCTCAACTGATTCAGTCGTACCACCGTTCCAATTGGGCCAAACGGACCATTTACGGCAGCTTCGAATTGCCCTTCACCAGCCGGAACGAGTCGTGACGAGTGCCGGCCCCTTAACCGCCGGCTGGTACGTACGTGTAGGGGGCCTGGAGACCTAGTGGAAAACCGAGCAACCAATACGCCAGCAGGAACAGACTCCAGGTCACCAGAAGCACCACCGAGTAGGGAAGCATCATGGCGGTGACCGTGCCGATCCCTGTGTCCTTGACGTATCGTTGGCAGAACACAACCACCAGCGGGAAGTAGGGCATCATGGGCGTGATGATGTTGGTACATGAATCGCCAACACGATAGGCCGCTTGGGTCAACTCGGGCGACAGGCCGACTAGCATCAGCATGGGGACGAAGATGGGCGCCAACATGGCCCACTTGGCCGAGGCCGATCCGACCAGCAGGTTCACCATCGCGACCAGCAGGATGACTCCCACGATCGTCACCGCAGGCGGTGCGCCCGACTCCCTGAGAAACGTCGCACCCTTGATGGCGATCAGCACCCCGATATTCGAGTCGCGAAACGCCGCAATGAACAGCGCGGCGAAGAAAACCAATACCAGGTAATACCCCATCGTTTCCATGGAATGGGTCATCCCCTTGATCACGGCACGGTGCGACTTGAACTTGCCCGACACAAACCCGTGAACTACGCCGGGCAGCACAAATAGCAGGAAGATCAAGGGGACAATGGCATGCATCAGCGGCGCCGGAGGTCTATAGGAAGTCAACGAACCATCTTCGGCCCGCAAAGCGGAGTTTGCGGGCAGGGCCCAACACACGAGTAAGAGAACTGCAATCAGAATGGTCGCCAAGCCGCACCACATTCCGATCTTGTCACGTCGGGAGAGCGCTTCCATCTGCGGCATCTCTTCGGGATCGCCGTCGACTTTCGTCCCGCGCAAACGCGGTTCGACGATGACGTCCGTCAGAAACCAGCCCACGGCGATGATCAAAACGGAAGATATGCCTGTGAAGAGGATGTTGCACAGTGGATTGACCGCTCGCTCGGCATCGATCAGCATCGCGGCGGGCTGAGTGATGCCCGAGAGCAGAGGATCGATTCCGGACGGGATGAAGTTGGCGCTGAATCCACCTGACACTCCCGCAAAAGCTGCCGCAATCCCCGCCAACGGATGCCTGCCCGCTGCATAGAAGATCACGCCGCCGATGGGGATCACCAGCACGTAGCCGGCATCGGCCGCAGTGTGGCTGACGATCGCTACCAGAAGCAACATCGGTGTGAGCAGCTTCTTCGGAGTGAGTTTCAGTAAGCTCTTCAGACAGGCGTTGATGAATCCCGAATGCTCGGCCACGCCGACACCCAGCAGCGCGACCAGCACTACGCCCAGCGGCGGGAACTCGACGAACTCCTTCACCATCTCGGACAGGAACTTGGCGAAATAGGTGAGCGACAACAGATTCACGACTTCGAGAGGGTTCCCAGTGCGCGGATCGATTTCCGTGAACGTGTTCCTGGAAAGCAATCCCGAGAGAATCCAAGTGGCCACCATCCCGATCAAAAAAAGCACTGCGGGATCGGGCAGTTTGTTCCCCACCCTCTCGACACGATTCAGCACCCGTACCAGAATCCCCGCCGATTTGTCGTTGCTGTCCGTTGGCGTCAACTCGGGATCTTTTTCGACCATCGCTCATCCCTCTTCAATAGCTTCTATGTTCATCGCTTCCGTCTGCGAGGCGCGGGCTTGCCTGCTCTTGCGGGGTCAAAGTCAGGGTTCTTGCTTGGCATCTGAGCTCCCACCGTTTCTCGCCATGCATGTAGCTTGGTGCTAAGTTCCTTGAGCTTGTCAGGACGCGTAGCAGCCAGATTGTTCCGTTCTTCAATATCAGTGCTGAGATTGTAGAGGCCGGCCGGCGTGTCGTCGTGAAACTCGATCAGTCTCCAATCGCCGCTACGAACCGCGCTGTACGGCGCATCGCCGCCCGCGTGGTAGTGTGGATAATGCCAGTAGAGTGCGTTGCGATCAAGCTTCGCGCACGGGTCATGAAGGAGCTTCACCAGACTGACCCCGTCCACCCTGGCGTTGTGCCGCGCGTTGCCCGATGCGCCGGCGACGTCCAACGCCGTCGGGTAAAGGTCGGTCGTCATGACCGGCTCGGCACATTGGCTGCCGGGTTGGATCACTCCCGGCCAGCGAGCGATCATGGGAACGCGGACTCCACCTTCATACGCCGAGCCTTTTCCGCGGCGCAATGGGTAGTTGTCGGCTATCCCGTCGATCTTGCCATATCGTTGCGTCAATCCTCCGTTGTCCGACGTGAAGACGATGAGGGTGTCTCTCGAAAGGCCCAGTTCCTCCAGTGTGGCTGCAACCCGCCCGACGCTCTCGTCCAGACTGTGGATCATCGCCGCATAGGTCGGATTGCGATGGCGGGCGTCGGACTCTCCTTGCAGTTTCTTCGTGTAGTATTCGACCAGATCCTCCTTGCCCTGGATGGGTGTGTGCGGAGTGAAGTAGGCGAGATACAGGAAGAAAGGGCCATCCTTGAAACGCTCGATCGTTGCCACCGCTTCGTCAGTCAGGTAGTCCGTCAGATAGCCACCCTTGCTACCGTCGGTGCGTTCGAAGTCCGGCGGCAAGAAGAAGCCCCGTGTGCCTGTCGGCCTGCCAATCGACACATCGAATCCGTGTGCGGTTGGCTTGAATTGATCGACGGCGTAACCGGCTGGCGGTTGCCGTGGTTCAAGGTGCCATTTACCGACGTGCGCCGTGGCATAACCGGCGGCTTTCAGCGCTTCGGCGATAGTGACTTCCTCCAATCTCATATACTTCGTCCATTCCGGAATCCTCAACTTCTCGAATGGACGATTCTGTCCCGCGATGAAGTCAGTCAAGTGGATTCGGGCTGGGTACTTGCCCGTCATGATCGACGCCCGTGTCGGTGAACAGACGGTGCAGGCCGAATAGGCATCAGAGAACTTCATGCCCTCCGCTGCGAGCCGGTCGATGTTGGGAGTCTCGTGCAGATCGCTGCCAAAGCAGCCCACGCCAGTCCATCCCAAGTCGTCCGCCAGAAGAATAACGATGTTTGGCGAACGATCGGCCCCACGCGCCGTCACGCCGGCCATTATCAAAATCACGATTGTCAGAGACGTCTTTGTGTTCACCTTTACAGACCCGCTGAATGTATCAATTGGTTGCCTACAACGTGGTCGATCGCATCTCTGCCACGCAACTGGTCAGAGGACCGGGGTTAGACTATCAAATACGAACGACGCGTCAAGCTAATCGCGAGTGACGGTTCCCTGTCCCATACGCACTTGGCCAACGCAAAGGAGTTCCGTTATCATTGGCTACACTAGTTTTACCCGAAGCCGAGGGCGATGGCGGGCGCCGCGAGTGGACGGTCTACCCCGCTTCCCGCCAGCGCCTTCGGCTTCGGGTTAAACGGCGGAAACGAAATATCATATGTTTAGGAGACTGAAGATGAAGACGATTGGCGTTCTATGCGTGTTAGCGTTTCTGCAAATGCCAGCGATCTGCTCCTCGGGTAGTACGATGGCTGCCGAGCCGGCTGAAATTGCTCAGAAGATACTCTCGACCAGTGGAGTCAAAGGCGGGCTTGTGGTCCACGTCAACTGCGGTGACGGACAGGTGACCGCATCGCTTCGCGCGAGCGACGCCTACCTGGTCCATGGCTTGGCACACTCGACGCAGGATCTGGAGAAGGTGCGGCAGACCCTCGGAAAGAACGGGCGGTACGGCCCCGTGTCCGTTGACCTGTGGACAGGCGGCACGCTGCCCTACATCGACAACTCGGTGAATCTGCTGGTTATTAGCGAGCCAACGTCCGTCAGCCGAGACGAACAACTACGAGTACTGTGCCCAGGTGGCGTCGCCCTTTTCCTCAATCGGCAATCGCCAATCGAAAATCGCAAATGGACTAAGCCGCGACCGGACAACATCGACGAATGGACTCACTACATGCACGACGCAACCAACAATGCCGTGGCACACGACACGGCCATCGGTCCATTGCGTCACCTTCAGTGGGACGGAGGGCCCCAGTACTCGCGGCATCATGAATACACGTCCAGTGTCGCAGCGATGGTCTCCGCGCAGGGCCGTCTATTTTCGATCATGGACATGGGAAGCCGTGCTTCGATCCAACTGCCCGCCAAGTGGCGGTTGAGGGCGCGAGATGCATTCAACGGTATCGTCCTCTGGGAACGCCCCATCGAATCGTGGTTCAACCACCTCTGGCCGCTGAAGGACGGGCCTGCACAGCCTCCGAGACGATTGGTCGCTGTCGGCGATTCCGTCTACGTGACTTTGGGATTAGAGGCCCCGGTTAGCCGATTGGACGCCGCCACGGGAGATGTCCTGGACACCTACGCGGGCACCGATTTCACGGAAGAAATCCTGCACGCCGACGGCTCGCTCATTCTGCTGAGAGGCGACCGGTCGATGAATCCCAAAGATTACTATCCCAAACTGATGATCTGCTGGGACGAGAAGAACCGGACGATGAAGGATTCGGAAGGCTACCTGCTGAAGCCTGAAACTCGCCACATCATTTCGCTGGATGCCAAAACGGGCAAAGTCCAATGGAAGGCCGATTTTCCGATCGAACCACTGACCCTCGCGGCGGACGGCCAGAACGTGTATTTCCACGACTGGACTGGCATCGTTTGCCTGGATCGGACCACCGGCGAGAAACGGTGGCAGTCGGAACCGGTTGCCCCGCGGGAGAGTATGGGCTACGTGTACGGCCCAACGCTGGTGGCTTATGGCGACGTCGTTCTGTTCGCCGACGGCAGACGCCAGAGGAGAATATTCGCCGTGTCCAAGAAGGATGGCAATTTGTTATGGCAAGCCCCGCACTATCCCGCGGGGCACGCCGGATCGCCTGAGGATCTGATGGTGGTGGACGGCCTGGTCTGGTGCGGCAAGATTGCCGGCGGGCAACACTCCGGCGTGTTCACCGGCCGAGATCCGAATACTGGCGAGGTAAAACGGGAATTCACGCCCGACGTCAAGACGTATTGGTTCCACCATCGCTGCTACCGAGCCAAAGCGACGGACAAGTACATACTTACTTCTCGCACAGGTATCGAGTTTGTGGATGTGCGCAACCAGAACTGGGAGACACACCACTGGGTACGTGGCGCTTGCACATACGGCATCGTTCCGTCGAACGGTCTGGTCTACGCTCCGCCTCATCCCTGCGCGTGCTACCTGGAATCGAAATTGCGAGGCGTAAGCGCGCTGGCGCCCGCTTCGCAGCGCACCTTCTCCGAAATCGCGCCCGCCGAGAGCCGGTTGACAAAAGGTCCGGCATACAGCCAAATCGGCAATCGGAAATCGCTACTCGACAATCCCCATGACTGGCCCACCTATCGTGGCAACGCGGCTCGGAGCGGGGCGACCGATGCGTCCGTGGAGTTGCCGCTGTCGGATCGATGGCGAGTGGACCTGCCCGGCCGATTGACTGCACCGGTCGTCGCCGGCGGCCAGGTGTATGTTGCTTCGCAGGACACACACACGGTTCATGCTCTAAACGCCAACGACGGTAAGACTGTCTGGACGTTTACGGTCGGCGGCCGAGTGGACTCGCCTCCCACTGTGTATCGCGGTCGAGTGATTTTCGGTGCGGCAGACGGCCGGGTGTACTGTCTCCGTGCATCGGACGGTGCATTGGTCTGGCGATTCGCCGCCGCCCCGCGGGACATGAGACTGGTCTCCTACGGCCGGTTGGAATCCGTCTGGCCGGTGCACGGCAGCGTTCTGGTACGCGACGGCAAGGCGTATTGCGTGGCGGGCCGGTCGACGATGCTCGATGGCGGATTGAGCTTCTACTGTTTGGACGTAGCGACGGGACAGGTGCTTATCGAAAGGACGCTGTACGATCAGAAGAACCCTCAGCAGGATGTCCAGACGCTGAACATGCCGGTGGCCTCTACCGACATTCTCTCCAGCGATGGCAGCATGATCTACATGCTGTCCCAGGCGTTTGATACGCAAGGCAACCGGCTGCAGACGTTGGATCCTGCTGCCGATCCGCTCGAACGTGCGACGATGCAAATTGGCGAAGGGGCGCATCTGTTTTCGCCCACCGGGTTTCTGGACGACGACGCCTGGCACCGGTCCTACTGGGTGTACGGCAAGGCGTTCTCGTCAGGCTGCAACTGGTGGTTCCGCGCGGGACGGTATGCACCGGCGGGCCGGATGATGGTTTTCGACGGCGAACGGGTTTACGGATTTGGCCGCGAGCCGGGGCTCTTTGTTTGGACCCACGTTCTGGAAAACCACCTGTTCTGTGCGGCAAAGCAAGCGGACGAGGAGGCGATCGCCAGTGTCAAACAGTGGAGTAACAAGGTGGGTCGCGACGCGGTGTTCAACCGCCAAGTCACCCGCCAGACGCCGACAAAGCAACGTCTTGCGCCGAACCTGCACTGGTCCGTCACACATCCGCCCTTGCACGTGCGAGCCATGGCACTTGCCGGTGGGAAATTGCTGGTAGCCGGGCCGCCCGACGTCCTTGATGAGGACGAGGCGTACAATCGGCCGTTTGCTGGTGATGTGAAGGCGGCAAAAGTCCAACAAGACGCCGCCTACAAAGGTGACGGCGGCGCCGTTTTGATGGCGTTGTCAGCCGACGAAGGAGAAGCAGTCTTCCAAGTCGATCTACCCGCCCCACCGGTCTGGGACGGCATGGCCGTTACTGAAAACCGGGTGTACATGACTACGGTGGACGGGAAGGTGGTGTGCATGGACGGTCGCTAGTGGCCAGGACCAGTCTGTTGTTTCACACAAGCCCGAATCGCAAGCGAGGGAACATGTTGCGGCAAATCCCTCGCTGGCGCGTCGGGCTAGTAAATTCGCGGAAAATGCGTCGAAGTGGCGCTGTCCAACTACGCGGCGTTTCTTGTATCGCTTCGGTGTTGGCCCGCCGCTTCACGCAGAGGCTGTCGCCGCATGGCGATCACCCGCGGAAGTAAACGTATGCTGCGAGAATCGCCACCAGGACAGCGATCGACGCCGCTACGTCGCCACGGCTCCAACTGCTTCTCGACTGCAGCCTGTCCTTCTCGCTCGTCGTGCCGTAGGTGAGTCCGCTGATCTTCTCGTAGTCCGGCTCGCGCGTGAGGTAGCTGACAACGACCATCACGGCACCACAGACGATCAGGATCAGGATGCTGTAGTACTGGAAGAACATGCTGTTGACGATCCAGAGGAACGAGTTCGGTTCGTACTTGAAACCTTCGATCAGCTTGGGCGGCGTATCTACCGCCAAACGGAACAGGCCCATCAGGAATCCGATGATCAGGGCCGCCAGACACCCGGGTGCATTCAGCCGTTTCCAGAAGACACCCATGAAGAAGACCACGAAGATCGGCGGGGCCAGGTACGCCTGGACGCCTTGAAGATAGTCGTATAGACCTTTCCCACCTTGGATCACGGGGATCCATGCCAGCCCGATCAGCACCATTACGGCCGTCGCGACGCGGCCGATCCAGACCAGTTGGTGCTGGGAGACGTTGGGCCGAATCTTGGAATAGAAGTCCATGGTGAACAAGGTCGCTGAGGCATTGAACACACCCGCCAGGGAACTCATCAAAGCCGCCAGCAGTCCGGCGACCACCAGACCGCGGACCCCCTGCGGCAGGATGGTGGCGACCAGCAGGGGATACGCTTTCTGGGCTTCATCCCGCATGACTTGCCCATCCGGGCCGATCAACGCTTGCTGTAGGCTATCCACTTTGCCGCTGGACGCCAGAGCAAAACACATCATGCCCGGGATGATGAAAATAAACACGGGCAGCAGCTTTAACAAGGCCGCGCATATCGTTCCGCGGCGCGCTTCCGTCTCGCTCGGCGCACCCAACGTCCGCTGGACGATGTATTGGTCGGTACACCAGTACCAGAGGCCAATCACGGGGGCGCAGAACAGCATGCTCAGCCAGGGATAATTGTCGTTGAAGTACCAGGCCATGCGCGTCGGTTCTTTGACCGGCGCCCAAGTAGCCGTCATGCCATCCGGGACCAGCGGCTTCCAGAGATTGAACATTTCGCCGCCGCACGCCTCGCGCAAGCCCGCCCAACCACCGATCGCATGAAGCCCGAACGCCGTCACGGCGATTGACCCAAGGATCAGAACGACGGTTTGCAGAGCTTCGGTGTACGCCACGGCACGCAGGCCACCCAGCACCGTGTACGCGCCGGTCAGGACGATGACCAGGATCGACCCGATCCAGAAACTGTCCAGCGGTCCTATCCGCAAATCAGGTAACAAGACTGAGAACACGATGCCGCCGGCAAAAATCCCCACGGCAATCTTGGTTACCACATACGCTACCAGCGAGATGACCGAGAGGACCCAGCGGCTGGTAGGATTGAAGCGTCGTTCCAGGAACTCGGGCATGGTGAACACTCGGGATCGCATGTAAAACGGCACCAGCACCCAGCCCAGCACCAGCAAGCACCAGGCGTGCAGTTCGTAATGTGCCATTGCCACCCCGTCGGTACATCCAGAACCGGCCAAACCGACCAAATGTTCCGACCCGATATTCGACGCAAAGATCGAAGCTCCGACGACAAACCAGCCAAGGTTGCGACCGGCCAGGAAGTAGTCGTCGGCCGTGTCCTTGTTCTTGCTGATGACCCACCAAGCGAGACCCAACAGCACACCAAAATATGACGCGATTACTACCCAGTCCAAAGCTTCCATCTGTTCGTCCTTTTCGTGTCGCGGGGTCGATTCGTCCTGGTTCGTGCTAAGGAACCGTCGATCAGTAGGTGTCAGTTTTCGCGTGAACGCCGCGAAATCACTAGCCCGAAGCGCGAGCGAGGGATTTGCCGCAACGCGTTCCCTCGCTCGCGCTTCGGGCTAGTGTTGAACAACAAAGTGGCGTTACCCAACTAAAACGGCAGGTCGGTCGTATAAAGCCCTGGTGTTTCTTGTGCGCCGTAGTATACGTTCATGCCCAGGTAGTTGCCAAACGCCTCCCACAACACGTTGCCCACGTGCGATTGCGTGATGGCTACGTGGTGTGGGAACTGGCGCAGCAACACCTCGCGATACAGCCGCTGTAGATTCGGGATGCGGCACCAGCCGTACGCACCAAACGTCACGGCAGGATTGTCTTCAAAGGCGCCTTCGGCCACCACGGCGTGCCATCCGCAGTCCGGATCCTGCGTGATGCGGCACAACGTCAACGGCGAGGGCTTGGCAACGAACTCGACGGTCCCTTGCGAATCCTCGTATTTGGCAGCGCCGCTGGAGGCGATGATCTCTTGAACGCCCAGCTTGGGCGGCGTCTTGGCAAACGATGCCGGGAACACGCCGCAGTGCCAGATGTTGGCCAGTTCGTCGTCCTCGTTGTGCAAGTTGTTCCAGTCGGCCAGGCCTGCGGCATTTCCGCTGGCAAGCATGGCCGCGTGCATCGACATCGTGCCCATGATGTCCGATTCGCACGCGCAAGGCACTCCCTCGTCGCCGAGCCGGCTCATGGCCGTGCAACTGCACACACCGTAGTTGGCCTGGATGGACGTCCAGCACTGGATGCCGAACGCGTCGATTCCGTTTTCCTCTTTGAAGCGGCGCAGGAACAATTCCAGTTTGGCGCTGCGGATTACGCTTTCCGATTTCACGGCCGAGACGTCCGCGTACTGGCCGATCGAAGCGACGATCGCCTGGACCTCCGGATCATCGTCGGCGATCGCAGTTGCGCCGCCGATGGCTTCGGACAGATCCAGCGTGACGGCCGTTGCCCCGAGTCGCTGAAGCTGCTTTTCGTTGTAACGGCAGGTCCAAAACGCGTCGGGGCGAGCGCCGAGTTGCGCGTATCGGGCATTGCGCACCCCGCACACAACACGGCAGACGCGTACGAACCAATCGAGATCCTGGGCGAACGATTCGTCGCTGGGGTAGCAGATCGGCCGGCGGGCCACCGTGTACTTGGCGTCGATCTGGCGGAGAACGTCGCCGATCGACAGCAGGCCGCAGAACGCGTCGCGGCGCCGCGTGTCCATCGTCAGCGTCTCTTCCTCCTGGCACCCGAAGATCATCACGGGCACGTCCAATCCCGTTTCGCGGATTGTCCAGGCAACCGACTGTTCCTCGCCGAAATTGACGGCACCGACCAGGATTCCCTGAACGCCAGCGGCGCGGAACAAATCGGCGCAAATCTCCGCCTCCTTCAGCGACTGGACGCAGCCGACTTCGGTCTGGTCATCACCGGGCACCACAACGTCGATGCCCAGCTTCTCCATAGCGGCGATCGTCTCCTGTCGCATCTTGGCGGCCAGTTCCGAAGAGAAGAATCCGCGGTTAGCGGGGATGAAGCCGATCTTTGGTTTTTCGTTGAGCACGCTCATGATGAGTCTCCGTTTGTTTCCTGACCGTAATATGCGTCTGCGCCGTGTTTGCGCTGATAGTGTTTCTGAAGGACGTACGATTCCAGGGCCGGAGCGTCGCGGCGAATCGACATCGTGCCAATCGCCATTTCGGCAACGGCCTCCAAGGCCACGGCATTCTTGACTGAATCGCTGGCGTTCTTGCCCCACGCGAACGGCCCGTGTCCGGCGACCAGCACGGCAGGCATCTCCAACGGGTCCATCTCCGCGAACCGCTCGACGATCACCTGCCCGGTATTGGCCTCGTAGGCGATCTCGACTTCCTGCCGAGTGAGCGGGCGGGTAATCGGAACCGGACCGAAGAAATGGTCCGCGTGCGTCGTGCCGAAACACTTGATCCCGACGCGGGCTTGGGCAAACATGCTGGCGTGGGAACTGTGGGTATGCGTGATGCCGCCGATCTTTTCAAAGTTGCGATAGAGCAACACATGGCTGGGAGTGTCCGACGACGGACGCAGATCACCTTCGACGACGTTGCCATCCAGATCCACCACCACCATGTGCTCGGGTTTCATGTCGTCGTAAGAAACGCCGCTTGGCTTGATCACCACCCGCTCGCGATCGTTGCTGATGCCGCTGGCATTGCCCCAAGTCAGCGTCACCAGCCCGTGACCCACCAGGTCCAGGTTGGCCTGACACACCTCGACCTTCAATTGTTCGAGCATCGGCGTCAGCCCTTCCTGGTCCGGTCGCGGATGGCGATCAGGTCTTTCATCACACGGTCCAGCTTGCCATCGGACTGCTTCGTGCCAAAGGCATCGTGCAGCGTACGGTACAACTTGTACAGTTCCGCATACACCTTGGCGGCCCCTTTGTTGGGTCGGTAGACGGTCGACTTGACACCCGTCATCTTCCGCTGGGCCTGTTCCGTCGTCTTGTACGCCCCGCCGACCACGGCGCCAAAGATGGCAGCACCCAAAGCGCACGTCTGGGGCGACCGGCTGATCTTCATCGGCCGATTGCACACGTCCGCATAGATTTGCATCACAAAGGGGTTCTTCTCGGCAATTCCGCCGCAATTGACCACTTCCTTCACCTTGACGCCGAACTCTTCAAAGCGGTTGATGATCGTCAACGCTCCAAACGCCGTCGATTCGACCAGTGTCCGGTAGATCTCCGGCGCCGTGGTATGCAGCGTCTGCCCGATCAGCAAACCGGACAGCAGCGGATCGACCAGAATCGTACGATTGCCGTTATTCCAATCCAGCGCCACGAGGCCACTCTCGCCGGGACTTAGCTTGTCGGCCGCGCGCGTGAGGTTGGCGTGCGGGTCGCCCTTGGCGGTGTATTCGCCGGGCGCGAGATACTTCACGAACCAGTTGAAGATATCGCCTACGGCCGATTGCCCTGCCTCCAGTCCGTACATGCCGGGAATGATGGAACCGGGCACAATGCCGCACAGGCCGGGGATGTCCGGCAAAGGCTTGTCCATCGGCGCGACCATCATGTCGCACGTGCTTGTACCAATGATCTTGACCAGCGTTCCGGGTTTGATGCCGGCACCGACGGCGCCCATGTGAGCGTCGAATGCGCCAACCGCGACAGCGATTCCCGGAGGCAAGCCGACGGTTGCAGCGATTTCGGCGGTCAACTCGCCGGCTTTCCGATCCGCCGGCACGGCGGGCATGCCGTAGTGGTCTCGGACTTTGGCCAGACCGGTTTCAAGTCCCTGCAAAAATCGCTTACTCGGCAGCCCGCCCCACTGGTCGTGATACATCGCTTTGTGTCCGGCAGCACAGATGCCGCGCGGCAATGTATCGGGATCGAGGTTGCCCGTAAGAAATGCCGGCACAAAGTCGGCCAGTTCGACCCAGGCATAGGCCGCATCGAAGACCTTCGGAGCCGTGCGTTTCGAGTGCAGGATTTTCGACCAGTACCATTCGCTGCTGTACGTCCCGCCGCACTTGGCCAGATAGCCATCGCGGCCACGGGCGGCCCGTGCGGTGATCTCGGCGGCCTCGGCGTGGCCCGTGTGGTCTTTCCAGAGCCAGGCGTGAGCGGCAAGATTCTTCTTGAAGGCCGGTTTCAATGCCAGCGGCATCCCGTCGCAGTCGACCGGGATTGGCGTTGAACCGGTCGTGTCGACACCGATACCGACTACCAGCTCCGGACGAAATCCGCGTTTCCTGCTCGCAGCCTTTACGGCCCCGCCGACGGACGCGTAAAAACCGTCGATATAGTCGGCCGGATCTTGCCGAGCCAGATTCGGGTCCTTCGGATCGAGCAATATCCCGGCGTCGCCGCTCGGATAATCATAGACGTGCGAGGCCACCTCGCTGCCGTCCGCCACGTCGACGATCAGCGCCCGCACGCTGTTCGTCCCATAATCCACCCCGATCGCAAATCGTTTGTCTGTTGACTTAGCCATAGTTCCTTTCTCCGTGCCCCGAGAGACTCAGATTTGACTCAATTCTGCGCACAGTGCAATCCCCCCGCCGCCCGAGCCAGTTCCCTTTCCAGTTGCTAGGCTTCCGGTGGTTGGATCAGACCAGCGGCAAGCAGCAGTTCACGTTCTTCGATCCGGTCTGGATGATTATGCTGCAAGAGCCGTGCGGTGACGCGTCCAGTGGCCGTCAGTGGTTCGATGCGGCCGTCGACAACGTGGAAGTGCTCGGTCCAACTATTCCGACGAGGGTGAAACAATGGAACGATGTCACTCGTAGATGGGTCAATTGACGTAAGGTCACTTCCCTTGTGTTTGTTGCAGAGCACACAGGACAAGGCTAGGTTATTCGTCTCCGTTTCTCCACCGTGTTTTTCGGCGACAATGTGATCGACCTCGTGAGATACGAAGACGGCACTCTCGGGAATCAGGCAGTACTCACATCGCTCGCGAGCGCGTTCTCTCACCAATCGACGCACTTCGGCGGGGATATAGGTCCGACTCATTGCGGCCTCACGTCGCCTTGAGCTTCGTTGCGGCCTTGGCCTTGGCGATCCTCACCAAGTGCTCGATGTACTGGTACTGCTCCCACCAGTCTTCCTCTTCCGACGACAAACCCGCCGTCCGGTTCTTTTCCAGCAAAGCGTTGATTCGTTGCTGCAATTCTTGCGAAGGCCGGAGGGCGAGGACCTCTTCCGGCGTTGGCAATTCCGCCAAAGCCTCCAGGACGTCGGTTAGCCCCTCGAACTCAACGGGTTGGGCACCGTTGCCCCGGCGCAACGCTCGCTCGAAGATCTGCGCCAACTCTTCGGCGTCCATCGACTGCAATTGTAATTCCGATGCCAAGTTGTCAGGGACTGTCAATGTCACTTTCATGGTTCGTTCCTGTTGCGACGTTGAGACCCGCCAAGATTTGATCATACCATGCGCGGTTTGGCTGGAACCAGCCCCGATGGGCCAACTGCGTGCAGAAGTTCGGCCGCTGGTCTCGTCCGTAATCCTACAAGAGTCCGTGATTCGCGAGCACCGCTTGAAGCTTAAGCTCGACCTGTCGGCGAATGTCCTCGTTCGCGTAGCCGATCCATGCCACGTTCGTTTCCAAATCCAGTGGACAATCCAACGAGTTGCCAGTCGCGTCGGTGACGATGACGCCGGCTTCTTCGGCGATCAGTTTCGTGCAAATATCGTAGGGGTGACAGCACAGGCCGAGTGGCTCTCCGCGTTCCGCCAAGACACCCTCGAGCAGCGGCCGGAGGTCGGCGATGAATCGGTCTTGCCCTGCGATCAAACCGTACAACTGGCCACCTGTGCTGGTGTACTGGTCTTCGAAAGCCTGCGCCTTGCCTTCGGTAGGACTGCCGAGCACTGCGCGGATTACCTCCTCGTCGATCTTCGCCAACACGTCGCGTGCACCGGGAAAGAAGCGAGTAACGACAAAATAGCCTTGTTCGATGTCTTTGGCACGGGAGGGCGACAGCGGCAGGGCCTTGCGTTCGCCCGTGAGCCGATTGATTCGCTCGGCTTCCGGTGGCTGGCCGCGCAGTGCCCACAGTTGATCGAACAGATGCTGTTTCACAAGCGGAATCTCGGTCTGGACTGCAAGTTCGATGTCTTCCAGGCTGGTATCCGGGCCGCGATTTGCTGCAATGCCCGTGAGAATCCAGGCGCTCCGTTTCTGGTACATGATACACCGCGTGCCGTCGATAGGATCGACGATCACTTGCCATCGCGCATCCTCTTCACGCGCCCCGGTTGGCAGCGTCCGCCGCCCGCCCTCCAGACCTTCAGCAATCAAGACGACCGGCTCTTGCAGCGTCAGTTCGTTTTCGAAGAACGACACCAATTCCTCTTCGCTCACGCGATCAATGGCGAAGATCGTGTCGCCTTCCTCGTCGCTGGCTACCTCGGATAACCTGCCGGTTGACTGCGATTCACACTCTCGGACCACGCGCTCGCAGATCCGGTCGTGCAGTCTGCGGATGATCGGCAGCATTTCATGAGTGACGGTCACATCCCGCCTCCGATGTCACGAGAAACCGGAATGGCGGCCCCGGTCGGCTGCAGCGCCCGGTTCGGCGTTGGAACACAACCGCCATCACGGATTGACGACGATTTCACCGGCAGGACCGCGGAACAGGATCTCCAAACTCGACGCTGGTCAACGGCAGCGTTTCACCGTGATAACTGTCGTCGCAGGGAAAGGTAGCACGACGGATGCGGCACGGTTCTTCTTCCCTTCCAACGCAGATGAAGAAAGGATGCCGCCCCGACGCCTCGGCTGCGTGTAGCACGGTCACGGGACTGCTGCCCGACGCGATCACCCTGCCATCGGCAAAGCCGATCCACTGGCCTTCGTACTGATCGAGAAGTTGGTCGCGGACAGCCCAGTACTCCGCCTCGTTCTTCTGCCGGTCGGGGTGGAGTTGCCGGGCGATCTGCGGGGGCAGTTGGTCGGCAATGCTTTTCATAGGACACCTTAGATGCATCCTCGGTCTGTTGTTATCAGTCCGCGAATCTTTGAAGGCAGGCGAGCACGCCGATAATAGTATAGCAGACAACACCGACGAGCAGAAGCCAAGGGATTGCCGCGATCGCCCGAACCGGAGGACTTCATCGAGTAGCGTGAATTCCGAGAGTACGAACCGCGGCCCGTCGCGTGAACTCGGCATCGTTGTCGCCGCCGCGCAGGACCCGGACACGCGGCAACTCCACGGACCCTCCGTCGGCTCGCGTCCCCATCGCCGAACGACAGTCGTAACCGGGCGACCGCCAAAGACCTTCCATTTGTAAATGCGCTGCCGGTCGCTCCGGTTCACGGTACGCCCGACATGGGCGTGAACTTGTGGGGTGCAAGTCCCCAGTACGAAAACGGGAGTCTCAAGGAGGACAGTATACAAAATGTAAACTCCGATTGACAAAGTACTAGGCGAAGGCAACTGCGGAAGGGTGACCGACCGTGGAGAGGAAGCCGCATGCCAAAGCTGCGAGGCTACGAACAGAAACGTCGTAGAGGCTTAGAGAGATCCTGAGGTGAGTTGCCCGTGGACAACGAAACCGTTCCCGACAGACTCCAAGGTAGACGGCGAGCTTGTGCAGCGAAAGTTCACGTTCCTATTCGCACGAGTCTGGACGCGTACCCGTGAGTAAGGCTTGCCTGAAAGGTGGGACGAACCGAGGTGACTCGGCTCGTGTCTCCAGAAGTCAGCAGAGGCCGTAGTACCGATCCTCCAAGACCAATGGAGACGGGAAGGGCTGAACGTTTCTTGATAAGGAAGATCCATTCATGACCTCAAACCGTCTGATACCAGTACAGTTTGTCTTCGACTTCGTAGTTGTTACTGGAAGCAGTGGCGTCGCCCACGGACCCGGATCGTCAATCTGAGGAAGCTTGGCATCCGCGAGCATGAAGCGGTCACCCATGGTATCAGCAGCAAAGGCCCGTGGGTTCTGTCGACCAGTCAAGCAGTGCATCAGGCGCTGCCGGTTGACTACCTCAGCGCGCGAGGATTGGCAAGTCTCTTGGAGATCTGGACGAAGCTTGCTGCCAAGAAGCGAACCGCCTAGTGCGGACCCGCATGCTATGGTGGTGTGGGAGGGGCCCCGGAGCAATCCGGGCCCCTATCCCGATCCTGGTTCTGCCACTGTCAGGTTGAGTATGCCCCGCTGTCCCACGGCGGGTGGAACATTATATCATTCGGCCACAGCATCACGCATTCGTATTCAAAATCATCTTCTTTGTTTATCTCGTGTTCGTATTCTAATGCGTACACGACATCATCGATCTCGATCGAAAATGGCCTAACGTAGATGTCGCAGAATTTGGGATCGTGAAGCCCGAGTTTGCAGAGCATGGTCTCCAGTTGTTGCCATGCTTTTTCGCCAGCGATGTCTCGGCCTTCAATATCGCAACCACCACGTTTGGCTTCGCTGCCGATGTGATTCCCATCGGAATCGAATCTATGGATGACCGCGTTCCAGCTTTTCACAGACTGCCAGTCAGCGTTGGCTGGCGGGAAGCAGTCACGACCCGGAAACGCACCCGTCACGAACGCCATGAATTGGTTGCCGTCGCCGTATCGACCAACGCAGTCAAACCGAGCACCTTCAGAGTCTTCGTAGGGAATTAGGATTTTGTCTGGCGGCGCCATCGCTTTGTTTCCGCGGCGTACGTCCTGTGGCAGAACGTCTCGGATGAACCGCCCCGGTAAAGCGGCCGTCCGCGGCGGCTTTACCGGAGTCGCGTTCGATCCGGTTGTTCGGACGTTCCTTCAGTCGATTCACCCTAGAACGAGATCTCTTTGAGTTTCCAGCCTTTGCCGAGACGCACAAATAACAAGATACCTCTGTCATAGAGATCAGGTTGAGTCAAATCGGTTTCCTGCCGTGGTGCATTGAGCTTGCCGTCAAATAGGATGTCGAAGTGAACCTGCGCCTCCTCTTCCGAAATCTCCGTTTTTGTGATGCGAAAACGGAGACCGCCCGAGGCAGCAGTGTTCATGGGACGGAAGCAATGCGTTTCATAAAAAGTCACGCGCTCAGCGTTGTCTGGTTGCGAGTCGATGCTGCGAAATTGGTCCGCATCCCAGTGATTGAGAAGAGACAGGACGCCGCTGGCTACGTCGTCAAGCGTCTGAGCCGGTGTCTCTCGGTTAGATGTGGTGCAGCCGGACGACGCCATCAATGCCATCAATGCTAGCGCAAGTGCAACACTGGTAGTTGAATTACTCATTTCTCAGCGTCCTAACGAATTGCGATCTATCCCGCCGTCTCCCATTGGAAGACGTAGCGGTGGCGGGTGGACTTGACCGGGAGACGGCGGGATAGATCGTTCGTTGAGCTGAGCCGTCTTCGCGTGAACTCGCCTATGCGGATTCCACTCGCCGCAAACTCTCTGATGACTCAGTTTAACGCCTGGAGACAGCGGAAAACAACCGGTTTCGCTTCAAGCTTTCGCGGTTGTGGACCCCGCTGGCGGCTCGCGGGGGGAAAGAAATGGGCGGTTCTTGGTGTGGGCGCGGATCGCCAGCGAGCCGGGACGTGGATGCCGGTTGGACGATCGGTGGCCGTGCTGAGTGAGGCGTCCTGAATAATCATCCGTCGGGTTCGCGGGGGCCATGATGAAGGGCTCTGTGGCAGCCGGCGTAATAGCCATACCAGGCAGGACACGTCGCCCAGTTGTTGAAGAGGTCTCGCCAACTGGGACGCTTCGACGCGCGAATGCACTTCAGCGGCGTGTCACAGTGCGGGCAACTCCGTCTGAATTCCGGTGGCGGCTCGTCGGCTTCCGCGGGCGATGTTGTCCCCAGCTCGCCATCGGTCAGCGTGAGCAGCATCCGGCAGCGACTCAGGTACTCGCGGCGCACGCGACTGCTGAATCCGCCGTAGCAACGCGATTTCGTGATGCCCTTGGGCAAGATGTGTAACGCCCAGCGACGAGTGAATTCAGTACCCCTGAGTGTAAACGGGCGTGACGGGTTGCCTGCCTTCTTGTTCTTGCTGCGGGCCCAAAAGGTGACTTCGCCATCCGCGTGGGAGATCAGTCGTCGATCCGAGATCGGACCGCCGGTCAGATAGCGAGCGAGATATTTCAACACGTGTTTTGGATCCGCCTGCTGCCGGGGCGGCGGCTCGATGTACGCGACTCAGTCCTCCGGGAGGTTGGTCAGCCAGTCGACGAAGACATCGTACTCGCGGACGATCGGCAAGAAGCCGAACTTCAGCTCGCCACGGCGGTGAAGTCGTTTCATTCCGGCGATGAACTTCTTGCGGAACCGGCGGCTGAGTTGTTCATGATCCACCAGGTAGCCCCCAGGCTTCACCGCCAACTCACTGGCCGCCGACCCGCGACTCGCGAAGGCCGTTCCCGAGTGGCCCGTGCCGAACGACTACCGATTGGAAAAAGGCAGCCCAGCGATCAACGCCGGTGTAGCCTTACCGAACGACTGGCCCGATTCGCGCAAAGGTCAGGACGTTGGCAGACCGGACATCGGTGCACTGCCTCACGGAGCCCAGCCGTTCGCAGTAGGCAGACTGTGCAGAGCTTGTTCTTGCCGACATCCAAGCCGCTGGTTTCACGCCAGCGGTGTATGACCTTAGACCTAACAACGCAGACACCGCTGCACCCGTCGAATGCCACCGAACTCGTTTCGGTGGATTGTTACCTTTGGTCGGCGAGGTGACGTACCCCCGAGATGAACTCGGCGGCATCCGACAGCGACGGATGGGCTGCGAGTTTTAGGCTGAAGGTCACGAACCGCCGGCATGAAGCACGGCGGCTTGGGGCCGCAATGCGGTAAAACAAGAACGCGCACGTAAGAGCAGCAGGCTTTCGCAATGGACACAACACCGCTTCACGATCAGCGTGCGAATGGTCTTCGTTCGTGCTAACCGGATGGCTCAGCACTATTCAACAGTTCGATGGCTCGAGCTGCCGAGCATCGCGTTTGTTGCCAGTGGACTTCGCCCAAGGTCCAGGTTACCGGACTTCTGAACTGCCGCCGCATCTTGGCCAGGGCTTCTTTCCCCTCGGCCACACCCGCGTCGGATGCTTTTCTTGTGGCCAACAGTTTCTCCAGCGTGACTGCGTATTCGTAGTCTTCGATTCCGTCGCGCGTGAGAACCATCCTCAGGCTGGGCACGATCGAGAAGTCTCTCTTGGGGAGCTCCGATCCTTTCGGGTTTGGTGGGTAGAAGTACGCCAGCACTCCATTGCCCCATGGCGTGAGAGGATTCACCCAGGGATTGTCGATATCCAGGGAATCACGCTCTTTCCACCAGAGCGTTATCCCCCAGGTCGCCATGCCTTGTGCTCCCATCCACCAAACCTTGGGCGACCAGAGCCGGGCGTTAATGTTGGGCGAGTCGATCCACTGGTGTGCCGTGTTTGTCCAATAGCACCAGACCTGCTTGTCCTTGGGCCATCGTGCGATCGCCGCCGGCGACACGACGTTGCCGCCGTCGTTGTTTTCCGGTACAAGGATGTCCACGCAGTCACTCAGTGTATCGTAGCATTGACCGGCGTAGACAAAGGCAAACATGGGAATGTCTTTGGCATGAGGCCGCCGGCGGAACGCTTCAATCCAGTTGCGCAGACCCTGGTAATGGCGAGGCTGTGGTTCGTCGATCTGGATGTAGGCGTATTCAAGCCAACCTTTCCGCTTCAACATTGCCGCCATGTCGTCGTACCGTTCTGCTACCGCGGTTGCACTCTCGACCGTCTGTTCGCCAAGCGAAGGTCCGCTGAAGTGGCCGACTCCGCAACCGGTCACGTGCAACTTATCCAGGGCCCAGGAGAGTTCTTTCTCTTCGGAGCCGAACGGGCCGAGAGTCTCTTTGTCCGGATCCCAAACGCCGGCCGAGTGCGGTGACCGTGCGCTGATCTTGTAACG
>JADHUC010000132.1 GCA_016784735.1 Pirellulaceae bacterium | reverse complement strand
AGTAACCTGCTTGCTTGAGCATCCTTGGCAGCAAGATCTCGCGCGTGTCCATTCCACCGATCCGTTCCCAGGTGACGGCGTAGTTTTCCGGCGCGTATTTGTGACCGTAATCCGGTGCTTCGTTGCGGATCATGTCGTAGATGCCGTTGCGCTGCGGGTAGCGGCCTGTCAAGAAGGCACCACGGCTGGGCGTGCAGGCAGGCCATGCCACATAGAAATCGGTCAACCGCGCGCCTTCTTTCGCCAGCCGATCTAGGTTGGGCGTAATGATATGGTCGCCTAACACGCCCAAGTCGTTGTAGCCCTGATCGTCTGACACGATAAGCACGATGTTGGGCTTGTCGGCGGCAAAGCACGACACAGCAAGAAGCGTTACGGCAGCAGCAAAGAATGATCGCATGGTGAGTTTCCTCCGTTTCCAACACATTCGAGAAGGGTCCTTCAATCACACTGGGTCCAATATAGCGGTTGCTTATTGTATCGTGCCGTCCCGCACCATGGAACTTCTCTGACGCCGGAAGCAGCAGAACGGCCCTGAATCTGCTGTAACACGACGGGGCCGCAGTGCGCGCGTGGTAGGTCCCGGCTGCCGGACGGGACCTGCGAGCTATTGGAGTTCTAAGTTCCGCTTGTCAACTCGACCCGCATCCTGCACAATGATCTTTCTGGCTCGCTACAACTCTACCCTGTGGTAAGGAGACCGACTTATGGCCACCAAAGTCAAATCTGAAGGCAAATGCCGTCTCTGCGGCAAGAAGTTCAGCAAGGGGGCAATGGCCAACCACCTGCGGTCGTGCCGCGAAAAGTCCACGGCAAAGTGGGACACCAAGACGCAACGTAAAACTCGTACATTCCACATCGTCGTCGAAGGCTCGCCCTATCACTGGCTACACGTGGAAGCCTCGGCCGAGGTTACCCTCGCCGACTTGGACAATCTATTGCGAAGAATCTGGCTCGAATGCTGCGGGCATTGCAGCGATTTCGAGATTGAAGGGACCCGCTACTCGGGCGCATCCGATATGGGATGGTCCGAGTTCGACGACGAGAGCATGGACAAGCGGTTGGGCAACGTATTACGCAAAGGCATGAAGTTCAGGCACACGTACGACTACGGAACGACGACCGAGTGCCAACTGCGGGTCGTGTCCGAAGGCGCGGCCCCGGTTAAGAAACGCTCGGTCCAGATCTTGGCTCGCAACGAGCCTCTCGATATCCCGTGCATCGAATGCGACAAGCCGGCCAGGCATGTCTGCACCGAGTGCATGTGGGACGGCGAGGGGTGGTTGTGCGACGACTGCCTGGACAAACATGAGTGTGGCGACGAAATGGCCTTGCCGGCTGTCAATTCGCCTCGCGCCGGAATGTGCGCGTACACGGGAGGGGACGAGGATGAGGAATTCTGAGATTCGCGAATCATTGTTGCGAGGTGTCGTCATTCCCGCCAGTCCGTTGGCGCTCGATGCGCAAAGGCATCTCGATGAACGCCGTCAGCGTGCGTTGTGGCGGTACTACAGCGCGGCCGGGGCCGGTGGTATTGCCATTGGCGTGCACACCACTCAGTTTGCCATTCGCGATCCGAAAGTCGGTCTGTTCGAGCCCTTGTTGGAGCTTGCCGGCGAGGAGTTCGATCGAGCGGACGCCGGGCGCGATGTGCCGATGATTCGCGTGGCGGGCGTCTGCGGGCAAACAGCCCAGGCCGTGGCCGAGGCGACGTTGGCACGGGACAGAGGTTTCCAGGTGGGGCTGCTGAGCCTGGCGGCGATGCGCGACGCCAGCCTCTCCGGCTTGCTCGTTCATTGCCGCGCCGTGGCAGATGTGCTGCCTGTGTTCGGCTTCTACCTGCAACCGGCCGTAGGCGGCGTGGTTTTGCCTCATGCCTTCTGGCGACAGTTCCTGGAGATAACGAACGTGGTGGCCATCAAGGTGGCCCCGTTCAATCGCTACCAGACGATCGACGTCGTGCGGGCGCTTGCCGAATCGGGACGTGAGGACGTGGCTCTTTACACCGGCAACGACGATAACATCGTTCTGGATCTCGCTGCGACGTACCGCTTCGTTGCGGATGGAGTTCCGGTCCAGCGGCGGTTTGTGGGCGGTTTGCTTGGGCACTGGGCATGTTGGACCCACCGGGCCGTGGAATTGCTCGATCAGTGTCAGACCCAAGCCTGCAGCGGCGAGCCCCTCCCCCAAGAGCTGATTCAGCGAAACATGGAAGTCACCGACGCCAACGCTGCGCTATTCGACGTGGCTAACAATTTCGCCGGCTGCATCCCCGGCGTCCACGAAGTGTTGCGCCGTCAGGGTCTGCTCGAAGGAACGTGGTGCCTCGATCCGAATGAGATGCTGAGCGCGGGCCAAAGCGAAGAACTGGATCGCATCTACCGGATGTATCCCCATCTGACCGATGACGAATTCGTGGCGCAACACCGCGACGAGTGGTTGTCGGCCTGAACCGGAATCATGTCTTGGCTCTCTATGATGCTCGGTTCGCGACCCACTCAATGACTTCTTCCAGCAATGCGAGTCCTTTCCGCAAGTCCTCCTCTTCGATGACTAGCGGGGGCGAAAGCAGGATCAGATTCCAGCGAACATAAAGGTAAAGGCCCCGCTCGATGAACTGAGCCTTGATTTCATCCACCAGCGGCGGTGCGGTGTTGAACTCGACGATGGGCTCCTTGGTATTGCGGTCCCTGACCAGCTCGACACAAGCAATCAGGCCCTGGCTTCGTACGTCGCCAATGATCGGATGCCGTTCTTTCATCAACCGCAGCTCGGCTGCCAACACTTGGCCCATTTTCCTGGAGTTCTGAATTGCGTCCAAGGATTCGTACTGTTCGATGGCAGCCAGTCCGGCGGCACACGCCAATGGATGAGCGGTGTAGGTGCAGCCGATCGGCAGCATTTGCTGCTCGAAATGATCCGCTATGGCCCGGTTGACGATCGCCGCACCCATCGGGACGTAGCCACTGGTAAGCCCTTTGGCAACCGTCAGAATATCCGGAACCACATCTTCGTGATCGACGGCAAACCACTCGCCTGTCCGACCAAAGCCACAGATCACTTCGTCGGCAATCATTACAATGCCATACTTGTCGCAAATCGCTCGTACACGACGCAAATAACCAGGCGGCGAGGGAAAACCACCTGCCGCGGCGGTAAACGGCTCGATAATCAGAGCCGCGATCGAATCCGGGCCTTCCATCACGATTTGTCTCTCCAACGCGTCGGCGCAATGCAAGGCACAATCGGGATAGGTCAGATTGAAGTCACAGCGGTAACAAAACGGATCGAAGAAGCGCACCGCACCCGGCGGCCCCGATTCGACGGCCATGCGACGCGGGTCGCCACAGACGGTCAATGTCCCCATCGTCGTGCCGTGATACGACCTGTACTTTGCCAGCACCTTCTGTCGGCCGGTATACATTCGGGCCATCTCCAGCGCTATCTCATTCGCCTCACTGCCGCTATTGGTGAAGAAAGCTTTGCATAAATCGCCCGGCGTTATTTCTGCCAGTTGCTCGCCCAAGCGTTCTCGGCCCTCATGCCTCACCATTGAACTGGCGGCGCACAACGTGGCAGCCTGATGTTGAATCGCCTGAATCACCTGCCGATTGCCATGCCCCAGGTTCAGGTTGAACAGTTGCGAAATGAAATCCAGGTAACGTTTTCCCTGCGAGTCCCAGAAATAGACCCCTTCGCCGCCGGCAATCTCGACGGCCTGGTCTTGGGTCGCCTGGATTGTCCAGGGGAAAAAATTGTGAGCGCGATTTGATTGTGTATCCGATGACATCGGCGAGTCCCTGTCTTTCAAGATGACGCAAGCAGGCCGTTGATCGTGGCCAAGCACATGCATAGTTTTACACCGAGCGAGGCCACTCACCAGATGCCGCACGCAAAGAATTGCCTGGTCAACCGAGGGACGGCTTCTTGTTTTCCAATACCGAGTCCTAGCAGAACAACGAAGGACATGAACGGGCTCGGTCAGCGGGCGAGCCGGAAGGCAGACAGATTGCCACCGTTGCTGGTGACAAATAGACAGTCGCCGATGATCGCTGCGCCGTAGAGTTCGTTCAGCTTCAGGTCGAACCGCTTCTTCAACGAGCCAACCCTCGTATCGCTGGTCAGGTGGTATACCGAGCGCTTGCCCGACGTGCCGAAGACAAGTAGTTCTTTGCCCCGACGAAGAACCTGGTACACCCGTGGCTCGCCCGCGTGGGTGCCCATTTTGTGGACCGTCCCGTCGGAAGCGTCAATGGCATAGAGCGTCGTACCGCCGCCCGTCTCGGTGCCGTCGCCGCCGTTGTGCATGTAGAGGCAACCGCTGCCCGCGTCGAAGCTGAGGCCCCGCACGCGATGGCCGTCGGGCAGCACCGCCTCCCACTGTTCGGCAAGTGTGAACGACGCGGCGCGGTTGGTCACCGAGAACGCGTGGATGTGACCCTGATTGACGTCGTTGTTGGTGAACAGCCATTTGCCGTCAGTGCAGATCGACTCGGGGCCGATGCCCTCGGGGTTCACCGGTGCGACCCACGAGGCGCTGTCCCAGGCGTTCTCGCCAGTAGCGTCGAAGCGAGCGATTCCACCCGCGTTGTCGTCGGTGATGTAGTAGTAGTCGCCGAGTCGTACCAGAGACTTGGCGCCTCCGCTCGGCAGAAGAGGGGGCTCGGTGTTCGTGGCCAGGGACTTCAATTCATTGCCTTTGAGATCAATCCATCTTCCGCCAAATCCGATCTGACCAACCAGCACCCCGCTGCCGTCGACATTGTCGTTCAGGTAATACGCGTTTGCTCCCGGGCTGAGGTGCAGGGTCCCTCTATGATTCAAGGACTCTGCCGCCCACGTTCCGACGGTGGGCACCAATGTCATCAATAAAACAGAAATCCAGGGCAATATCCGATTCACGATGAGCTCCCTCCTCAACCTAGTGCTTTGTCAATTCAAAAACGTGGGGTAAGCATCCTGCTTGCCAATGCCTCCACCTCGTTCTCTTTCGATTGCGGGTCGGTCCATTTTGTCGTCCTCAACGGCAACAAGCCGATGCCCGGCGCAACGGGCAACGCGGCCGTCCATGGAGCGGTCGAGGGCAGCGAACTGGCGTGGCTCAAGGCCGATTTGGCCGCCCAGCCCAAGGGCAAATCGATCGTCGTTGGTTAAACGTGGCGGGATCTCGATTCCCTTGGTTCTGGGCGACTTGCGTGATTCTCGCAGCGAGAATCACGTCTGAGCGTTATTTTTCTTCAGCTCTTCAAGGATCTGGCCCAGCTTAATGTTAATCATGATTGAACCGGCGAGCACGGAGGCGAATATGCCTCCCAGCATACTGCCAAAAACTACGTACACGTTAACCATTGATGTGGCTCCTTCGGGTTTCTCACGACCATGATGCCCAACCCCGCAAATACCGAAACACTAGCCTCCATCGTAGCGGGTCGTGAGTGGACTTCAAGCGATGGAGGCGAAGTGGTGGGCAAGAGATTCAGAAGCCTGAATTCCAGCGAATCAGAGATGAACTCTCCTGAATGCTTCCGCTATCGGCAGAGCAGAAGAGATTGCTGATCGGTTCACCCGGCATGACGTAAGGTTGGTCCTACAAGGCCACATGCATGAGAACGAGCGGATCACGGTCGGCGGCGTGGAATATGTCGAATCGGTCTCGCTATCGGGCAGTTGGTGCACGGCGGCCGGGGCTTCGAACGTGCAACCGACGGCTGCCCTCGGGGCTACCGTATCGTCTCGGTCGACGGGACCAGAATCACTCACCGCTACCAGTCAAGCTGCGAATCGCGCGTGGATCGCCAAGGGGAGTTCATGGGCCTCGGCGGCCGCGTCCCGGCCAAGAAGGACGCCGTCTTCACCTTCAACTGTTACGACGCCCCCAATGGTTCGACCGCCCGCGCCCGCATCGACGAAGGCCCTTGGCAAACGATGGTACACTTCAAGTACAAATCTTCTCCCATCGACAAGCCTCATCATTGGCGGCTGGTGACCGACACCGCAAAGCTCAGTCCCGGGCGCCACACCATTCAGGCCCAAGTAACCTGGCCGGATGGAACCGTTGTCGTCGAAAAGGAAACGTTCGCGGTTGCCGAGTAATGTCCTGTTTCTAAGACTGCGCAAGGAACGGGGCGACAGGGTTCTAGGTCTTCAGTGCCGAAGGCACGGTCCTATGTCAGCCCAGGGCTGAGCGACGTGAGGGAAACGAACGTCGCGCAACCCTGGGGACGAATTCGGTCAAGATCCGATAGTCCCAACGGGACGGCCGTATAAACTGGCGGTGGACAATGATGGACGATCACCTTGGCTAATGATTGGGGCATGGTCTGGACTCTTTCATAGGGTCACCTCGTTAGAGGATACGGCGAGCGCTGATACAGCCGCCAACAAACAACAGAATCGAGCCCAGTGTAGTCGTTCGTGCATCATCGCGTGCTCCATCTCTCATTGGCATCGACTGCGGCGTTACCTGCGCTACGTTCAAGTCGATCACCACCTAACGAGCCGGTTCGCTATCGCCCGATCCATTCTCGGGAAGACCAATCGAATTATCGTGTTCATTATGGAGTTCTCCCACATCTTCGATTTGCCTGGCTGAGGGCTTTGAAGACAGACGCGTGCCTGACGCCCTGGGTGGTCAATTGCTTCACTTTACGGGAAAATCAGGCTGCAAGCCATCTCTCATGGATGAAAGGAGCCCGTCATGTGGATTCTGCCGCGTGGGCGACTGTGGCGGATCCATGTAGCCCGACCGAACAGGGAATTGAACAGGAGAGAACGGAGGACGCAGAGAATGCAAGGGATCCGCGGTAATCGCTCAAACCATCTTCCTCTGTTATCTCTGTTTCCTCATGTTCAATTCTTTATTCTTCAGGAGAACAGCGGTATTCTCCCTCGCTGGCACGTCGGGCTCGTGTTGCGATATTCCTGGAACAGGTAATAGTCATTACGAGACCACTCCGGCAGAAGGAAACAACCATGATGAAGACCGTCTCCGTGTTGATGTGTCTTTTCGCTTTCGTACGTCTTGGGGAACCGGTGAGGGCAGAGCAGTTCGATCTGCGATTGCGATACCAGAAGCAAACGGATGAGGAGGCCAACAGTTTTCAGCGACTTGTGCGTGAGGAAGACTGGGATGCGAACGAGACGGCGGTGATCGTCTGCGACGTTTGGGACCTGCATCACTGCTGGAACGCCGCGCGTCGCCTGGAGGAATTCGGGCCGCGATTGAACGATGTTCTGATCGAGGCCCGTCGGCGTGGCGCCGTAGTGATTCACTCGCCCAGTGACTGCATGGATGCCTACCAGGATCATCCCGCTCGCCGTCGCGCGATGGCGGCGCCGCGTACGGACACATTGCCCGAAGACATCGAACACTGGTGCTCCCGAATTCCGGCCGAAGAGCGGGCCAACTATCCGATTGACCAATCGGATGGAGGCGAGGACGATGATCCGCAAGAACATGCGGCGTGGGCAGCGAAACTGAAGGCATTGGGACGAAATCCGGGGATGCCATGGAAGACTCAATCGTCCATGATTTCGATTGACGCCGAACGCGATTACATCAGTGACCGAGGGGACGAGGTGTGGAATATCCTCGAACACCGGGGAATCCGCAACGTGATTCTGACGGGCGTCCATACCAACATGTGCGTCCTCGGCCGTCCCTTTGGACTGCGACAGATGAGCCGCAACGGTAAGAACGTCGTCTTGATGCGCGATATGACCGACACGATGTATAACCCCAAACGCTGGCCCTACGTGGATCATTTCACGGCCAACGACTTGATCGTCTCGCACACCGAACGTTACGTTTGTCCGACGATTACCAGCGATCAGCTCATTGGTGGAAAACCGTTTCAGTTTCGCAACGACAACCGAACAGAACGTGACATCATAGCACTGGCCAGCCTTCCGCAACGTAATGCCGATCTGCTGACAAACTCGTGGTCGCCCGTCATGATTCCCGCTCGACCTGATTCGATCGCCGAACAGGCAATTCGTCGGTCGAACGGCGCTGCCTGGTATCGTTGTGCAGTTCGCATTCGGAAATCTCGGACGGCCAGCGGGCCGTTGCGTCTGCAGGTGCCAACACCGGCGACCAAAGTAACGGCATGGTGTAACGGGCATCCGCTGAAACCTCAGGCCGGAGATCTCCGGGAGACGATTGTCTTTCAGATCGACCCGAAGGCAGTCAGACCGGACGATGCCAATCTGCTTGTCTTGCGTGTTGAACAGGGATCTGGAACTGCATTCACAGCAGCCCCGACATTGGTAGCTGGCGACAAGATAATGATTCTCGAAGGACGCTGGCAGTTTCGCGCTGGCGACGACCCGAGTTTGAAGAATATGCCGCTTCCAGCCCGCTTCGGAGCATCTACGGACATTTTATTCGAGGAATAGGATAGCTGTCAGGTTTTCAGTGGATTCCAGCGATAGGTGAGCAAGAATGAGCGTCCCTGCGATCAAAAGCGTTTGTGTCGTCGGTTCCGGGTTCATGGGCGGGCAGATTGGGTTGCAGTGTGCTGTGCACGGGTATCCCGTCTGGATGCACGATGCGTCACAGGCGGCCTTGCAGCGGTGTGCCGAAGAACAAGCTTCTATGCTCGATGAACAGATCGAAGCCGGCGCTGTTTCGGCCGACGAACGTCAGGCGATTCTGGACCGAATCCGGTTTACCACTTCGTTGAGCGAAGCGGCGGCCACGGCCGATTTGATGATCGAGGCCGTGAAGGAGGATTTGGATGTGAAACGCGAAGTGTTTCGCAAGCTGGACGAACATTGTCCACCACAGGCGATTCTCGCGACCAACAGCTCGTCGATTCGTATTTCGCGGATCGAGACCGCAACGAATCGACCGGACAAGGTGCTGAACGTTCACTTTGTCCAGCCCGTGTGGAAACATCCGTTTGTCGAGTTGATGCGCGGCACGGCCACTTCCGACGAAACGTTCGAGACGGTGCGCGAGTTCGCCAGTTCGATCGGCATGGTTCCGTTTCGAGTGCGATGCGAGAGCACCGGTTTCATCTTCAACCGCATTTGGCGTGCTGTGAAGAAAGAGGCCCTGCGCGTGGTCGATCTCGGCATCGCGACTGCCGAGGACGTGGACCGCACGTGGATGATCCAAATGGAAACGTCGATGGGACCTTGCGCACTGATGGATCGGATCGGACTGGATGTGGTTCGCGACATCGAACAGGTCTACTACGAGGAATCCGGCGATCCGACCGACGCCCCGCCAAAGGTGCTCTCGGACAAGATCGAGAAAGGCGAATTGGGCGTGAAGACGGGCAAAGGCTTCTATACCTATCCGAACCCGGCCTGGGAGTCCCCGGATTTCCTCCGCGAGGCGTCGCCGTAGACAGCCGTGTACAATCCTGGGGCGCGCCCTGTTGTGGCCGGTCTCCCGACCGAGCCACGACGACCGACCGCAGGTCTCCCTGGCGTCTGGAGACCGGCCCACAACCCTGGCCCACCATTACGTAAGCTCAATTGGCCAGGGAACGAGCCAGGTTCGTTTTTCTTTTCGTCGGTGACTTGGCTCCGTGATCCCTGGCCAACCATAATGTATTGGCCTCCGGACCGGCGGGCTACTGAAACTACCGAATGAAAACCTGACTGGAGAAACACAATGAAACGACATCTGTCGTGGGCGCATGTCTCGATAGCCCTTTGCCTATGCCTCTCGGCCTTTGCCACCGCTGAAGACATTTTCCGCGAGTCGTTCGAGGGTGTAACCGCCGAGTCGTCGCTGGTTCACACATGGGGCGACAAGCCCTCGACGGTTGACGCGAATGCCGTCCGGAGCGGCGTTGGCTTCGACGGTTCGGCCGGAGCGCATCTTGTGGCGAGTTATCCGGACCAGGTGCAGCACAACCTCTCGTACTGGACGTACAACCTGCCCGAACGTGTGCCGCTTATCCCCGAGCTTCAGAAGATATCGTTTCGTGTGAAGACCAACGTGCCGGTGTCGATCAAAATAGGTATCTCGCCCTTTGGATTCATCTACCATGGTCCGGGCGTGGGTGCTTCGGACGAGTGGCAGACAGTCACTTTGGAAGACGCTTACAAGCACTTGAGCGAGTGGTGCGCCGGCGGAAGCAAGAAGGCCGAAAACGGCTGGGTCCAGTCAGTCATTGTGGCGGTGGCAGACAAAGGTGCGGCGAACGTGGACATTGTCCTGGACGACGTTGCGTTCGAGGGAGCGGCCGGCGCTCGCCGTGCGATGGAGGCCGAAGCGTTTTCTCGCAGAATCAGAAGGGTCCGAGTGGCGACGATTTCGCCGATCTGGGACGAAGGACGTCGGACCCTAAAGAGTACATTGATGTCGCTCGACGAAGCGGGCCATCTGGGCGCCGATCTTGCCTGTCTGCCTCAGGAATGTGTCGATCAGCCCCCTGAGCCGATTCCCGGTCCCACGTCGCGCGCGATTGCCGAGAAGGCCGCCGAGTACGAAATGTATGTCGTTGGGAATCTCCGCGAGTTGGATCAAGGCAAGACGTACGTGACGTCGTTCCTGTGCGATCGCGGCGGTAACATCGTGGGTAAGTATCGAAAGTCGCACCGGCTAACTTATGAGGGCGACATTGATCTGGGAAACGACCTACCGGTCTTTGCTACGGACTTTGGTGCCGTGGGATTGAAGATCGGTACCGATCATTTCTTCCCCGAAATCGACACTGTGCTGCGGCGACGCGGGGCATCGCTGGTCGTCTGGTCCACGAAGCCTTTTCCTATCCGCGACGAGCACTACATCACATACGCACTGCGCGGTCGAGCGTCTCAGAACGGCCTGTACTACGCCGTGGCACGCTACGCGGGCAAGGAAGGTTATGGGGGATACGCCAACCGGTTTTCCTGGACTGCGACTTGGCCGCTCGGACGTGCCCAAGTATATCGCCGCGATGGCCACACGATCGCCGATTCGGGACACCAAGGCGGAGTCGCTATTGCCGCAATTCCCACTGCCGAACTTGGCGGTAGCCCGCGCGACGGCGGTTACGCCACCGACGGCAAGTACGCGTTGATCACTGCCAGCGAGTTGCCGGCGCCGCCGAAGCCAACCGGCAAACGCGTGATTCGTGCTGCGGCGATCGAGTGCGATACGAACATGGACAGCTTGATTGCCAAGTTGGACGCCTGCGGGAAACAAGGGTGCGATATCGCCTGCTTGTGGGAATACGTTTGGTATCGCAGCGACGAAGAAGTGGAGAAGTTCAAAGAGCGAAACCAGCGGCGTCTGGCGAGCATTGCCGAGGCGGCCAAGCGAAACCATATGTACGTTGTGATTGGGGGCGAGTTGGAACACGGCTTCAACGAGTCCATCTTGTTCGACCGCCAAGGTCAGGAAATCGGGCGGTACACGAAAATCGCGCAGACCACATCCAAGGAATCGAAATACTACCGTGCCGGAGACAAGGTCGGTGTGTTCGACCTGGACTTCGGGCGAATCTGCACAAAGATCTGCTTAGACGTCTCGCAGCACGAGATCGACCGTATTGCCGCGCTGCACCAAGTGGATCTAATGCTCCTGAACACCCAGGACGCCGGCCCTTACAGCGAGTCGATTCGACTGCGCGACGGCCATCGGTGCGTCGACAACGGCTATTACCTGCTGCGAGCCGGGGGCCGCGGCGCCGAGTGCGACCATCGCACGTACATCATGGACCCGTGGGGCATGGTGCTCGCCGCCTCGCAGCATCGAGCGGCCAATCCGCCCGTCATAACCACGATCGACCTGGACAGCCGTCCCGTCTATTACGAATGGCCGGAGGAGGTGCGCACGGGCGGAACCTACCCCGATCCGGTCAAGCGCGGCATATCGGCCGAAGATCGGAACAAGATGTACGGTCGATTCAACCGCCCCGTGGCGAAAGGCGACCTGCGAGCGGCCATCTTGAACTGTCGCCGTCCGGAGCTATACATAAGGAATGCGGACAGGAAGGAGTAAGTTTCTTCCTATCGTGAAACGAAAAGGAGAAAAGCATGAGATTATTCCGAGTTCAATCAACGACAGAATTACTGTTCGTGTGTTTGGTGATTATTGGGCTATCGAGCACCTTCGAAATCCAGTCTGCCAACGCGGCGGAACGCGGTGAATCGTCCGTGGGCGGAGAAGCTCGCCAGATCCTCGTAGATACTGGAATCCAAGGTGGGCTGATCGTTCACCTTGGATGCGGCGACGGCAAACTGACCGCGGCATTGCGTGCCAACGATAGTTATCAGGTTCAAGGGCTTGATTCCGATGTCGACAACGTCAAACAGGCCCGCGCGCAAATCCAATCGCTCGGGTTGTACGGAAATGTGGCGGTTGACCGATTCGATGGCCGGCATCTGCCTTTCATCGAAAACCTGGTCAACTTGGTGGTTGCCGAGGATCTCGGCAGCGTCCCGATGGACGAAGTGGTGCGAGTGCTATGCCCGAACGGCGTTGCCTACGTCAGGCAGGATGGGAAGTGGACCAAGACCGTCAAACCGCGGCCGAAGGAAATCGACGAGTGGACCCACTACTTGCACGATGCCACGAACAATGCCGTTGCACATGACACGGTGATCGGGCCTCCACGTCACCTGCAATGGCTCGGCGGCCCGCGCTACTCCCGCCAGCACGACCACATGTCCGGTGCCAGCGCCATGGTCTCTGCCAACGGCCGTTTGTTTCATGTCTTCGATTACACTTCGCCGTTTTCGATCCAACTGCCGTCGGATTGGCGGCTGACGGCCCGCGACGCGTTTAACGGTACGGAGCTATGGCAGCGGAAGATCGGCGAGTGGCACACGCAAATGTTCCGCCTGAAGAGTGGCCCGGCGCAATTGACTCGGCGGCTGGTCGCGATCGGCGACGTGGTTTACGCGACGCTGGGCCTCGAAGCGCCCGTCAGCGCGCTGGACGCCGCCACCGGCGAGACCATTCGCACTTACGCTGGCACAGACAAAACCGAGGAGATCATCTACTCCGACGGCGTGCTTTTCCTGCTGATCAACGACAGTCCATTCCGGCAGCCAAGGACGCCCAGCGAGTTGAATTACGATTTCGTCGAGGGGCCAAGGCGAATCGTGGCCGTCGACGCCGATACGGGCAACGTGTTGTGGAACCAGCCTCAGACCAGCGTGCTGCCGATCACTCTGACCGCGGACGACCAACGCATCCTGTTCTGCGGTGCCGAGCGGATCGTTTGTCTTGACCGCAGCGATGGCACGCAACAGTGGCAATCGGAGCCGGTCCTGCGGCGCAAGTCGATTCCCACGTTTTTCGGTCTGACACTGGTGGCCTACAAGGATGTAGTGCTGTTCTCTGGAGGCAGTTCGGAACGCGACGCCAAGAACGCCACAGGCGACGACAACACGATGTATGCGTTGGATGCGGCGACGGGCAAGCAATTGTGGACCGCGGGCCACCCGGCCAGCGGATACAAGTCGGCCGAAGATATTCTGGTCGTGAACGATTTGGTTTGGATCACCGAAAACACATTCGGCAACCAGTCCGGTGTGGTGATCGGGCTGGAGCCGCGCACCGGCAAAGAGGTGAAGCGGTTCCTTCCGGACGTCGAAACGCATTGGTTCCACCATCGCTGCTACCGGGCCAAGGCAACGGACAACTACCTGCTGTTCTCGCGCACGGGCATCGAGTTTGTTGACCCAAAGGACGAGCATTGGGAATGTCACCACTGGGTACGCGGCGCGTGCCTGTACGGGATCATGCCTGCCAACGGCATGGTGTACAATCCGCCGCATCCCTGCGCGTGCTACTTGGAGGCCAAGCTGTACGGGTTTAATGCTCTGGCACCCAAGAGGGAGTCGATGAGTCGAAGGGTCGAAGAATCGAAGAGTGAAACGCGACTTGAGAAAGGCTCGGCCTACGAACAAATCGACAATCGGAAATCGGAAATCGAAAATCCAACCGATTGGCCCACCTACCGGCGTGATGCGGCTCGCAGCGGCTTCACAGAGACTGCCGTGCCTGCCGAGTTGAAGCAAACCTGGTCGGCGGATATCGGCGGCCGGTTGTCGAGCGTTGTGGTGGCCGACGGCAAGCTGTTTGTTGCGTCGATCGACACGCATACGGTCCACGCGTTGGATGCCGATTCGGGCGAGGCCGTATGGAGCTACACGGCCGGCGGACGCGTGGATTCGCCACCGACGATCTGGCAGGGGCGAGTTCTATTCGGTTCGACCGACGGTTTCGTCTACTGCCTGCGGGCATCGGACGGCGAACTTGCTTGGCGATTTCGAGCAGCCCCGGCCGATTTGCGCATGGGGATGTTCCAGCAACTCGAATCGGTCTGGCCCGTCCATGGCAGTGTGCTGTTGCGCGACGGCGAATTGTGGTGCATTGCCGGCCGATCGCTGTTTCTGGATGGCGGCCTGCGCCTGATTCGTCTGGATCCGGCCACCGGTCGGCTGATCGCCGAATCGGCGATCGATGATCGTGACCCGGACTCGGGTGACAATCTGCAGGTCCGCTTGAAGGGTTTAAACATGCCCGTCGCACTAAACGATGTGCTGTCGTACGACGGCAAGTACGTCTACATGCGGTCGCAGCGATTTGACAAGGACGGCGTCCGCCACGAGGTCGAAGTGCCCACACTGGACGTGTCGCAGCAATGGGGCGAGGGCCCGCATCTGTTTTGCCCGACCGGTTTCTTGGATGACATCTGGTGGCACCGATCTTACTGGGTGTTCGGACGCGTCTGGAAGTCCGGCGCCGGCGGCTACTTTCAAGCAGGACGCGTGGCACCGGCTGGCCGGCCCATGGTGTTCAACGATACGACCGTCTACGGTTTCGGACGCAAGCCACAGTACTACCGATGGACGACTCCGTTGGAGTATCAGCTATTTGCGACCCCCAAGAAACCCGAACGGATCAGCATAGTGGCCCGCAAGCCGGCGCGGGAGGCCCAAGCCAAGCCTGCGGTCAGACCAAAAGCCGCGGCCAAGCGGCGGCCAGAAGCCAAGCCAAAGCGAAAGCGAGGATCGGCGGGCCGGGCTCCGAACACTCGCATCGCCTTCGACTGGACGCAAGACGTGCCGGTCCTGACGCGTGCCATGGTGTTGGCCGACGAAACGCTGTTCATCGCCGGTCCGCCGGAGGTGGTGGATGAAGTGGAATCGCTTGCGGCCTTCGCTCTGCCCGAGACGCAGGAACAATTGGCCCGACAGACCGCGGTGCTGGAGGGCAGCGAAGGGGCGTTGCTATGGGCAGTCTCGACGGACGGCACAAAACTGGCCGAGCACAAACTCAAGAGCATTCCCGTCTTCGACGGCATGGCCGCGGCGGGCGGCCGATTGTACATGGCCACCGCAGACGGAAAGGTCGTCTGCATGGGCAGCAAGAAGTAATCTAGCGTTTCGCGCTGCCTATTCCCCATGCTGTCGGAAATGGTAGGCGCTGCCGAAGCGGGTCGTCTTGTGAGGTTCGAACTTGCCCTCGCGCCCCGCTTCTTTCGTCTGTGCAAGCAAGTCGTCGATATCCTTTTCGGTGATCGGCTTGAAGGCTCGCGCCATGGCTAAATCCTGACGGAGGTTCTCGCGAGAGCTGATACCGCAGGCAAGTACGCTGATCGGCAGCGAAAGTGCAAAACGGCGGCAGACTTCGGCGGACATCTTGAGCTGGGTGGGGAGGATCCCATTGGACAACGACTTCATCCCAATCGCGGCGATTTTTCGACGCGTGCATTCGGGTAGCACGTTCTTCTGAAAACTGCAGAAATGGGCGTCAAGGACGCTGATCGGCATTTGCACCGAATCCCATTCGAACGGATTGGCGAGCATCTTCAGGTGATGAGCGAAATGCTTGTGGCCGGTGAAGCCGATGTAACGTACCTTTCCGGCCTTCTTCGCCTCCAGGGCGTACTTGAGTCCTCCCTGATCGAAAATCCAATCGGGATCGACGTCCCAGTTGATCTCGTGAAACTGCCACAAGTCGATCGTCTCGGTCTGCAATCGACGCAGGCTGTCTTCGAGTTGCTCGCGAGCGCCTTTGTAGTCACGGGCGCAGACTTTGGTCATCAAGAACACCTTGTCGCGCCGCCCGTCGGTTGATAGGGCCTTGCCCATCAGCTCTTCGCTGCGCCCATTGCGGTAGTCCCACGAATTGTCGAAAAACGTCATCCCCTCGTCGATCGCCTCGTGCATGATCGCGACAGCTTCTTTGTCATCTGCGCCACCGATGTGGTAGCCTCCCAGACCGACGATGGATACGCGCTCGCCCGTCTTGCCGAATGGTCGAGTAGGAATGCCGGCCGGATTGGCCTGTTGGTCTGCAAGGACGTCAGTGCCAAGCCCCGCCGCGGTCAGCGAAGCGATTGCTGTCTTGAGGAATCTACGACGGTCGGTTTCGTTCATAATGGGATCTCCCGCACATTATTGGGCTGAAGAGAATGGTCTGAAACGAGGCAACGACATCTAGTCTGAGGCACCAAGCCGCCACTGTCAAATCCTACTGGCACAGCGACGACGTGCTTTCAACGATCGTGTTCCGGGATGGGACATATTCGCGAGATTGCTTGTTCGAAGGTGACCTTCGGACGAAAGTTCGCATGATCCTTGTGCATCAGAGTCTTGCGGCCCCAATAGCTGCCGTAATACTGGGCATTCGAATCAACCCAGGTCGTCAGGCGAACCATCTCGGCTTCGCTCAATTTGACGTCGTAATGCCCCGAGCGGAGCGTGTCGACCAGCGGTGCCGTGGCCGCGCCGAGCGACTTTGGCGGCAGATACTCGGCATTTCCGACTTTGGGATTGTTTTCAAAGATCAGCGTGCCGAGCAGATTGCTGCGTTTGACCTTGTACCAGTCGACGCTGGCGCCCGTGCATTTCACGCCGATCAGATTCTCGTACGATACGCTGAACATATCGGTCGGCGCACCGCGCAAATCGAGGTCGGTGTCCTTGTTCTCGCCATTGTGGCACGAGACGCAGTGACGATCCAGGACCGGCTGAACGTCGCCTTCATAATCCAGGCATCGCTGCCCGGTCTCTTCGCCCGGCTGTGGACCGGGCATCGACGGCGGGCGGCAAAGTGCCGCCAGAGTCGGCGGCAATGCCGTGGCCGCAGTGTTGTTTGGCGTCTCGTGGCATCCGACACAGGAGCGTATCTCGCCCGGCCGGTAGTTCACGTAGGTCCGTTCACGCTGGAGTTCCTGATAGTTGGCGTCGAGTGCCTGAAAAAACACGTTGCGATCTGCCGGGACGTAGAAATGGGCCGAACCGTCCTGTTCCACCGGCACGATCCCCCATTGCGCCTTGAGGCCCAGGTTTGTGGCACTGACCTGCGAATGTTGCTGGTGAAACGCGTGATAGTCCCAGTTGCGTCGCGCGGCCCACGGGCGTGGCACCTGTTCGTTGATGCGGATGTACTTGACTTCGCCACGTTCGATTCCTTCCATGCCACGATGGACGTCGGATACGACGCAAACGGCGAGCGGTACGCCGGCCAGCCGCTTCTGAGCAATCTCTGAATCCAGCGACGACACGCGCAGCGGTGGAATTGGACGCGTCTTGAGCGGAATGGGCGTCCAGCAACTCGTCCCCTCCGCCCGGAAGAGTTCTGTGTATCTGCCCGGTCCTTCGTACAGAAAGATGCCGTATCCGTCCGGGCACTTCCACATCTTGTCCCTGTCCGGCTGGCATACCATGACCAGCGTTTGGGGATCCAGCGGAAAAGGATCGGCGAAATGCGGACCGAGGCACTTCGAATATCGCGGATTGCCGTCCTTGCTTTCCGTTTCCCACGGGTGCTTGAACCATCCTTCCGCGTCAATCTCCGTCTCCGGGGTCATCAGCGTCATCGCTTCGGCCGACCGGATGTCCTTACTCGTGTCGACCCGGATGATGGTACCAACGCCCGTTTGCGGGCAATGTGGCACGCCTGCCATGACGAACAGATTCGGATGGTTCGGGACCTGTCGGCCGTGCACCATCGAAGGGGGCATGGCGATATCGTTTCCGTAGACTTCGGCCGATGCGGTTCCATCGGTGCCCATGGCCCAGAGGCATTTGATACATACATCGCCCTTGTCGACGTATTCCCAACGCGTATACAGAATGCGACCGTCCTCCATGATGGTCGGGTTCGCTTCGGAGACTGCCGAGTTGGTCAGCTTCTGGATGTTGCCGCCGTCGGCGTCGATGCGATAGAGCACGGTAGCCGTGAGTATATCCGCGCCGTCGCAGAGGATCCCGTGTCGACAGCGAGTCGAAACGAAGGCAATTCCGCCATCGGGCAGATAGCACGGATGCATGTCGTCGGACCAGTGTCCGTAGACGCCGAAATCGACCGGATACTTCTCCGGATACCGCACCCAGTGATAAGGATTGTCCTTAAACAGATGGTACCGGCGGCTGACCTCATTCTCGTCAGCCGGTGGAAAGGTCAACTGCTTCAGACCGCGGCCTTCGACGGAAACCTCCCACAGGTGAAACCCGCTCCGGCGGTCGGCCTTCCAATCGAAGACGACCCGCTTTGCGTCGAAGGACACGTCGATCCGGTTGATCAGCCCCGCTTTCATCCGCTCGGGCAGCAGCGACGTGACGTTGCCGGATCGCAAGTCGAGCACGCAGAGATCGGTTCCGAAGAATTTGCAGCCGTCAATAAAGTCGGTGTAGTAGTGCGAGGATTGGAACGTCGCTCGCTTGACAAACACCAATTTGTCGACGTCGTATTCTTCGACCAGTCTCCGCGCCGCCGCAGGATTGAAGGATTTTGCCGGCGTCTGCGAGACTGAGAAGCCGCACGCGACCAGGAGCACTCCCGGGATCAGGGTTCGACACATCACGGTACGATTTCCTACTGGTTATGGCCGAAAGCCGACTATTTCCCGACCATCATAGCATTCTGAGCGCAATTCAAGCATCACAGGCCCAGTTTTCTGTGCCGGGCCGGAACGTGGCCCAAGAGGGTCGTCAGTAGAATTTTCCAATAGAACTATTGACGAACACAGCTCCCCCCGTCAGAATAGATTTACTTACCTGGCTGCTGACGCGAGTGTCAGTCGTTGGACTGATGCAAACCTGCCATGCCGCGGCCACCAACATCCCACCATAGAACAGAGGCAACTTTCGATTTGTGGTCCGTTCAGCTTCAGGGCTGAGAAGCAGAGCGTCAAATCACCACTAGACCGAGGACAGAGACATGCCAGAAGTGTTATCGAAACAGAATGGAGACGTGCTGATTGCTCAGTTCACCTCGCAGAGGCTCTTCGACGATTCGCTTATCGCTCAGGCCGGGCGGGAATTGTCGGAAATCGCCGAGAAGGCTGCAGGCGGAATGATACTCGATTTCCAGGGAGTGATGTTCATGTCATCCTCCATGATCGGGCAGATCGTTGTGCTGAACAAGAAATGCAGGGCCAGCAACACCGAGATACGGATGTGCAATCTGGCTCCCAGTATCATGGAAGTGTTCGAGATTACTCGCCTGAACAAGGTCTTCAAGATCTGTGCATCGGCAGAAGATGCACTAACAGACTTTGGACAGCCAGTCGGAGGCGACAGGGCACTTTCCGCTTGATCCACCCAGCGTGCGGATCGCGTGGCAACAGGATTCCAATCCGCTCTATTCTCGAAACCACGCCAAGGGAATGCTCTTGAATTTCAGCGACGATAGTCCGCCGCGGGCCACGTAGTAGGTCACCAGCGCACGGCCGTCGTGGAAGCGGAGGCTGGTGTACGCATAGTGGGCCGACAGATCGGCCTCGATCGCTTTCGGCTCCGACCAAGTGCGGCCTTCGTCGGCCGATAGGGCGGCCACCAGCGGAGTGCGCGGGCCGGAGTGTCCGGTCCCCAGACGGACGGTCGGATTGTAGATCAGCAGGAACTCGCCCCGGTCGGGAGTCCGCGCAAGAGTGCTCGGGGCCTCGGGTGCGGCCATCGTCCAGGGGGCGGCTTCGGTCCAGGTGTCGCCGCCGTCGCTTGAGTGGCAGTGCCAGATCTGGCCGAGTTGCGTGCGGATGATCTGGAGCACGCGCCCGTCGTCCAGTTCAACAAGGCCCGGCTCCATCGCGCCGCGTTTCGGGCAGGAGACCAGACCGCGGCCGCGGCGCCACGTGCGGCCGTCGTCGTCTGAGTAGTAGACCAGCGTGCGGAAGTTTTCGCTTGCCGTCCAGACTTCCCCGGTGAACGCCATCGGGCACAGGATCCGACCCGAGGAGAGCTGGACCACACGGGCGTTGTTCATCACATAGTACCCTGCCTCGGTCGTGACGAGCGCAGGTTCCGACCAGGTGGCTCCGTCGTCGGTCGAGCGGCAGACCAAACAGTCGAGGTCGCGGCGCGAGTTCTTCAGCAGGAAGAAGAAGAGAATATCGCCCGACCGCAGTCGCAAGAAGCTCACCGACATCACATTCTGCTTCCCAACGTTTTCCTGGAGCGTGAAACGAGGGCCCCAAGTACGGCCGCCGTCGGTCGATCGCACGGCCGAGATGCGTCCCGCCGAATCATCCCGCGCCCCGCCATAGAAATCGCTCCAGGCCAACAGACACGTGCCATCCTTGAGCACGACCAAATCTCCCTCCGTATTCCGCCGGTTGGTCTCGGTGGCCGGCGCCACGATCGTCTCGATCACTTGCTCTCCCGCAAGCCCGGCCGTGGTGAGTAGCAGCATCGGCAGCAGGTACACTAATCGCATCATGGTTCGGCTCCCGTCAATCGAGTTGGTCGCGACAATCGCTGTTGTTCGCCGGGGTCATTGGTGTGGTCAAGGGCTGGCCTTGGCGACACTCGTTCTTCCTGTGGCCGCACGGTACAGCTTGGTCACTTCGTTGGCGGTCAAGGCGCGGTCGTAAATGGCGGTCTCGTCGATCCGGCCCTCGAAGTTCGATTCACTGTCGCAACGACCGCCGACGAAGACCTGACGGACGGTGGGCGGAATGGCCGTCTTCGCCTTGCCGTCTATTTCGCGATTGCCGTTCAGGTAGACGCTGACTCTGTCGACGTCGCGGACCAGCACCACGTGGTTCCACGTCCAGCGTTCGATGACGGTACTCCCGCCGAGTACCTGTTCGCTCCTGCCGCCGTTATGGAACATGAGCTTGCCCGTATGGCCTGCGGTACCGCCGATGCCCAGGTGGTCGCCGGGAGCTGCGAACGCGTGGTCTCGGCCGCGCGAGAACAGGTATCCCGCGACGGGCCGAGCGTCGTTTGGCATTCCGTTCCAGAACCACATCGACACGCTGTAGGTCTTGCCGATCTCGAGAATCAACGCCCGCATGCGGTCGCCGGCAAAGTGCGGGGCGCGGTTGATCTCGCCGGGACGGTTGAATTGGTCCGATCGCGCGCCGTCCAGGTAGTACACGACGCCTGCCTCGTAGAGCCCCTCGTGACGGTTGAGGACGTCGACGGCTTCCAGCCCGCAGAATTCGTCCATGCGCCAGTACGAGATCGGTTTGGATTCGACAACGGCCTGAGCCGCGACCCCGCACGTCGGCGCCGGTTGGCGACGCGATTTGCCCGCGACCTTCTCAAGCATCCGCACCACCGTTTCGACGATCTTGGGTTCGGCATCGACTTCCAATGACGCCGATCGGGCCGGCCAGGTGTTGTAGCCGCCCAGCGGGTGTTGCTCGGGCGGCGGAAGGTAACCTTCGGACCCATTGGCCAGTTCGATGTTGACGGTCGGCTCGAGCGGGCTGTATGCCTTCAGTTTCAGGCTGGTCAGTGCGTAAACCTCGTTCGGAATCGCCGTAATGCCGATGTCGCCGATGCGGAGGGCCTGTAGGATCAGGCTTGCGCCTTGTTGCTCGTGCAGAAAGATCGCTTCGCGCGCATAAACCTCGGTGGTGTTCTTGGGCGAGGGGCCTTCCATGGCATCCATGATCCCGCGAGCCCATTCCAGACGCTGCTTGTCGGGCAACCGGAACTTCAAAGGCAGATCGGTCTGAGCCATGGCCAAGGTTACGTCGTCTCGGTATTGAATCGTCTTGTAGGCATCGTGGGCGATGTTCACGAGCGCGTCGGTGTAGCTGGAAATGTTGTGGGGCGGCTCCTTCGGGGCCGGCTTCAGGTAGTCCCTCAGCCAGATGTCTCCGCTGGGACCGTGCGACATGATGCCCACGAAAGGCGGCTGATTCGGCGCGCCGTCGGCCGGCGCGATTCGCTCCTTCATGCGATCCGAAAAAAGACCGTAGTAATCCGCGCTGATCGACGGCGCTCCGTAATAGTGCATCGAAAAGTTCGCCAAAAGCGCAATGGGCCGTCCGTCGCGTGATTGAAACGAGATAACCGACAGGTCAGGGTCCGTGGGGCCGGCCGGTCCGGTCGCGTCCGGACTCTGATAGCCGGGATGCATATTTGCTCGGACCGTCGGGTTGCCGAAGGGGTCGTCTCCCACGCGGTCCGGGCGCCGTATCCAACGTCGGACCGCCGTGTACGGGGCAGCGTTGCCGACGGCGGCTCCGACCCTGGCCGGTTCGAGGTTCTTCGCCGCTTTCTCGATCGCTTCCACCAAACGCACCTTCAGAAACGGCGGGTAGTTGGGATCAGGATCGGTTCCCAAACCTCCTATGACCGCGGGGGCCGAATGGGTATGAGTCGCAGAAATCAGCATGTTCTCGGTGGCGATGCCGGTACTTTTCGCGGCTATCGCCTTGGCCTCGTCCAACAACGAACGTGGCATTGCGCACGTATCGACCACGACAATCGCGAGACGTGTCTTGCCGTCGTCCAGCACGATGGCCTTGGCGAAAAGCGGCGTATGCACCTCCGTCGCGGTTCTGGACAGCATTGACCCGACGACGATCACCGGGAACTCCTGAGGCGTGACGTCGACAGCGGCAACACCGGCTCGAAACTCGGCAAGGCCAACTCGAGTACAAAGCAGTGTGATCAACAACGCGGTCAAAACGACTGGTCGGCAAAGTAGATTCCGTTGCATGGTGGGCTCCTTGTAGACAATCGATTGCGGACGACTGGCATTGATGCCGCCATTGTACACAATAGGGCAATCAAAGTCCGCACTGCAGAAAATGGTAACCGGGTAATCGAACAGGGCAATAGCGGGATTCGATTCAGGACGAGAGAATGAGATAGTCTGACCCCTTCGACGAAAAGGAACCCAATGCGATGAGACCCGTAGTCCAAGCCATCGTCATTCTGACCATCGGTTCGGCGGCCCTGGCGAAGGAACCGCCCCTCTACAGCAGCAAAGAAGCCTGGCAGCGCGTGGTGCCAGTGAATTACCAGCGTCGCCCGGAGTTCGCCTTCGTCGAAGCGGACACGAGGTTGCCGCACGTCTTGCTGATTGGCGACTCGATCTCCATGTCGTACACTGTCGGCGTACGTCAGCGGCTGGCTGGTATCGCGAATGTGTATCGCGCGCCCGATAACTGCCGTTCGACCCGGCAGACCCTCGCGGAAATCGAGACGTATCTCGGTGGCGTCGACTGGGACGTCATCCATTTCAACTGGGGTATTCACGATATCACTCATCTGAATGACGAAGGCCGGGTCGCCCCGCCACCCGAAGGCAAACATCAGGTTGGTTTGGAGCAATACACGGACAATCTCCGTAAGCTCGTCGAGCGACTGAAGAAGACGAACGCGAAGCTGGTCTGGGCTTCAACCACACCTGTCGGTCAAAAGACGGAAGTGAAAGGTTACCGCCGTGATCGCGACGTCGCTGCTTACAACGCCGTGGCGGCTGAGGTGCTGACGGCGGAACAGATCGCCATCAACGATCTCTACGCGCCCGTAAAGCCTCGCGCCGAGGAGTTGCTGAGCGACGGCGTTCATTTTACCCGGAAGGGGCAAGAAGCCCTGGCCAAGGCCGTGTCAGAAGCGATTCGCTCGCAGTTGATTTGGTTTCGAGAAGATTTCACGGAGACGCCGCCGGAGATTCCCGTCCAGCAAGAACACCTCGCCAATCCGGACCTGATCCTGACGCGATTGGGGCCCGGCGAAGGACAGATCAAGCGAAGTTTCCACGAGAATACTCCGGGAGATCCGCATTACGTCTGGTCCGGCCTGTGTCCGCGAAAGTGGGCCATTGCGTTTGAGCACCGGGTCTCGTCCATCGATCTTTCCGGTCGCGGCAAGGTGCGTTGGCGGACGAAACAATCCGCGGATCGCGTGCTCCGCGTAATAGTCAACACCGGGGACGGCTGGCTGGTTTCCGATCGCGGGACACCGCAATCGGAAGATTGGATCATCGACGAGATTGACCTCACCGAGTGCCGTTGGTTCCGGCTGGACATCGAGAGCGTCACGAAAGGTGAACTAGTCGAAAACCTGGCGTTGAGCCGTGTTCGTGAAATCGGTTTTACCGACTTGATGCCGGGCGGACAAAGCAAAGCCTGCTCGCGACTGGATTGGATCGAGGTCTACGGCAAAGTGAATCAACGAAAGAAGACGACGCAATGACGGACAGAACACCTTTCAAACTTCCAACGGGCCCGCGGTTCTGCATTCTGCTGGCAACGGTGACTCTGACCTTCCAGCCACGGCTGGCCACAACCGATGATGTGACGAAGGTTCATCGCGAATTGATCTCGTCCATCGGCAGCGAGCGGGCCACGTCAGGCAACGGCAACAAGATCGTCACTGTCGACGGGAAAACCCATGTCGTGTGGCAGGACGCCAACAGAGACGGATACTTCGCCCGCATTCGCACGCTCGATCGCAACACGGGCAAGTGGTCGCCGACCTACACGCTCGGTGAAGGACGCGACAACCACGCGCGGCCTACCATCACGGTCGACAGCCAGGACTACCTGCACGTCATTATCGGAGGACACCACTCGGGGTTGCAGTACCGCCGCAGCGTTCGACCCAATGACGCATCCGAGTGGACGGAGATTGAAACGTTCGGCAAGACAACTTACCCGTTGCTGATCTGCGGTCCGGACGACACGCTTTACCTGACCGGACGGCATGATGCGGACTGGAAGGGCATGGACTTCTATGCGAAGCCGCCAGGCGAGAAGTGGCAACATCGCGGGCTGCTGGTTGCCAAACAGAAGCGGTACCAGTACTACGCCGCCTATCACAATGCGCTCGCCTGGGGGCCAAACCACAAGACCCTGCATATGTCGGTCGGTTTCTTCATGGGAGATAAGGTGCGAAAGGGTGAACACGCGCGAGACCCGCAGGGGCTCCACCAAGCCGTCGGCTACATGCGCAGCGACGACTTCGGCAAGACGTGGACGAAGGCCGACGGCACGCCGATCGAGCTGCCTGCCACGACCGACACCATCGATCTGATCGACGAAGGGACTCGCTCGCGCGACGCGACCGACAAGCCCAAGCCAGGAATCCAGCACTGCGGTCTAGTCGTCGCTTCGAAAAACCGTCCTTGCGTCTTCTACGTGCGTCACACGCCCAGTCCCGGACGCATTTTCCTGAAAACGCCGGACGGCAAAGGCGGATGGACGGAACGGCCATTGCGTGAAGCCATCGAACAACGCTGGCCGGGTTTGGCGGCTATTGGCTGCAACGTGTCGATGACTCGCGACGGTGTATTGTGCCTGATATTGACGCTGGCGCCGCTGGCACACCCGAAAGCCAACTGGAGTCCCGGCATCTACGGTCGACCAGCCTTCTGGCTGCGCGATTACCCGAATATCCAGCGTCTTGTCTGGCTCGAATCTCGCGACGGTGGCCAAACATTTACCTCAAGAGACATCATTGCCCACGACGCCGATCGCGGCACGCTGCTGCCGACACAAAAACGGCCAACGGGATTCAACGGCGTCGCCGCCGGGCAATTCCCGCCGCTGCTGTACTTCGAGGGGCTGTCTCGCTATCGCAAACCGGGCGAAATCATCCAGAACGATGTCTACTTTGTACAATTGGACTAAGCGTCTTTCTCAGGATTTGACGGCAAGTTGATTCAGAATGCAGATACCATGAACGAAACGACAGCCACCACGCGGAAATTCGGTATGCCCATTATGCTGCTTGTGAGTTTGCCGATCCTCACGACCGTTTGTCCCCCTTTGTCGGCGCAAGATACACGGCGACCGTACCGGACGTTTGCGAAGACAAACCAGATTGTGCTCGATGTCGGCGCGAAGGGTACGTTCGATTCAACGCAAGCCAAGTATCCCTGCGTCCTGAAGGTCGGTGACGAGTGGTGGATGTGGTACAACGGCCGCACAGATGATCGCTTCACTGGTTCCATCGGCCTGGCCACGAGCAAAGACGGTGTGCGGTGGACGAAGCAGAACAACGGCGATCCTGTATTCGATCACGGACCGCGCGGGACGTTCGATTCGACCAAAGTCGATCATCCGGCCGTGCTCCGTTTCGATGGCAAATTCCACGTGTGGTACACAGCGGGGGACGACAGCAGCCGCTACACGATCGGCTACGCGACCAGTCCGGACGGGATTCACTGGACTCGCGAGAACAATGCCCGCCCGGTTCTCGGTCCCGGAGAGCCGGGCCAGTTCGACGACCAAGTTGTGCTGCACCCGGCGGTTGTCCGGGATGATTCCGGGCTATTGTACATGTGGTACAACGGCGTCGGTCCACAGAAATCGTTTCGGGTCGGTCATGCGACCAGCCCAGACGGCGTTCAGTGGGTGCGGCAGAATCACGGCAAGCCCGTGCTTGAGCCAAGCGTCGTCGGCGACTTCCACGAGGGGTACGTCTACAACGTGTTTGCTATGCTGGAAGAGGGCCAGTTTCACATGTGGTACAGCGCGTGGGCTCCGAACGAACGCAAGTCGAGACCGAATCACAATTGCATAACCCACGCAGTCAGCTCGACGGGTGACGAGTGGAAGAAAGACTCGACGCCTACCCTCACTAATGGAGCCGCGGGCAGTATTGACGAATACGCGTGCTTCGCCTGTAACATTGTTCATCGGGGCGACGAGTGGTGGATGTACTACTCCGCGGGCTCCCGGAGCACAGGTGGGCCATATCGTGTATCTTTGGCAACATGCCGTTTGTCGGAATAGGCTTTGTCATGCGGCTTTTTCGCTCGCCCTGCCAGCGGAAGCGACGTTTGCTCCATTTCATGGGTCTTACTGGCGCACGAGCCGATCGGCTCCTTCTCTCACTTTTCGCGAAGGACTCCTTGCGCCTGATGACATAGAATGACAAGGGGTCAGTTGGTTCGGGCCTGGATCGGGTTTCAAGATCCTGATTTCACAGGGAAAGCCTCGTTGGGGTGGGGGATAAGCACTTGGAAGCGACATTCGACGCCCCGTGGCATCTCGCTGCAGTTCGAGGTGACACCAAAGCGATTGATCGGCTGGCGCGCGAGGCACTCGGACCGTTGTATCGTTTTTGCCTGTACCGCGTTGGTCGGGATCGCCACCTATGTGAAGAGGTCGTCCAAGAGACACTTGTCACGGCAATACGTCGACTCGAACGATACGATCCCGGCCGAGCGAAAGGCGACATCTTTCCTTGGCTCACCGGATTGGCGCGTAACGAAATTCGGCGTGTGCTTTCGCGAGAGAAAGCAACGATCAGCTTAGAGACCCTCTGGGAGCGCATGGACGAACAGCTTCGTGATGTCTACGTCCAGATCGAATCCGAGCCGCTGGGCGACGAGGTACTTCGCCGCGAAGAGACGCGTGAGATGGTCAGCGCGACCATGTCTCAGCTACCGCCGCAATACCGCGACGCGTTAGAGGCCAAATACGTGGCCGGCAAAACCGTGCGCGACATCGCAGCCGCTTGGCGAATCACCGAGAAGGCCGTCGAAAGCCGATTGACCCGGGCGCGCAAAGCGTTCCGCGCCACGTTCACGGCATTGGCGCAGAATCTGAAGGTCGAGCACGGATGATGTGGTAGCGTCAACTTGTGTGGGGAGCATTCGGGGGAATGACCAATGACCAAGCCCCAATGACCAATAAATGCCAAAAGACGAAAAGGGCATTGCCATGAGTGATAACCAATCTATCGACAGCCCGGACGAGAACGTGGCGGATCGCAATATCGAGCGGTTGCTCTCCGAAGCTTATCAGCCGGAGATTCCAGATCCGGAATTCGTGGCACGAGCGACTTCGGCAATGCAGGCGGCGGTCGGCGAGTCGTCCGAGAAGCTTACGCTCGCGCGTCGCAGTCGTCGGCCATGGCGTCTGGTGCGTTGGGCCGTTGCCGCGACGTTGCTGGTCGGCGTAGGCGCCGTGTTGGGCAGCACGTGGCTGGCCAAGCCGGGGTACGAGCGCGAAGGGATCATCGTCTGGATCGACGGCAAACCGTACAAGCTGGTTGATTCCGGGCCGAGCGACGATATGCCCTGGCGTCGAATCGAGCCCGAGCAGGTTGGAGGAGACGACGAGAAATCGGGACAGCTCCTGGGAAGCACCGGGCTGACCGCGCGGGCTCGTCAGGAGGCGTCGGCCCCAGAGATGCTGGGCGTGGGCGAGTCGCTATCGACGGACACCGGTGAACGTCGTCGTGTCAAGCTGGCCGATGGGTCGATCGTATATCTGAACGAGATGAGTTCAATCAAGCTGACCGAGCGACGGCGGCTGACGCTCGAATCGGGTGAAGTTTTTGTCGAGGTCCAGCAGGTACCGACGGAAGACGATGACGACGAACCGAGCGACTTGGAGAGATTCGTCGTGGTTACGCCCGATCGGGAGGTCACCGCACTCGGCACCAAGTTCAATACTCGCGTGTCGAAGGACGGCACACGAGTCTTCGTCACTCAGGGTAAGGTCGCTGTAACGGGCCTCGATCTGCCGCTTTTGGCCGGACAGCAACTTGGCGTAACCGCGACCGGCGACGGGCCGATGGTTGCTCCGACGCCACGTGCCACGCACCTGCTGGATTGGACACGCGAGTTGATGGCCGAGGCCGAATCGCCGCTGGTGCCTGAGAGCAACTACAGTGGCGGGGCCCTGATAGCCGTAGATCCCTACGGTCAAGAGGCCAAACTGAGCCTGCGCAAGTACCATGTCGACGTTCATATCCAGGAAGGCTTCGCGCGGACCACGATCGACCAAACCTATTTCAATCACGAACCGCAGCGTTTGGAGGGTACGTTCTACTTTCCGCTGCCGCCCGATGCTTCGCTATCGCGATTGGCCATGTACGTGAACGGCAAGTTGATGGAAGGCGGCATGGCCGAACGCAACCACGCGCGGCAGGTCTTCGAGTCGATCGTCAGCCGTCAGAAAGACCCGGCGCTGTTGGAATGGCTGGACGGCAGCACATTCAAGATGCGCGTCTTCCCGCTGGAAGGCCGGCAGGAGAAGCGGATCGTGCTCAGCTA
>JADHUC010000131.1 GCA_016784735.1 Pirellulaceae bacterium | reverse complement strand
GTTCTTGACCGCCAGGTTCCGATCCGTTGCTCTGCCTCCCTGTTGCAGGATACCGGCGTACAGGGCGGCGCCGTGAGCCACCGCTTCGTCGGGCGACAGTGACCGATCCACCTTCATACCAGACTGCTCTTCCAAGGCCCGCCCGACCATCGGCATGCGAGTCGAACCGCCGACGAGCAGGATGCGTGTCAGATCGGACCATCCTCGCTTTGCATCGCGCAGCAGTTTCTCGACCGTAAACATCGTCCGCTGCAGAAGGTCGCTGGTCAGCGATTCGAGTTCATCCCGCGTCAAGACGACCTGGATTCGCTTCCCTTGATGCGAGTAGCGAATCGTGATGTTGCTGCGCGAACTGAGTGTGCGTTTTGCGTCCTCGGCTTCCTGCAGCAACAGTTGAAAACCTGCTTGGTCCTCTCGCGGGTCGGTTCCCAACTGCTCGATGAATGTCTCAGCGACATGGTCGGCGATGCGCCGATCCCAGTCGATCCCGCCCAGTTGAACGTCCCCGTCCGTAGCAAGGGCCGTGTAGGTGGAGCCTTCGATTTCCATCAAGGTGACGTCGAACGTTCCTCCACCCAAGTCGTAGACCAGAATCGACTCGCGCCGCTGTACCTCACCGCTACTGGTCACGAAGCCGGCCTTGACGCCATAGGCGATCGCCGCGGCTGTGGGCTCGTTGATGATATCCACCACTCTCAGGCCAGCCAGCCGCCCGGCGTCCATGGTGGCGTTTCGCCGAGGTTCGTTGAAGAAGGCGGGTACGGTGATTACTACGTCCTTGACTTGGCCAAGCCGCAATTCTGCGTCTTCCCTCAGCTTCTGCAGAACGGCTGCTTGAATTACCTCCGGCGGAAGCTGCACGCCGCGAATGGGTTTGTGATATGCCGGCTTTCCCATGTCGCGTTTTGCGAACTGCGCCACCGAATCCGGCTCGTAGGCTGCCGCCTTGACCGCTTCCTTTCCCACGACGGCTTCGGACTCGTCAAAGTAGACGACGCTTGGCGTGCTGAGGTCTCCCTCCATATTCAGAATGGTCTGCGGGACCCCGCTACGGTCCAGATAGGCGACCGCGGAAAACGTCGTTCCCAGGTCGATACCGACTGCCTGCCTCGATGATTCGCTCACGGGCGGATTACTCGCGTCGTTGGTTTTGGAAGAGATTATCGCCCAGACTACCCTACTAAGATACTACAGACAGAGCGAGCAAGTAACGGGGGGCATCCCGGCAATAGGCATCTGGCGGGTGGATTACCTACCCAACAGCAGAGCGTCCGAGGCAAAGTCTTCCTCGATGTGGTACTCGTGGAAGTACTTCGCAACGCTTTTGGCCAAAACGGTGACGAACAACCGGCGGAAACTACCTTCGCTTATTTCCGTCGTGTGGCGAGCACCGGATCGCGGGAAGGCGAAATCGAACATTTCTTTACGGAATGCGACCTTGCCGCCGTCCGTCATGTCGTAGACCGTGACCACAACGTCTGCGCGGCCTTTGTACAGCGTGCGCCCCTCGTGCAGACGGAGACCGTCCAAGTCGATGGCCAGCACCATTTCCGCATCAACTCCGCGACCGATTTCGCGATAATCCGTCTGGTCCCAGCCGTTGTTGTCGATCCAGTCAGCCACCTCGTCCGTTTGGATCATGTCGATGTCTTCTACCTCCTGTTGGAGAATCGCCCCAACCGACCGTTCCAACAGCGAGCAGATGGTATTCGGGCCATAGGAGGAAGCATTCGACACGCACACGACGGCCACGCGCTTGCCCTCTAAGCCATCGAATTCAGCTTTTAGCTTGGGGCCTTTGACAACATTTATCAGGTTCGAGGTAAGTCCGCAGCCAAGCGCTAACGTGATCAGGAGCCCAAGGCCGCCACTAACAATGCCCTTGGCCCAGCGAGAACGACGGGAAGACATGGCAACATCCCTGTTGTGCGAAGTGCATTCAGTGAAGGAGAAAACAGCGGATCCCCCAATCGGCCAACGTTATTGCCAGCAGCGCAATGACCAGCCCTACGGCCACCCACTCGCCGATTGGTCGCCACAACCACCGTCCTCGCAACCCGGAGAAAAAAGACCACGGAGCCAGAAGCATGGCTGTGATGCCGAGTATCGCGCCTCCTGCGTTTGCTCGGAAGGATCGGAACACTTGGCCGCGTACCAGGTGCGACCACGACGTGGTCATACCGCACGACGGACACCGCACCCCCGTGAGCTGCCGAAACGTACAAGGTGGAAGTCCCAATCGTTGATGGGTTCCGAAGCCACGCGGGTCAGGTCCGATTAGACCCGCTGTGACAAACAACGCAATCAACCCACTGCCGGCGGCGATCAGGAAAAGCCGCTGCAGCCACGAAAGGACGACCAACTGGTTGTATTTCGGTCGGTTCACGGAATTCCAACAAACCAGCGCGGAGAATAACGACGGAGGTGGGCACACGCAAGAGAGATATTCTTGCTAGCACCTACTCCAGCCTAACTGCCAACTCATTCTCTCCCTCGATCGTCGTGGTCATGCGATGTATGGCCTCGGCCCGGCCCGTCTCTGGATCAACGTCCACCACGGCCCCACACAGCCGCACGTCGCCTTTGGCCACCTGAAACTGGGTTGGGTTGAACGTGATCGTGGTCGTCAGCACGCGGTCGATTTTCCGCCCGATAATGCTCTCGTGAGGGCCAGTCATGCCTACATCGCACTGGAAAGCAGTTCCCCCCGGAAAAATCTGTTTGTCCGCCGTGGCCACGTGTGTGTGCGTGCCCAGCACAGCCGAGACGCGGCCATCCAGGTAGCGTCCCATCACTTGCTTGTCGCTGGTCGCTTCGGCGTGAAAATCCAAGACTCTGACCTTCACCTCGGCGGGCATCTCGTCCAACACCCGGTCGGCCGCAATGAAGGGGCAGTCGACCGGTCGCATGTAGACCCGCCCCAGCAGATTGAACACGCCGACCGGCACACCGTCCTCGGATCGAACAACCGTCCAATCGCGACCCGGCGCAGCAGCAGGAAAATTCGCGGGTTTGACGATGTTGGATTCAGCCTCGAGGACGTCGTTTATCTCTTTTCGGCGGTAAACGTGGTCACCCATTGTGATACAGTCGACGCCGGCCCCGATTAGATCCTTGTAGATGCTCGGCGTGATCCCGGAACCATCGGCCGCGTTTTCCGCGTTGGCGATCACAAAGTCCAGACCGTGACTTTCCTTTAGACGGCGCACGGCCGCCGTCACGATGCGTCTGCCCGGTTTGCCGACGATATCGCCGATTAGCAGTATCCGCATTGCTCACCTGGCGATTTCCGTGAACCGCGACTCGCGCACGACTGTAATCTTGATCTCGCCAGGGTAGGTCAGGCGTTCCTCGAAAGCCTTGGCGATTTCGCGGCAAATCTTCGCGGCTTTGCAGTCGTCGGTGTCTTTGGCGGTGACCAGCACTCGCAGTTCGCGGCCTGCCTGAATGGCAAACGCCTGTTCCACGCCATTGAAACCACCGGCAATGCCCTCCAACTCCTCCATCCGCTTGATATATCGTTCCAACGACTCGCGTCTTGCGCCCGGACGCGATGCGCTACAGGCGTCGGCGGTGGCGACCAGCACCGTGTAGGGGTACTCGGTCGTGATATCGTCGTGATGGCCCAGAGCCGCGTGCACGACTTCCGCCGATTCGCCGTTACGCTTGAGCAGATCTGCACCGATCTTGGGATGCCCGCCCTCCAGTTCGTGGTCTGCAGCTTTGCCAATATCATGCAGCAGGCCGCAACGTCGAGCGACATCGCCGTCCAAACCAATCATCTCGGCCATCATGCCCGCCATGAAACCAACCTCGATGCTGTGCCGCAATACATTCTGGCTGTAACTGGTACGGAAGTGAAGCCGGCCCAGCATGTAGACGATCCGCTCTTGCAGCCCCAGGATATTGACCTCCTGGCAGGCTTCTTCACCCTTCTTGCGAATGTGCTTCTCGATTTCTTTTTCAGTATCGTTAACGATTTCTTCGATTCGCGATGGATGGATCCGACCGTCAACGATCAGTTTCTCCAGCGCTTGGCGGGCGATCTCGCGACGTACCGGATCGAAGCCGCTGACGATCACGACCCCTGGCGTGTCGTCAATGATCACGTCCGTGCCGGTGCGTTTCTCGAAAGCGCGGATATTGCGGCCCTCGCGTCCGATGATTCGCCCCTTCATTTCGTCGTTGGGGATGTCGACCGTACTGGTCGTGGCTTCCGCCGTGTGGGCCGCAGCATAACGCTGCATCGACGTCAGCAACATTTCTCGAGCTTGGTCTTCGCAGCGTTCGGCGAGGCGCTTTCCGTGCTTAAGAATAATCGCGCCGGTTTCCTGCTCGAGTTCCTCGTTCAAGATGTCCAGCAGACGTTGCGTCGCTTCTTGGCGGCTGAGCCCGGCGATCTCGTGCAGCGATTGTCGCTGCATGTCCAGCAGTTTCGTCAAGTCCTCGTTGCGGCGGTTGTAGTCCTCGACGCGTTCGCTCAAACGCCGCTGGGTGCTCTCGACGATACGCTCTTGTTTATGCAGATCTTGGGCTTGCTGGGTCAGTGTTTCTTCCCGCTTGTCCAACTTGCGTTCTCGATCGCGCAGGTCGTCGCGCTGTTTGCCCAGTTCCTTTTCCGTCTCCGTCTTCTGCTGCAGCGCCTTTTCTTTGATCTCGAGTTCCGCTTCCTTGAGCTTGGTGGTGGAGTCTTGCTCCGCTTGATCGAGGATCCGTCGCGCCTCGGTCTCGGCATCCTTCTTGCGCAGACGGTCTAGAAGTTTGATAAGAATGAACGAAAACGCCGCCCCGATGGCGGCCGTTAACAGTGCAATCCAGGCAGGAATGTCCAATGTCCGCCCCTTCGCTTCTCTAAAAGGAGCGTCCAAAGCCAAGCCGTGGATTTCGCGCGCAGGAAGGAAATCAACTTCCAGCCACGCACCGACCATGCCGTCGGCGAGAGAAGCCGTGCGAATTCATTGGATCACACTATGTCTCGCAGCGATTCAAGCGAAGTCGCCGCCATCCTCGCGTGTAGAACCCGAGTAGCGGATGGTTGACCCGAGACCGTTTAATCCCTGTTTCACGTTGCATGCTTTCGGAGTGAAACGTCAGCCACCCCGCGCCAGGCACCCAGAACAGACGCGGCATGCGCCTGTACCCACCGAAAGTGGCGTTTCGGCTCCCGCGAACCGGAACGAGTTGCACTTCGGATGGCCTACGCGGAATCAATCCCCAAAGGAACCCCAGGATGACGAGGATGGGATTCATTTGCTGACCTGCCTTTTGGCTAGGGGGTGACTTCAAATGACTTGCACTGACTTCTTTGGCAAACTGAAATCGAATTTCCTGTGTCCAGCGCCCACGCTTCCCAGCTTGTCTTGGGACGCGGTGCATTACACGTAATGAACTCTCAACCACTCCCACTTGGGTGCAAATGAGCCCAAGCAGTTGATCTTATGTTAGCAGAGTGGCACTCAAGTGCAAATACACAGTCCCCATCTTGGCCATAAATCGTCCATCCGCGTCTGGTTGCGCCCGGTGATCCCTGTTTTTCAATCAGAGAAGGTTTATGGGATGCGAAAGCAGACGCAATTAGGCATCTTTGACGAGCTTGGCGTACTCCTCTTCGTAGCTACTGCCATCCGGCGTGGCGTCCTTGTTCAGGTCGTACCAATCGTCTTCGAATTTGACAAAGCCGGGCTCGCCCTTGGCAGCGCTTTTCAGCGCCACATTCGTCGTCAAAGCGATCACTGCATCGCCCAGAGCGACTTCCGGCTTGCAGCGGGGCTGAACGGCGGCGTCTTTGCCATCGCCATTGCGGATGCACCAGGCCCAGTGTTCGATTTCCTCGGTGTAGCCGCGGCTGACCGGGCCCTGCGTCTCGGCGGCTTTGGCCGCCGGACCCATTTCACCGCTGGCCTGCGTGTCCATGGTCGGGCCACCCTTGTCGTCCTTGACCTTCACGCGCGAGGATGTCGAGGAAGTCTTGTATAGCATCACTTCCTTCTCTTGCTTAAGCACCAACGTGCCTTTGGAGCCCATGACGACTTCCCCGTAACCACCAAATCCGTTGCCGTTGATCGAGGAGTAGGTAACGACAATCTTCTTGTTGGGGTCTTCGTCGAAGGAAGGAATACCTTTATCGTCGTTCGGGTAATTGACCCGCTTGTCCCTGTAACCAACGTCAAATTCTCTCTCGTAGCCGGGCCCGGCAAACTCGAACATGCAGTACACGTGGTCGCCGGCATCCCGGTCCAGCGGGAAGGTGTGACGACCGCCGAGCGCATGCACGGTCAGCGGATGCGATTTCTTTCCGTCACCTCGCACGGCACTGACAAAAATGCCCGCGGCGTCTAGCTGATGGCTGCCCAACTCCGCCATCAGCCCGCCACCGGTGCGTTCCCATAGTCGCCAGCGGCAAAGCTCCTCCAAGGCCGGCCGCGGCCGACCGTTGGACAGCGTCGTAGTGATGTACCCGTTCGCTTCGGCATCGACGCCTTTGTCGCTGTTCCACGCCGTCCATTGCGCGATTCTTCTCTCAAGCATCGCAATTTCTTCCGCCGTGGCGTTTTCCTTTTGCTCCCTGATCTTCTTCAACGTCTCCGTGAATTTCTTCAATTCACTGCCGATCCTGTCGATGGGCTTCTTTTCTTTGCTCTTGTACATGATTTCGCCACCGGGAAGCGGTTGCTGCCAACTGTCCTTACCGGGTAGGTTGCCGCGGTGCCACTGAGCGCGTATATGATGGATCTCGCCCAAGACGCCCCATTGGATCAGGTGCTTCGCATTGTCATACAGCACGCTGTAGTGACGCTGATGTCCTGTGGCCAAGTAGACGCCCTGTTCATAGGCCAAGCGCCCCATGACCTTGCACTGGGCCACGTTGTGAGCCATCAGTTTCTCGGTCAAGACATGCTTACCGGCCTTCATCGCCGCGCAGGCGGCCGTAGCGTGCAAATGCAACGGCAATGCGATGATCACGGCTTCCACATCCGGATCCTTGATCAACGCCTGATAGCCGCCGTTACTCTGGTCGTAGACTTTGACCGTTTTTCGTGCTTCGTCTTCGGTCTCCCATCCGTATTTCATCATCAAACCGGGCCGTAGCGAGTGAGTCCGGTTCGGGTCGCCGCCTCCCCAGTCACCGTGAAACGCACGATGGATGCTCGACGGGCGAATGTCGGCAATCGCCACGACTTGGACAAACTCGGGATTGATGGCTCCGATCAGGATATTCCCTTCGTCGCCCGTGCCGATAACGCCCACGCGGACGGGGTTCGCGACCTTCTCGTACCCGAAGTACATCGCGCCCAGACCAGCGCCGGATACGAGGCCGGTTCCGATGGCCGTCTTGAGGAAGTGACGCCGGTCCACCTCAGGGCCGAACGCGTGATACGCGCCCACGGCTTCGAAGTAGTTATCCCGACCAACTTCTTTTTCTTCCGGTGTCAGATTCATTAGTTATTCTCCGATGAGTTGTTTTCCGTTTTCTTGCGGCAGCACCGTCTCCAAAGCAGGCCCGTGAAGAAATCCAGGCCGAAGAACCGTCCTGCCCCAACGGCGGCCAGAACAAGCAGTGCGAACATTTCGATGATCTGATAATGAGCGGGTACAGCACCTGGTGCCCAGGGCCACTGGGTGGCAATAATCGTCGCCAGGAATCCCGCTCCGGCCAGCGAAGTCAGACGCGTCAGCAAACCGAGGATCAAGAGAGCCCCAACGATCAGGTCGAACACTGGGATGATTTGATCTATGAAAACTGTGTCCATCAGCTTTCGGCCCGGCTTGTTCATGGCCAGCGACCCGCGGGCCGTCTGCTCTTCGGTAGCGAGCCCGTTGAGATCTCGAACGTAGCCGCTGCGAATCGCCTCGATTTCCGCGAGCCAAGGGCCCACCTGACCGCTCAACTCTCGTTCGATCTGGGACGCTTGGCCGCTCAGCGACGTGACTTCGTTGTACGCAGGATCTTGGCGATTGAGGTCGCGCCGCTCCAGGCCTTTGCGATATACGTAAATGTCCTCGGCGTTTTCCTCGAAGAAGTCTTTCAATTGCTGTTCGCTGTTCTTGTATATGCCTTCGGCTTTGGCCGCCTGCTTGTCATCCAATCCATAGCGTCGGACGACCTGTTCCCGGTACTGATTCCAGGCGTCCAGTGTTGCTTTCTCGTCCAAACGGGCCAACCCGTCGGCATCCCAGGCCATAGCTCGAAATACGGGTGTCAGTGGCCCCTTGGCAACCTTCATGAATCCGGCCGAGGAGAAATCGCCCGATATGATCTTGTCTGCACCTTCGCGAAAGAAATGCCAACCAACCGCCAGACGCAGCGCCACCACAGCCAATACGACAAGGATTCCGGTTCTAAATGAGGTAGACAGTGGACTATCTCCTTAGCTGCGAGGTTGGAAAGCAGGGGCGGGTAGGGGCTCTAGGTAAACGACGTGCCAGTCCGCCAGGCTTGCTAGTTTATATTATTATCAAACTGGTATCGCTGGCAAGCGCCCGAGCAGCCCAAACGAAAACGAGCCGGCAGTGCGAAGCCACTGCCGGCTCGTTGGGAGAATATTCAGAGGGATCTTGCCCTAAGGCGTTACTCTAGAAACGACCCTCGACACGGACAACAAGGCCATCGAATGTCATCGTGTCGTTCATATCGCGGAAGTCGTTCGTTTGAACCGCGTGGATCCAGTCGTCCGTCTTGACGGCGTTGGTCCACGCGCTGAACACGTAACCCGCGGTCGCCCGAAAGCAACCGCCCGAGCAGTCGAATCCACCACCCAGTTCCAAATCAAACGTTGGAACGATGCGGCCCGCCGTCCATCTGGTGTCCACAAAAGAGGTTCCCAGATTGTTTTGTTGATACGAGGCGTCGAATTCGCCTGCCATCAGGCTGGCAAAGCCCTTCGCATAGACCAAAAACGGGAAGCGGGTGGCGTGACGTTCGCCCTCCAAACCGAACCGAACACCTGCCCCGGAAAAATCCACATCCGTCAACACCGTGACTTCAGGGATCACGGGCGGAACGAGGCTATCGGTGAATACCGAGGAGAAGTTCTGCTCCAATTGTCCCCATCGGAAACCCACACTCCAACTTGCGTTTCCAAGTCCGTCGTCCCACCAGACTCGCCGATAGTCCAGATCGATCAACTCGAAATCGATATCGTGCCGGCCAGCAGCGGCGTCAGTTCCGGTCACTGCGCCAGGAGTCGCGGGATGGATCACCATTGACACAATTTGAGTAATCGGCGGAACGCTTTCGATTTGATGCGAGGTTGCGGTTTCGAACAGCGTGTATGACGCCACAAGCTCACTGCAATCGTCGAGACACACGGCGAATCCAGCACGGAAGCCCGACGAGAAATCCTGGTCCAACAAGGCGACCGGGGAGACCTGGACAGGAGGAGGTCCGACGCCTGAGTTCGCTTCGACAGCGTAAGCAACTTCCGCGTCGCGAGCTCTCAGATACAAATAGTCGCCAAAGAAACGGAAGTTGCAGCACGTTCCGCTCTTGCCGTCTTTCGCATCGCACTTGCCATTTTCGCGATCGGGTTTGCCCTTTTTTGATCGCGTCGAGGCCAGAATGATCTCCTTATCGGGATTGCCGCTATCAGCGCCGGCAAGGAAGACCCGAAACGGAGCCTCGTCTTCGGCTTGTCGCGCCCAATTGGCGGGCATCGCCATAAACTGGCCTGCCGGCATGACTGGGCCGAACTGTCCCATGGGCGCGGCGTAGGGGTGAATCGGTCCCGGCGCGGCAAACGCCGGCGAGTACTGGCCTCCGTACGCAGGTAGACTCGGCGGACCGGATGGTGGGGCGTACTGGCCATAGACAACCTGCCCCATGGCGCACGAGAAAAGCAGTACGCAGAGCAAAACGAACGGTTTCGTCTTCATGGAATATCCCCCCTATGTGACAAGATCCGATCTGTTAGATCGACCGCTACATCCGTCAAGTGAAGAAAAATGCATACAACCGGAACAAGCATCCCATCTTGCCTAGTCGTGCAGCGGTCACGGGGGGACTCCCATTTCCCTTGGCTAACAAACGGCAGGCAGAGCGGTAGCGCGGCTCATTCCAGGTCGCAGCGCGACGCGTAGGAAAGATAGCGCCATCGGGACATGTGGGGCGCTCTGTATTGAGTACTCAGTACCGAGTACTCTAATGCGTCATCCAGCGTTTATCCTTAGGTAGCCGGAGTCGCAAGACTTCGGGCCACGCCCTGGGAAAACTCCCGAACTCTTGCGAGTCCGGCTACTGGCCAACCCCTGTTTTCAGCCTGGATGATGCACTAAGCGGAGACAAAGAGTCAGGGGCTCTCACCCTTCCAGCCGGCTTTTGCACTCGTCCAACATCTCTTTCGTTCGGCTGGCACCGACGCGAGTTACGCCGAGAGCGCGGACTTCCAGAAGACCGTCCAGATCGCGCACGCCACCGGCCGCCTTCACTTGGACGGGGTCCGCCGTGTGCTCGATCATCAGTTTCAAGTCTTCCTTGGTTGCCCCACCGGTACCGTACCCCGTTGATGTCTTGACCCAGTCGGCGTTCAATTCCGTGCAGATCTCGCACAGTTTGATCTTGTGGGCGTCGTTCAGATAGCAGTTCTCGAAGATGACTTTCACTTTTTGGCCCGCCGCGTGAGCCGGATCGATCACGGCCTGGATGTCCTCGTGTACATAGTCCCAATCGCCGCTGAGCACCTTGCTGATATTGACGACCATGTCCAATTCCTGGCAGCCGTCGGCAAGCGCCCGCTCGGCCTCGGCCCGCTTGATCGCCGTCGTGTGGCCGCCGTGCGGGAAGCCGATCGTGGTACTAGCCTTGACGGTACTTCCCTTAAGCAACTCGGCGCAACGCTGGAGGCAATACGGCATGATGCACACGCTGGCCACGTCGTACTCCAACGCGAGTTGACAGCCCGCCTCCAACTCATCCACCGACAAAATCGGATTTAACAACGAATGGTCAATCATCTTAGCAATGTCTGCGTAACTATAATCCATCTGTCCTTTTCCTTGGTCATTGGTTCTTGGTCATTGGTCATTATCTTCCGTGCCGTACCCGCGCGATGCCAAAGCAACCGCGCCGAGCAGGCCGGCCTTCTCGCCAAGTTGCGAGCGTTCGATTCGAATTTGGTCAGCCGGAATCATGCGGACGCGATCACGCACGGATTCGCGGACGCGATCCATCAGGATGTCTCCCATCTCGGCCACGCCTCCTCCCAGCACGACCACGTCCGGGTGCAGGGCTGTAACCATGTTGGCTACGCCCACAGCCAAGTAATCAGCCGCCCGGTAGATGCCCACTCGCACCGCTTCATCGCCGGCTTCGGCCGCGTCGGCCATCTCTTTCGGCGTCACCTTACCTGGGTCGCCGCCAACCAGATCGTAAAGCTTGGGGGCCAGATTCGTTCGCATCAAGCGGACGCCTTCGGCCGCGATTGCCGGTCCCGCGGCCAGGGTCTCCATGCATCCCCGATTGCCGCACCCACACAGTGGACCGTCGGTCATTACCGTTTGATGGCCCAACTCGCCGGCCTCGCCGAGCGGTCCAAGTCGCAGTTTTCCATCGACCGTGATACCTCCGCCGATTCCTGTTCCAAGAGCGAAGAACACTAGCGTCGGGGCCGACCTGCCCCAGCCAAACGTCAGCTCGCCCAACGTCGCCATGCGCACGTCGTTCAACAGGCGTACCGTACAGCCGATGCGCTCGGACAGGATCTTCCCGGCTTCGATGTCGCGCCATAAGGTTGGAAGATTGGGAAGAAACTTGGTGACCCCGGTCTTGAGGTCGACAACTCCGGGGACGCCCATGCCCAATCCGACGGGCCTCTTCTGCGCCTTGGCGGACAATGCCTCCACCACGTCGCCAATGCGATCCAGGACGGCTTTTGGACCCTCATGCGCATCGGTATCGATCTGGCTATCGCATACGATATTGCCATCGCGGTCGGCCAGGGCGCACCATATCGTGGTTCCGCCCAGGTCAACACCGGCGTACAGTTCATCCATTCCGGGTCGCCTCTCGCTTGCAGATCAATCGGCAATAAAGTTACGCAGAAACGTCCCGCTTTGTCGCAGGGATGCCTTCCGCAACTCCAACGAGCCCTCGTATGCCCGATCCTCGACCTCGATGCAGACCGGGCCGCTGTAGCCTGCGTCGCCCAGCACCGAACAGAATCTGCCCCAGTCGATTTCGCCCAGGCCTGGCAGTTTGGGCGTGTGGTATTCCAGCGGTGTCGCCAGAATGCCGACGTCGTTCAATCGCTCGCGATCAACGCGCACGTCCTTGGCATGCACGTGGAAAATGCGATCCACAAATTCTCGCAAGGGTTGGATGTAATCCATGTGTTGCCATACCAGATGCGATGGATCGAAGTTCAAACCGAAATTCTCGCTGGGAATGTCTTCGAACATCCGTCGCCACACTGCCGGCGAGTGGGCGAGGTTCAGCCCGCTTGGCCATTCGTCCCGCGTGAAGAACATGGGGCAGTTCTCGATGCCGATGCGGACGCCCTGGTCGTCAGCGAACTGGACCAGAGGTCTCCAGACTTCGAGGAACCGCGGCCAATTCTCGTCGACGGTCTTGCTGGGATCGCGTCCAACGAACGTGTTCATCTGGTTCACGCCAAGCACGGCCGCCGCGGCGATCACTCTCTTGATCCGAGCGATGAACGTCTCCGCGTCGTCTTGATTCGGTGTCAGCGGGTTGGGGTAGTAACCCAGGCCGCTGATTTCAACGCCGGCCGCGTCGACAATTCCTTTGACCTCATCCGCTTCTGCCTGGCCAAACTCGGCCACGTCCACGTGCGTCACGCCGGCATAGCGCCGCTCGGCTTTGCCTTTCGGCCAGCACATCAATTCGACGCAGGTGAATCCCGTATCGGCGGCAAACTGTACAACTTCCTCTAGAGTCAAATCCGGAAGAATCGCACTGACGAATCCCAGTTTCATAGTGGTGCTCCTCTCGGTAGGTCCCGGCTGCCGGACAGGACCTCGGGGTTGTTGGAGTTCAGGCTTCAGCGTGTCTTCCGGCACGCTGAAGCGTGAACTCCAGCGATAGACTTCCAGGTCCCGCTCGGCAAGCGGGACCTACCCGGTTCATCCTTCGATCTCGACCCACGCCTGTTGCTTGTGGCTGTTCAGGATCGCTTCGCACAGTACGATTTCGCGATGTCCGTCGGCAAACGTAGGAAACGTGGGCGGAGCGGAAAAATCGCCGGCTTCGATGTATCCGTAGAAAGCGCGGAAACACTGCTTGAACGTGTCCGGGAAGCCTTCATTGTGACCGCCCGGATAAGTGATGTACCGCCGAGCCCCATCGCCCACTAGCGAAGGGTCGCGAATCAGGCTTTCATTGGGCCCGTCGCGGTGCCCGATCCACAATTCGTTCGGGTTTTCGCTGTTCCAGGCCAATGCCTTCTTTGAAGCCGCGATTTCAAACCGCAGGCAGTTCTTGCGCCCGGCGTTCACTTGCGAAACATGCAAACACCCGCGCGCGCCGCCGGCAAATCGCAGCATGATGCAGCCATAATCTTCGGTTGCAATGTCGATGGGCTCGACAGCGGCCGGCGGTGCGCCCTTGCCGCTGAACGTCTCCACCTCGCCCATCGGTCGCTTGCGCACGGGAAATACCGTGACAAGGTCGGCGCACAAGGCTTCGACTTCCAGCCCCGTGATCGCGTGGATCAGGTCAAGCCAATGCGTGCCGATATCGGCCACGGCACGCAAGTCGCCGCCTTCCTCGGCCAGCACCCGCCAGTTGAAATCCGTTTCGTAGAATAGCCAGTCTTGGACATACGAACCGGTCACGTGATACACGTCGCCCATATCTCCGCTCTGGGCACGCTCGACAGCCTCTTGGCACAGCGGATAGAAACGAAGGTTGTAGTTCACGCCCGCCGCCAAGTTGACTTCGCTCGCCAGCTTGACCAATTCGGCCGACTCTTGCGAATTCATGGCCAACGGTTTCTCACACAGCACATGCTTACCGGCCTTCAGGGCTCGGGAGGCCATGTCATAGTGCAGTCGATTCGGCGTGGCGATGTGCACGGCCGCGACGCTGTCGTCGGCCAGGATTTCGTCGAAGCTCGTGTATGCTTTCGACAAGCCGAGTTGTTCCGCCGCCCCGTCCGACTCCTGTTGGTCGACGCCGAGAATGCCCACGACGTTTTGGCCGGCACGCCGCAGTCCTTCCACGTGAACCGGTCCAATAAAACCCGCGCCAACAACCGCAACTCCAATCTGTGTCATGTTTTGGTCCCCTCGTCAGTTTTCGCATTTCTGCTATGTCAACCGGGGCATCATTATTGACCGATGAGGGATTGTCAACCTGTTAGCGGCGGCGTTTCGGTTCGTGCTTCCAGCAGACATCGGAAAGATCGCCGAATTCGGGTTCATTTGCCCCGCAGCTTCAAGATCACGCTTTCGGAGTTTGTTCCTGGCATTGGGTACGCGGCGGCCTTTCGCAGCTCGACGTTCTTTAGCAAACCTCGCTCGCGTGCTTCCCTTCGTTCCTCCACCCACCGTGGCCCTTTGACCGCCAACAACCGGTCGAACCGGTGCCAGTGCGATTTGAACCACGTGCAGATCTTCCACAAAGGTCCAACCGCTCGCGCGACCAGCGCGTCAAAGCGACGTGCATCCACCACGCTCTCCGCGCGATCACGGTACACGGGCGATGGCAGGTTCAGCTCGCGCACCATGGTTTCCACGGCCTGCGCCTTCTTTCCCACGGACTCGCACAAAGACATCTGCAGATCCGGACGAATGATGCCGAGGACGATGCCCGGTACGCCCCCGCCTGTGCCGACATCCAAGACCTTCTCGTCCGTTGCCAGCAGCCGGCTTAGTTCGAGACTGTCCACCAAGTCGCGGCTGACAAACTTGTCGAAGTCGGTGTGCCGCGTCAGATTCAACCGCTCGTTCCATTCCCATAGCAGGCGGCAATATCGCTCCGCTCGAGCAGCCTGATCGTCGGGTAGCTCGATCTCAAACCGCCGAAGTGCGTCCCCGAGCGTATCGCTGGCAGAATCACTCACAATCGTTCCTCGTTAGAATTCACCCGGCGCTGCCCCGAAGAGAATCCCATTTATAACCACCAATCTATAACCAGTCCAAAAACCAGGCTCCTCCCAAGAACCTATATGAGACCGCCCGATTCAACCGGCGGGTCTCTCATCGCATCCAGGAGCCGCCCGGGCGATCCCATCATGTTGTAGCCGCCGTCGACATGAAGAATCTCGCCGGTGATGCCGTCGGACATGTCGGATAGCAGAAACGCGCCGGTCCGGCCGACCTCCTTGTGCGTGATATTACGGCCCAGCGGAGCCATGAACTTGTACAGGTGAAGCATCTCGTTCACACCGGCCGCCGAGCCTGCCAGCGTCTTCAGCGGGCCGGCACTCAACGCATTGACTCGGATTCCACGCGGCCCCAAGTCGAAGGCCAGATAACGCACCGCAGCCTCCAACGCGGCCTTGCAGATTCCCATGACGTTGTAGCCGGGCACGCACTTCTCGCCGCCAAAGTACGTCATCGCTGCAATCGCCGCACGCTTGCTCATGATGTCTTTCGCGGCATTCACCACCGCGATCAAGCTGTACGCACTGATCTCCATCGCCAGCTTGAACCCGTCACGGCTGGTCTCATAGGTCGGGCGTCCCAGGTCTTCGCGATGCGCAAACGCGATCGAATGAAGCACGAAGTCGATCGTGCCAAACTCGTCGGCGGCTATCTTCATCACCTGGGCGATTTGGTCGTCGTCCTGAACGTTCAACGGCACCAGAAACTTGGCTTGAGAGTATTGCTCCACGCATTGGGCCACTCGGCGACGGTTCTTTTTCTTCTCGTCGTCCGGCCGGTCGGGCAAATGAGTGAAGCCGCACTCGCCCCCCTGGTCCATGATCGTCTTGGCGATGGCCCACGCAATCGAACGTTCGTTGGCCACGCCCAGGATCAGCCCCTTCTTGCCCGCAAAGAGCCCCATTCGTCTATCTCCCCTCGCTTTCGCGACGTTGCTTCGAGATCGATGCCACAACAACATAACGAGTCACACTGATTCGCACCATTCCGCTTGGTCACCTCAAGACCGCATTCGCCCTCTTGTCTTTCACATGCGGCCTGAAACAATGGGCCTGTATCCCATTTGATTCGGGGCATACATCAAAATGAGTACAGATGGATGCCTCCTGTGCCCAGGCGTTGGAGATATTCCCTTGAATACCGATTTATCCGCCGAGCATTCTCAGATACTCAGTGACCTGTCCCGGCAGTTTCTCTTGCTGGCGGCCGAATGCGAGGCACCCAATGAGTTCCTCGAAGACGCCCTGCCTTCGCTCATGGCTGCCGCTGGCGGCGATTACATCGCCCTTCTTCGGGGTGAACGGGGAAAATGGCGCAGCTTGGCTTGCGCTGGGCTGGAGAAGACGCCGCCCGTCGAGTTGGCGGCCGAAGCGCTTGACCGGGAAGGCGGCGTGAATGACGCGGACTGGGCAGCCGTTCCGCTGGCGCAGCGCTCGTCGCCGGGCGAGGTGTTGGCCATCCATCTGACCGAACCGAAGGCAGGACGCCAAACTGCGGATGTTTCCGTACTGGTCCCGCTCGTGGATGCCGCCCTGTCATCCATCCGGCTGAGACTTCGACAGCATCGGCGGATCGACCGTCTGCAAACGATCCTCGATATCGCCGGCCGCTGGAAGCAAACCCAGCGGACTGACGAGCTTTTGCGCCAAATCGCCGAGGCGTCGACGCAACTGCTGTCGGCCGAGCGGGCGAGTATTTTCTTGTGGGACAAGCCCAACCGGTCGCTCGTCGCACGTCCTGCATTGGGTGTGGACGGCGAGGAGTTGCGCATTGCCGACGATGTAGGAGTCGTTGGTCAGGTTGTTCACACGGGCGAGGCGCGTCGAGTGGACATGGACGAGGCGAAGAGAGAAATCGACCACCGAGTGGACGAACAGCTCGGCTTTCAGACGCGCAATCTGTTGTGCGTTCCGTTGCGTTCTTCTGCGAACGAACTGTTCGGCGCGTTCGAGTTGATGAACAAGGTCGATGGCAACTTCACTGCTGAAGACCAGACGGCCTTAGTGGAATTGGCCACCCACGCAGGGATCGCTTTGGAGAACTCGCAGCAATACGAGCAGCTACTAAAGGCTCGCCAGCAAATGACGGATCAGGCGGCCGAGGGGGTCCGACTGATCGGCGAGAGCCCGGCAATCGAGGCACTGCGCTCGACGGTAGGCCGCATTGCCGACACCGACCTGGCGATTCTGATTCAAGGCGAAAACGGCACGGGCAAAGAAGTGATCAGCCAGTTGATTCACTATCTCAGCGGCCGTCGCCAAGAAACCCTGGTAGCGGTCAACTGCGCGGCGTTGACCGAGACGTTATTAGAGAGCGAACTGTTCGGCCACGAGAAAGGCGCCTTCACGGACGCCCACGAGGCCCGCCCCGGAAAATTTGAATTGGCAAGCGGGGGTACGCTGTTTTTGGACGAAATAGGCGAAATGAGCCTGGGTGGACAGGCCAAACTGTTGCGGGTGATCGAGGAAAAAGTGGTCGTTCGCGTTGGTGGTTCCAGGCCCATTCACACGGATGCCCGAGTGGTGGCGGCGACCAACAAGAACCTCGCGCAGAGGGTGCGAGAGAAAGCGTTCCGCGAGGACCTCTTCTTCCGCTTGAACGTCGTCACGCTCGAATTGCCGCCGTTGCGTGAGCGTGGGGACGACATTCTGTTGCTCGCCCAGCATTTTTTGAGCGACTTCTGCGTGAAGGCCCGCCGAAAGCTTCCCAAGTTCACGGCGGCTGCACGCAAGCGACTGCTTGCCCACTCCTGGCCGGGCAATGTTCGCGAACTGCGAAATCTGATGGAACGGCTGACGTATTTGTCCGAGGGCGACAAAATCGACGCGGACGAACTGGCTTTCATACTCGCGCCGAATTCACAGTCGTCAGCCATCTTCACGCTGGACCTACCGCTCACCGACGCCACCCGGCGGTTCCAGGTCGAGTACATTTCCAAGCACGTCGAAGACGCTCGTGGCAACATGACCGACGCCGCCGCGCGGCTTGGGTTGCAACGCTCGAATCTGTACCGCAAAATGCGGCAACTGGAAATGACGACGGGCGACGAATGATCTCGTAGTCTGCTCAGTAGGTCCCGTCTGCCGGACGGGATCTGGATTTTATCGTTGGAGCCCACGCTTTAGCGTGCGGAAAGACACTCTAAAGCGTGAACTCCAATAACCCCAAGGTCCCGTCCGGCAGACGGGACCTACTTGGAGCAACCCCCGTTTAGCCTGCCGATATTATCCCACCACACAACGCCTCCCACGCGATAAGGAGCGACAAAGCATGAGTATGGAACGACTCTTCCTTTTCGTCGTTGTTCTACTGACGACCGCCAGCGCCAACGCAATCGACTACGTCTGGTTCGAGGGCGAAGACCCAACGACTACGCCGAAGCTGAAGCAAGTTGATGGCGTCGAAAACCTTCCGCGCGAGAACGGTTTCAGCTACGACGGCTGGGGTCGCACCTGGATCATTTCCGGCGAGACGATGCTGCACGTCGCCCTGCAAAGCGGCGAAGTGGACAAACTGATGCCGGACGAGGGGATGGTCTTCGGCTACGATTTCCAAGTTACCAAACGCGGCCGGCAGAACATTTGGGCTCGGATCGGCTACGAATGGGTGCGTAACGATTTCCAATGGCGGATCGACGGCGGGCCGTGGAAGACCAGTTCGCGCAATACGCCGACGACGAACATCCAGCCGATCCAAACATGGAACGAGTTGGCTTGGATCAAGTTGGGCGAGACCGACTTGAATTCGGGCAAGCATCGTTTCGAGACGCGCCACTACAAGTACAAAGAGGTGGACAAACGAGGCACTGAGCGGAGCGCTCGCATCCTGCACATGCTGGACGCCGTCTGCATCACTCCAGGCGTCTTTCGCCCGAACGGCAAATGGAAACCTGACGCCGATCACCAAACCGAGGAAGACAAACAGGCAGCGGCACACGCATTTGGCGTGAACGCCTCCGACGATTCGGCAGAGCGAGTCGAGACGGTGTTGGACGGTTGGTGGACGACGGCCGCCTGGGACGAGAACGACGTGACCGACGAAAGCCGGTTGCGGCCGACGATGAAGCTGCCCGACTTGGAAACGCTCGCCTGGTACGGCTACAAGGTCCCGGAGGATCGCGACGCGCAACGACCGGAGATGAGTTTCTCGCACCGTTATCTGGTACGTACGTTCTTGGACGTGCCTGCGTCATTGGACGGACGCGGCTTCTTCCTTGATTTTCAGAATTTCAACTTGACGGCCAGCGTGTTCGTCAACGGGCAGTTTTGCGGGTTCTCAAAGGCCCATTCAACAAGCTGGCAGTGCGATATCAGCCGGGCTGTGCGGCCGGGGCAGAAGAACGAGTTGGTGGTCGTCTTCAAGGACGCTTACTACGGTCTGAGCACGAAGTATGCGCAAGGGATCGAGAAGGAAAGCGGACCTCGGCGTTTCTGGAATCTACCGCGAAGCATCGTCTCGCACATGTCGGGCGGCCAGCACCTGGATATGCCTACCGCATGGGACACGCGTACCGGGATCCTGGAACCGATCACGTTGGTCGTCAGCGGACCGGCTTATACGACGGATGTCTTCTGCAAGCCGTCGGTCGAAAAGAAGCAACTCGGCCTGGAGATCAGCCTTGTCAATCCGTCCAATGAATCGGTCACGCTTCAAGTGGAAAACGAAGTTGTGCCGTGGAACCAGGGACGAGGGGGCGAGGCGGCAAAGACGTTCCGATCGCAGACGGTACGGATCGGTGGCCGAGAAACAGAAACGATCGACTTGAGCGAAAGCTGGGCCGATCCCGTGCTCTGGTGGCCCGACCGGCCGCATTTGTATTGGGTCGTGACGCGGCTGAAGCGCGACGGGAAAGTGATCGACGTGAAAAGGACGCGGTTCGGCTTTCGCCAATGGAAATGGGACAGTCATCTATTCACGCTGAACGGGGTCAAATGGCAGATGTGGGCCGACACGAATTACACGAACAGCCCGCAGAGCTTCATGGAATTGTGCAAGACCAGCCACATGAACCAGATGCGCTACTGGCGCCGCGACATGTGGGGCGGCATGACACGACGGCAAGTGCTGGATTACTTTGACGAAGTGGGCATGATCGTTCGCACCTCGGGCGTGTTCGACGGCCAAGGGGCCAACTACGGCGGTGGCCTGCGAATCGAGGACGCATCGCGGCCAAAGGACGAACGCGGCCGATACCCGCGCATAGCCAAGCCGGAGCTTTTCGACAATTGGAAGCATCAGATGTCGGCGTGGGTCCGCGAGGAACGCAATCACCCGTGCGTGTACATCTGGTCTATCGAGAATGAGATTACCTATATCAATGCGAATAATCTTGGCCAGTGGGCCGAGGTGGAACCGGCGATTCGTGACGCGGCCGAACACGTGATGCGATTGGATCCGACGCGTCCGGCCATGGTGGACGGCGGCAACGCGTTGCGCGACGAGTCGCTACCGGTCAACGGCGCCCATTACACGGAATTCATGGGGGTCAGTTTCCGCGACTTCCCCGACGCCGCCTATACACGGGACCACTTCTACAACACGGTGCAGCGTGATGCGTGGCGAATGGTTCCGGATCGGCCGATCATGAAGGGCGAGATCTACTTTGCCAATGGGTATCCGCCGGAGAGATTCGCCACGATCGGAGGCGATCGTTGCTTTGTCGGCGTCGGCCAGACGATGGAGGCCCGCGGTCTGTGGGGGAAGATGCTGTCGGAAGGTTACCGCTGGTCCGAGGTAGCAAGCTGGCACTTCTGGATGACGAACAGCCAGCGTCAGTACTACAACAGTTGGAGTCCCGTCGCGGTCTTGTGCCGGCAATGGAACTGGACGTTCGGCGCGGGTCACAAGGTCGACCGCACGCTAAAAGTCTTCAACGGTACGAGTCAACCAGACCCGATCGACGTGAGCTGGAGCGTTACGTTGGCGGGGAAGACGGCAGCCAACGGTTCGCGCACCTTCGATGTCGCACCTGGCGAGGTGGAGGAATTCGCGATCAGCTTCACAATGCCTGCGGTTGCATCGCGAACAGATGGCGAGTTGATTCTCTCTGCCAAACGCAATGGGAAAGAGGTTTTCAGCGATGCCAAACCGATGTCTGTCATAGCACCGGATGGGATCGTCAAACCGAAACTGGCCAAGGCAGATTTGGCCGTCTTCGACCCCGATGGCAGCATCAAAGCTTATCTGAACAAACGCGGCATTGCTTTCACCAATATGCCCGCGTTGGGCAACGCGCCCGACGGGGCACGCGTTGTCGTCATCGGCAAGGACGCCATACCAGAGAGCATGGCCGCCGATCCCTTCTGCTATCGCATGGCTCTTGCCGGGCGGAAGGTGATCGTGCTGGACCAGGCTCATCCATTGCACTATCAGGCCATTCCCGCCGACGTGACGCCTACCAGTTTTGTCGGCCGCTTCGGTTTCAGCGAGGACCTTAGCCATCCGATCTTCAACGGGCTGAATCAGTCTGATTTCTTCACTTGGGGAAACGACCACATCTTGTATCGCAACGTCTACCGGAAAGGCACCAAAGGCGGGCGCAGCCTACTGCAATGTGACGATCGGTTGGGCTACACGGCGTTGTTCGAATCCGCCGTGGGCGATGGTTTGCTGCTCGTCAGTCAATTGTCGATCGGGGACAAGATCAACACGCTGGGCGTGGCCCAGGCCGTGTTCAACAACGTGCTGAATTACGCCGCCAGTTACGTGCCGGTGCGCAAGAACACCCTTGTGGCAATTCCCAAGTCAGATCCCGCAGCTCGATTATTGGCGGACTTGGATCTCAAGTATCAGCATGTTGCGTTGCCGATGGACGCCCTGGAGGGTGATGGCATCGCCGTGGTTCAAGCCACGCCTGCCAACCTTCGGCAACTGGCGGGCAACAAAGCTCGTGTTGATGCGTTCTGTAGCCGCGGCGGCTGGCTAATGCTGTGGGGGCTGACGCCGGAAGGATTGGCCGACTACAACCGGATCGTCGACCACGATCACGTTATTCGGCCGTTCCAGATGGAACGCGTGCTGCTGGCGGTCCCCCAAGATCCGCTGACCGCTGGCTTGACGCTGCGCGACGTGGTCATGGACACCGGCGAGAAGATATTTGGGTGGATGGCCCTGAAATGGCCGGACGAAGAAGCGTTCAAGTACATCGTCGACCACACGGACATCGCACCGTTTGCTCAATTACCCACGCCGGTGGAACTGGGCAAGGAACCGGACCGCGCGGCGAAAGGCACTGACCACTGGCCTGCGAACCTGGTAAACGGCTTTACCGCCGACGACACGTGGCGATTCACCTACTCGGTAATCATGGACGCCGGCCACAAGACCAAATGGACCATGCAACTGCCCAAAGAAGAAGAACTCGTCAGCTTGAAGATCAAGATTAACCAGATCTACCACAAGATCACCAAGATCAACTTGTACGTGGACGACGATCCGGAGCCCGTCGTGGCCGAATTGCGGCCGGAAGGGATGGTTCAGGAAGTCCCGTTGGCTGGCAAGCGAGGCAAACGCATCACATTCGAGATCGCCGACTGGGAAGAAACCGGCAGGCAGAATGTGGTGGGTATCGACAACTTCTGGCTGTACGTCAAACGCGATGACGATTACCTGCGGAGAGCGCGTCCGCTGTTGAACATCGGCGGCTTGATGCGATACGACAAGGGCAAGGGCGGTATCGTTCTGAATCAGTTGAACGTGCTGGATCAGGAGAAGCTGCCGCTGAACAAAGTGAAAAAGGCCAATATCACAAAGGCCCTGCTCGCCAACATGGGCGCCGTTTTCGCGGGCACCAAGACGATCATTGCCGGTGCCGGACTACGGTACGAGCCGATCGAGATTCCAGACTCGCGGTTCAACGCATATGTCAATCGAGAGGGCCGGCCACGGTGGTTCCCAGGGCCGGGGGATGTTAGCGCGATCCCGTCGGGCGAACAGACTTACGCCAATGTGGATTACGTGCTCTCCGATTTTTCCACTTCGCCCGTGCCCGCGGTATTCATGCTCAAAGGGCACGGCAGCGAAGTCCAGGACGAGGAAACCAAGGACATCGTGGTTGATAAGACAGCCGACGCCCTGTTCTTCTTGCACACGCTCAACCGCAGCAACGGGATCGCCGGATGGGAGCGGCAACATCAGGATGCAGCGCGACGCGGCCGTCCGTTGCCCGATGTGCCAGTTGTTTTCCAGTACATCGTTCACTACGCGGACGGCCGGTCGGCCACCGTCCCGGTTCGCTGGCAGGAGGGCGTCGGGCACTGGGTCGATGCTTCGCCGAAAGCGTTTCCGCAAGCGGCGGTCGCCTGGACGCACCGATTCGAAGACAGCCAGAACGACGAACAAGCCGTCGTTTATTCCATGCAGTGGAACAACCCGAGGCCGGGTGTACCGATCCGCGGCATCGACCTGACCTATGGTCCTGACGGATCCCGATGGGGAACACCGGCCGTGTTTGCCATCACTGCGGCCACAGCGCCCCAGTAGTCGATTGCGACCGCGAACGGAATGTGCAAATGTATCGTACCTGAATTGGAGCAAGCATCATGCGATTCATACCTTTGTTGTTTTTCCTGATTCCTCTTACGTTTACCCCGGCGTTCGGCGATTCGCCGGATTTGACGTTCAAGCCAGCCGACGATGGGTATTACGACTTCGACACAGGTTTGCTGAAGGGCCAACTGAAGCTGGACGGCAAGTACCAAGGGCTTTATCCGCTGATCGACGTTAAGACCGGGACCGAGCTGGTACATCCTCCCGGAGTGTTCAGCTTCTACCGCGTGCTAACTACCAACCGGCGATACGGCAAATCCGTTCGCGATTGGCCGACTCAAACGAAACTGCTTTCAGACGGGGCCGTCGAAGTCCGCTGGCCGCCTGCGGACGAACACCCGCTGGAAATAATCGCCATTTACCGTTGGACGGCACCGGATACGCTGGACCTGGAAACCACCGTCAAGCCACAGCACGACATGCCGGATTTCGAGTTGTTCATGTCGTCGTATCTTGGCAAGGGCTTTCTGGCCTCCGTCTATCTACGACCCGAGGGCCAAGAACAGCCGGAGTTCGTTCCTGTCGACAGAACTCCCGATTCTCGTGGCGGGTACGTCATGTTTCCGAGAGATCAGAAATCGCTCGACATGATTCGCGACGGCCGCTGGACGTTTCCGCCCAGCCCTGTTGATTGGGATGCGAGACGGTGGCTCGCCGCACCGCTGGTCATCCGGCGCGACGCGAAATTGGGGCTGTCGGCCGCGATGATGTGCCCCCCGGATGATTGCTTCGCCGTGGCCAGCCCATGGAACCCAGCCACGCTGGAAGCGGGCGGATACCGCTCGTTGTATCTGTCGCTGTTCGGCCAGGATTTGGAGGCCGGCCAGACGGCAAAGGCCCGCTGCCGGCTGATCATCAGCCGGAATCTGCCGGACGACGAAGCGATCGGTCGTTACAAGCAGTACGTCGCGGGCCAGGTGCGCTGACGCGTGGCGCTGGTGCGTGATTGGACCGTGCACCGCCCGTAGGCAAGGAAAAGCGGGCGATCCCAGTAGGTCCCGTCTGCCGGACGGGACCTTTGGCTTGTTGGAGTTCACGCTTTAGCGTGTCTTCGGAATATGAAGACGACACCGCACGCTAAAGCGTGAACTCCAACGGAAGAGACCGAGGTCCCGTCCGGCAGACGGGACCTACCGTCCGACCCTGGAACACACGTGCACCAACCGGTATGTTGGTGGTGGTACCAAATCAACCACAGAATCAGTCAAAGTTCCGCTGACGATGAAGGACCGTAACATGGGGCGAATCACCATCTTATTGCTCGCTGCTCTTATTGCCTGTTCCCAAGCTATGCGGCCAGCGTACGGCGACTGGCCGACGTATCGAGGAGACGGGCGTCGTAGCGGAGTATCGACGAAAGGAATCGAGTTGCCGCTTGTCGAGCGTTGGAGGCACAGTGCGGCTGACGCGCCGCAACCGGCATGGCCCGAGATGTCGGCCAGACAGGACGTTTTCCGCCAAGTCAAGCTTGGGCCCACCGTCGTCTTCGATCGCGCGTTTCACGCGACCGTTTGTGGGCAGTCGCTCTACTTCGGCTCGTCGGCCGACGATCATGTGTATTGCCTTGACACCGCGACCGGCGAGATTCGGTGGTCGTTTTGCACGGAAGGTCCTGTACGACTTGCCCCCACGATTGCCGACGAGCGAGTGTACGTCGGTTCGGATGACGGTTGCGTCTATTGCCTGGCCGCCGCCGACGGCCATCTGCTTTGGAAGCATCGGATCGGCCCGGCCGAGCGGCGTTTGCCTGGCAACGGCCGGATGATATCTCTGTGGCCCGTTCGCTGCGGCATGGTTGTTGAAGGCGACACTGTCTACGTCTGTGCCGGTCTCTTCCCGTCCCAGGGCGCTTACTTGTGCGCGATGCGAGCCGAAGACGGCGAAGAGATTTGGAAGCGGCAAGTCGACATTTCAGCGCAAGGTTATCTGGTGGCATCGTCCACGCGGCTGTTTGTCCCGACAGGCCGCACTCCACCACACATCTACGAGCGTCGCGACGGTTCGCAGGTAGCCGCACATCCCGGCGGCGGCCAACAGCGGTCCGGAACGCCGGAAGGCGGCGGGAGTTTCGCGGTGCTGGTTGACGAACAGCTTTTTCACGGTGGCGGCGAGAAGGGCGGCATTCAAGTTACCGACGCGAATTCTCGCGAGAAGATCGTCTGGTCGGCGGGCCTTCGCGTGGTGGCAAGCGGACCGCTCGTGTACATCCTCGGGCAAGATCGACTGACTGCGTTGGATCGAGACCGATATTTCGAGCTGTTGCGACTGCAACAGAAAAAGAAGAAGACGCCCGCCGACGAAAAGCGAATCGCCGAAGTGACGGCAGATAAGCGAAGTTGGCTGAAGTGGGAAGTACCTTGCCCGAATCCGTACGAACTGATTCTGGCTGGCGGGACGGTCTTTGTTGGCTCAGAAAACCGCGTCGTCGCCTACGATGCCGCCGAAGGCAAGCAATCATGGTCCGGCGATGTCGACGGAAAGGCGTACTCGCTGGCCGTCAGCGACGGTCGGCTTTTCGTGGGCACCGACAAGGGGGCGATTCACTGCTTCGAAACGGAGAGTTCAGAAACACGCAACACCGCAGTCGTCGAAGGTACGGCGAACGGTTTGCCCTCGCCCTATCCGGAAGATCAATTATCGCAGCGTTATCGGCTGGCGGCCGAGACTGCCGTGAATGCTGCGGGGGCCAAGAGAGGCTATTGCCTGGTATTGGGCGCCAACACGGGCAGGCTTGCCTACGAGATTTGCAAACGGTCCGATTTTCGCATTATCGGCGTCGAGCCGGACGTGGCCAAAGTGGTCACGGCGCGGGAACTGCTCGCACGCGCCGGCCTCTACGGAAACCGGATCGCCATTCACCATGGCAACCTCGACCAGTTACCCTACCAGAAACGCTTTGCGAATCTGATCGTTTCCGACGAGACATTGGTAAGCGGCACGTTACCGCCATCTGCATCCGAGGTATATCGCGCCCTTCGACCTTCTGGCGGCGTGGCCGTCTTCACTTCGCCCTCCACAGCGAGCAATGTTGAAAAGGCGCCAGACTGGGGTGCCGGCGGGATTTCGGGATGGAAAGTCGAAGAAGCCTCCGGAGGCGGTTGGACCGGCATGGCGCGCCGTGGACCATTGCCTGGGGCCGGCGAATGGACTCACTTCTACGCCGACGTTGGCAACACGGCATGCAGCGGCGACGCCCTGCGTCCAGGACCCGTCGACATCCAGTGGTTTGGACGCCCAGGGCCACGACTGATGGTCGATCGTCACGAGAAGAACGTCGGTCCCTTGTACAAGGACGGAAGGCTCTTCATTTCTGGCGACAACTACGTGGTGGCCGTCGACGCATACAATGGGACGGTGCTTTGGGAACAGGATCTGCCCAACTCGATTAGACTCGGCGCATTCAAGAACTCCGGCAGCATGGCCGTAGCCGACGACTTTCTGTATGTCGCTTCGGCCGATGGCTGCACTCGGTTCGATGTCAAGACGGGCCAGAAGGACGCCTTTTCGCTTCCGAAGGAATCGTCAGACGCCAGGAGCGAATGGGGCTATCTGGCCACCGTTGGGGATGTCGTTTTTGGCAGCGTCACGAAATCCGGCGCCACGTTTCGCATTCAAGACATCGACACGCAGGTGCTCATGTGGCGCGACAACAAGCCGGTCGTCTGCAGCGACGCCCTGTTCGCGCTCAACCGTCGCACCGGCAAGACACTCTGGACCTATTCGCCACCACAGGGTGTGATTGTCAATTCGACAATTGCCGCCGGAGGAGGACGCGTCTACTGCGTCGAGAGTGCGAATCCCGAAACCCGGAAAGTCGCCAACGGTAGAATCACGCTCGAAATGCTTCTTGGCAAGGGCTCTGCCATGGTGGCGTTGGATATGTCCAGCGGCCAGATTCTGTGGAGAAAACCAGTGGACTTCCAGGAAATCCAGCACATCCTCTTCCTGAGTTATGCGAATGAGACTCTGGTCGTGACAGGCACGAAGAACGTGAGTGTCGAAGGCGAGACGCGAGTTCGCTACGATCTCTTTGGATTCGATGCGGCAAGCGGAGAGGTGCTTTGGCAGACCACCGAGAAACCGATTCCCGATCATATTCTCGAAGGGCCTCACGGCGAGCAGGTACAACACTCGGCCATCGTCGGTGAAACGATCTACAACACGGGCTTTACCCTCAACCTGCGAACCGGCCAACCAATCGACGGCTGGAAGTGGCAGAAGAGCGACAAATGTGGCGTGCTTTCGACATCCGCATTTTGCGGTTTCAGCCGGTTCTCGAATCCGCGCATGTTCGACTTGAAGACGGGCGGCTATACAGAACTGACCAGTGTCACTCGCCCCGGCTGCTGGATCAACATGCTGCCGGCCGGCGGCATGGTGCTGATCCCGGAAGCGAGTTCCGGCTGTACGTGTTACTATTCGATCCAAACGTCGCTGGCCTTGACGCCTCGCGACGATAGCCCGTGAATCCAGCTACTGGTGTGACTATTACCACTCTAGGCGATTTGATTTTCGGTTTACCGTTTCACACACAAAAATCGAACAGGGCTTCGGCGAGTCGGCGGAATTTTCGTTTGTCGGGGGCGGGACTCAGAGTGAGGATGCGTGGCCAGCCAACTCAGTGTGACCCAGACATGGCCGTACAACCATTTTCCGTCGGCGGGTCCGGGCGTGGGATGGTGATGGACGCCGGCTCCTTCGACGTGTGGCCCGTTGCGTTGGGTGGGCGAATCGTCGAAGGCCAGGAGAATGCGATCGTTGTCCGCGGCAGCAAACTTGGCCACCAGTTGCTGCACCAAGGCAGCCGCGGTCTGTTGCGTCTTCTTACCGAGGCTGATGAGGAAGTCATAAAAGCGATCCCAATCGTCTTTGACTCCGGCCGCGACGAACCAGCGGCTGGCGGTTCGTCTCCCTTCCCGAAAGGCAAGCAGACAGTTTCTCTGCCTCTTCATCCGGAAGTCAGCTTCTCCGTCCACTTCTTCTCGATGGCCAGCAGTTCCTTGCGTTGGGCCTCGGATACGGTACTTCGAGTGGGAAGAGCTCGGAGCTTTTCGATTCGGGCTCGGGCGTTGTCGATGATGGTGGGGCTACCGTGAGTCTGCCATGCGGATCGGGGGCGGCGATTGGTGACGGCGGGATAGTAGTATTCGCTCTTGAAATGCGCAAGGGTGTGCGAATGGGTCAGGTAGTCTGCTTTCTGGCCAAGCTCTTGGATCACGTCGGTCGCCAGAGTGTCGTCGTCGATTCGGATTCCTTGCTGGGCTCGTCGCAGCGCGCCGGCGATGTCGTTGGCGATCACGGCCGTTTCCAAGGACATGCATTTGGTCGACTCCAAGTTCCCGACGCCCCAGATGATGTTCACGTGGCTCAGTGCGTGCAACATGCCGGTGATCACGTTCTCGTAGGTTGCGCCCCCGTCGGCCACGGGGCTTTCGGTTCCGATCCAGGAAGCGCTGGGCAGTCCGTGGAAGGCGGCGATCTCCGCCCCGGCGGCCTGAAGCAGCCCATTTTCCACGCCGCCGGTCCGCATCACCGTCGTCTGCATGTCCATCACGTGAGCGAATCCCATGTTGAACACCAGTGGTCGGCCTGGTTCCAGTGCCTGGCAAATCACCACGCCGCTCAGTGCCTCGGCGTTGCCAAGGACCAATTCGCCCGCCAGCGTGGCGGGCGCGGAGACGCCGCCGGCAGGCTCGGAGTTGACCATCATCGGCACTCCGTGGCCGGAGCTTTCGCGAAAAGCGCCCAGGGCCAATTCGGACCAGCGCAGCGG
>JADHUC010000130.1 GCA_016784735.1 Pirellulaceae bacterium | reverse complement strand
TATTTGCCCCCACGGATTCAGGACAACCACGGATTGGGAGGAGACATTTAAGGTCTTTAGTGAGATGAACATGCTACCGATCGACAACTTGCATCGCCTGCTCTCCGGTGGCAATCCAGAGTGGATTCCGTTTTCTCTGGACGTGGGAGCGATTCCTGGCTTCAGCGCACCGGTTCAACGGACGTTTATCGAGAGTACAGGCACCCAGTCACCGCAGGAACATTTTGGTACCGATGTCCGCTTGTTCTCGCTCGCTGCAGAATTCGGCGGGGACGATCCGGCGGCGCTGCATGAGTCGATCCAGCCGGGTACGACGTTCGACGAGTGGGGCATCGGACATCTGGCCGGGGCCGAAGGCACGGCCGACCGGATGTATCCTCCCCTGGCTCGCGCCGCCTCGATCCGTGACGTGGAAGCAATTCCGACGCCGACGATCAAAATTGATGTTGATGCTTCGCCTATCCAGGAGTTTCACGCGGCCGGCTACCCCGTATTCGGCTACGGCGGCAGCATTTACGAATGGTCGTGGTGGCTGCGCGGAATGGAGAACTTCCTGGCGGACCTGGTCGCCGAACCGGCGTTGGCCGAAGCCGTGATTCGCAAAGTGGAAGAGCACACCACGCGCTTGGCCACGGCCGTGGCGCGTCTGGGAATCGATGTCTTGTGCTTCTATGACGACGCGGGCATGCAGTCCGGAATGCAGGTTTCGCCGCAGGTGTGGCAGCGGTTCGTCAAGCCGGCGTGGACACGGGTGCTCGAAACGATCCGTCGTGAGGCGCCGGCCGCGAAGTTCTTTTTTCACTGTTGCGGCAAGATCGACGCGATCGTGCCCGACATCATTGACTGTGGCTTCGACATGCTGCACCCGGTACAGCCGGAATGCATGAGCTTCGAGGAGGTTTACCGGCAATATGGTCGGGACATCGTCATCACGGCGACGCTTTCCTCACAAAAGCTCTTGCCTTTCGGGTCGGCCGAGGACGTGCGTCGAGAGGTCCGGCGATTTGCCTCGGCGGTCACCGATCGTCGCACGATGCTTATGCCGTCCAACGTCATCCAGCCGGAGACGCCATGGGAGAACGTGGTCGCCTTCGCCGACGCCGCACGCGAACTGAGAGGGGAATGATGGAGCAGGTCAAGCGTGTCCCGGAAAACACGCTGGTTACGGGGCTCCGCCTCGTAACCCACTGGACGCGAGGCTCCGCCTCGCAAGAGCCGGCAGAGCCGGCAAGACAGTGCGTTCCCAGGCAGGAGCCTGAGAACGAGGGCTATAGAGCAGGCACTTCACGCGGAGGCGAATGGCATGACGGATGGACAGTGGGAAGATCTTCTGCGGATTATCGATGGCGAATTGCTCGAGCCGTTGCCGGTCGGCTTCCTGGTCGATGCACCTTGGGTTACCGGGATCAACAACATCGGCCAGATGGACTACTTTACGGACAACCGCCTTTGGCTTGATGCCAACTTGGAGGCAGTCCGGAGATTTCCCGATGTGCTTTGGCTACCGGGCTTTTGGGCGGAATTCGGGATGATTTCCAACCCGCCTGCGTTCGGTGCGAAGTGCATCTGGCCCGACGAAGGCTTTCCAACGTGCGAGACCGTGCTCGGCGATTGCCGCGACATCCCTCGACTCCGGCAACCCGATGTCCGTACCGATGGGTTGCTGCCGTTTATCATCCGGCGACTCGAACAGAATCAATCTGCCATCGAGGCGGCGGGACACCGGATACGATTTGCCACGTCGCACGGTCCTCTGACGATCGCGTCGTATCTGCTGGGGCATACCGAGTTTTTCATGGCCTGCCGGACCGATCCAGAGGCTATCCGTCACTTGCTGCGCATCACGACACAATTCGTCGTCGATTGGCTGGTTCATCAAAAGGAGAAGTTCCCGACGATCGACGGGGTCCTGGTGTTGGAGGACTTCATGGGGTTCGTGGGTGAACAAGATTTCCGCGAGTTTGTCTTACCCTACATGACGGAGATTTTCGGTGCGTTGGAGGTGTCGGTGCGATTTCTCCACAACGACGCTTTCGGACTGATCACGGCACGGTATTTGGAGGAAATGGGGGTCAATCTGTTTAACTTCTCGTTCGAACACGATTTCAACGAAATACGGCAACTGGCGGGCGAAAAGGCGACGTTGTTGGGCAACATTCCCCCCCGTGACGTTCTCGGGCTGGGCACGTGCGAGGATATTCGACAAAGTGTCGCCCAATTGGTTGGTTCGATTTCGGATCCGCGCCGCGTTATCATCTCGGCAGGCGGGTTCACGCCAGCCCAGTTTTCGGCTGACAAGATCGGAGAGTTTTGTGACGCAGTTGCCGCGGAACGGCTATAATGGACCGTTCGGGCCTCGCCGGACCGACTGCTGGCGGTTATGATAAACGGCTCTTCTGAGGGGAATTGCGATAGCGTCTTGGCCAATTCAGGCCAAGATTACGCGTTATAGGACGAATAATCTGACCGGATAGTTGCGCCAATACATCTCGTTTTGCCCTTTCTGTAAGTCGAAATGGTGGGAGTTGGATATGACCGAACAAGGATCTGGCAGCGAACGGAAGGGAACTCGTGTAACGTTTCTCGATCAGACGGGTGCCAAATCGGTTGATGCGGTGATTGCAGACACCGTCGTTGTCCGGCGGATTCTGCCGAACATCATCACCAAGATGAACCTGCCGGTTACGGGCCCAGACGGTCAGCCGATGAGCTACAGCCTGGATCACAAGGAGGGCGGTAAGCGCCTTCGTGAAGATCAGACCTTGCCGGTAGCTCAGGTTGGCGACGGCGATCATCTGATCGTCTATCCTGAGATTGTTGCCGGGTAGCGTGTCGGCCTGCGGATATCGGGATGACCGGAAACCGGTCGGTAACTCCGGCAGGTCTCGTGGAAGGAGACTCGAATGCGCCAGTCGCCTCGTCTTCGCCGTTTGCAGAGCGACATGAAAGCGCTCGAGCGGCTAAAGGCGGAAAGCAGCATATTGGATGTCACCGTCCCCGGTCCGATGTTCGGGGGCCCGCCCGAGATCTACGTCATCCACTTCTATGGGCGGGGACTGTCGAAGCAGGACGGGTCGAACGAAGTGCACTTCCGCCAGCGCCACGAGGTGATGATTCGTTTGGGTGCGGCCTATCCGCGGATGATCCCCGAAATGACGTGGAAGACGCCCATTTTTCACCCGAACATCTCGGCTAACGGAGTCGTGTGTCTGGGCGGCTACAGCACGCACTGGGTTCCCAGCCTGCAGCTTGACGAACTGTGCGCCATGCTCTGGGACATGATCCGCTACCAGAACTTCGATGTGGACAGCCCGTACAACCGCGAGGCGGCCTTGTGGGTCAAGGAACAGTCGGTCTACCGGTTCCCGATCGACCCGCGCCCCATCCGCGACAAACTGGCGAACGCGACGAAGGACTCGACGCGGCGCAACGATCGGACGCACAAGCCGCTGACAGCACCGGGCAACGGGCCGTCTGCGGGCTTCCTTCCACCGTCCGCCGTTAGGGACAAGCCAGCCGAGAGCCCTGATATTGTGTTTGTGAATGACGACGAGGTCGAAGTGGTCGATGCGGAAATCGTCGAAAGCGACATCGGATCCGAGACTCCGGACATCATTTTCATAGAGTGAAGACGGAGGTTGGGTGTCGGGTTTCAGGTGTCGGGTACGATGGATCTGAGTCCATCCGAATGGTGTTGTGGGGTGGCGTTATCTAGGTGTCTGAGTTGAAGAGGCTGGTGGTGGTCTCTTAGCCCGTTCGCTCACTTCGCCGCGGGTGAATTCGGGTGTCCTGCCCAACAATCATCTTGGCAAGAGAAGATGAGGCAAAATCATGTTCGGGCAAAATCATTCGACACCTGACACCCGACACCCGACACCTGACACCCGACACCCGACACCTGACACCCGACACCCGACACCCGACACCTGACACCCGACACCTGACACCTGACACCTGACACCCGACACCTGACACCTGACACCTGACACCTGACACCCGACACCCGACACCCGACACCCATGCCCCAGCCCGCCGGCCATCCTGAATCGGTCAACTCCATCGCTCGCCGAGGCAAGGCGATTGGCGCGATCCACGACGGCGTCTTTCCCATACTGGTCCATGAATCCGTCTTGGAGGAAATCCTGGCCTACTCCGAGCAGGATGTGGACCGTGAATTGGGCGGCTTTCTGACTGGCGCCGTGTTCGGCGGCGAACGGAAACACGTGGAAATCAGTCATTTCTTGCCGGCCGTCGACGCCCACTCGAAAGCCGCGTCGCTTACGTTCACTCACGATACGTGGGCCGCGATGACGCGCGAAGTTGGCGAGCGGTACCCCGAAGACGTGATCGCCGGTTGGCAGCACACCCATCCGGGATTTGGCGTTTTCTTGTCCGGCTACGATTTGTTCATCCATCGACATTTTTTCAACGAGCCGTGGCAGATCGCCATGGTCGTCGATCCGCGCGAGCGGGAATTTGGGTTCTTTCAGTGGCGAGGCGACCAGATCGTCGACTGCGGATTTGTGTGCGTCAAGTAGAATGGAAAACAGAACGAAGCAAGATACCTCTATGCCCGACGACACTTTCATAATCGACGACGACGATCGCTACTCGCGATTTCGCCTGATTCACTGGTGGGACCAGGACAGACTCTCACGCGCCAAGATCCTGGTGGTAGGTGCCGGCGCTTTGGGGAACGAAGTGCTCAAGAATCTGGCGCTGCTTGGTGTTGGGCACATTCTTGTGGTGGATTTCGACAAGATCGAGAAGTCCAACTTGACGCGATCCGTGCTGTTCCGGTCCCGCGACCGCGGACGGACCAAGGCGGAAGTGGCGGCCGAGGCGCTCCGGGATTTGAACCCTCACATCCGCGTTACCGCGATCCACGGGAATGTGCTCACCGACATTGGCTTGGGCGTGTTTCGCGACGTGAACGTGGTGATCGGTTGTCTGGACAACCGCGAGTCGCGTTTGTGGGTGAACCGTTCGTGTTGGAAAGTGACGACACCCTGGATCGACGGCGGCATCGAAGTGATCAACGGCGTGGTCAAGGTATTCACGCCGCCGGACAGCGCGTGCTACGAATGCGGCATGACGGAGAACGATTATCGCTTGATCAATCTGCGCTACAGTTGTCCGTTGCTCAGGCAGGAAGACCTTCAATCGGGCAAAGTTCCGACGGCGCCTACGATCTCGTCGATGATCGGCGGTCTCCAAACGCAGGAGGCACTCAAGCTCGTGCATGCCATCAAAGTGCCTGGAGGTGAAGCGCTGGTCTACAACGGCGTCGCAAATCAGTTCTACCGCACCAGGTATCAACATCGCGATGATTGTCTGAGTCACGAGACTTATCCGGAGCCTGTCGAGTTGCCGTTCCGCGCCGGTACGCACACGGCCAGCGAACTGTTCGCCGCCGTCCGAGAGCATTTCGGCGAAGGAAGACTGCAAATCGTGCTCGATCGGGACCTGGTCGTTTCAGTGAACTGCGACCAATGCGGCACGAATCGTCGCGTGATGAAGCCGCTTGCTTTGGTGGCGATGAGCCAGGGTATGTGTCCGGAGTGCAACGAAATGGCACGCCCCGAAATCGTGCATTCGATCGAATCGGACTCCGATCTAGTTGGACAGAAACTGGGCGACCTGGGAATAGCCCCTTACGACATCGTTCGCGTCGCGGGATGTCACAAGGAGCAAACGTTCTTACTCGGCGGGGATCGAGACGCGGTGATGAGCGAAGGCAATGGCTGATCCTGATATCGAATTTGGCGAAATCGAACAGATGCAGCATGGGGAGCATCTGCGCCCCGATCGCAACAAGCACTATGCGGTCGTGGCCTGCGGAGCGCCCGAAGAGAACGATCTGCCCGTATTTGTCGATCTGGACGCCGTTCGCGACATGGAAGCCCACGCGTTGTCGAACACAAAGGTGGAATTGGGCGGCGTGCTGCTGGGCGGCCAATGCGAAGACAAAGACGGCAAACCGTTCGTGTTGATTACGGACAGCCTGCGAGCCGAGCATTACGAAGCCAGTAAGGGCAGCTTCAAGTTTACGCACGATACATGGTCCGAAATCACTCGCCAACGCGAGGAGTTCCCGGACGAATTCCGGATGGTCGGCTGGTACCATACGCATCCCGATTGGGGCGTGTTCCTATCCGGCATGGACATGTTCATTTGCGATCATTTTTTCAATCGGCCGCTGGACGTGGCGCTGGTGATCGACCCGTGCCGTGGCGATCGAGGCTGGTTCCAGTGGTCGGACGATCCCGGCGAACGAATGCGGCAAGTCGGCGGCTTCTACCTGATTGCGTCGCGCCATCGGCAACTGGAGTTGGAGATCTTCGCAACTCAATTGAAAGGCGAATTCACCATGTCTAACGATCCCAGACTTGGCGGTTATCCTGGCGCTGGCGGGCTCTACCCTCCGTCGGTGGTCAACGTGGGCAACGGACGATCCTCTTGGCAAGGCGTTGCCGTCCTTGGCATGTTGACGATGCAGTTTCTTTTTCTCGCACTGATTGCCTGGAAGATGATTGCGCCCGGCGGTTCGGAGCCGACGGAAGAGAATAAGCAATCGGAACAGGTTGCCGTGCTGGTCGAACGACTGGATCGTCTGGTGGCAGCCGGGCAGCGATCCCAGGAGGTCGATAGCCAGTTAAAGGTCCTGGATCGCGTCGTCGACGAATTGGGTAAGGGCACGCCGGATGGCTTGGTGCCACTTCTCGAACAGACACAGAGCGAAAACGATCGGTTGAAGACGGACGCCCGCGTGTATCGGGCTCTGGAAGGAAAAGTCAAAGAGGACAACGACAAGTTGGCAACCGACCTGAAGCGTTCGAAAGACGAAGAGGAATATTTGAACGGCCGTATTGCCCGCCTGAACGGCTCGATAACCGACCATGAGGACAAGGCGGATAAGTACCAGGAGCAGATCGCGGCGTTGGAGAAGAAAGTGAAGTCCTACGAGGACCCGGATTCCGAGGACGACCAGACGGCCAGTGGCGGCAACCGGAAGTTGTGGATGTGGGGCAGCGTTGGCTTGCTGCTGGCGGCGTTGATTGCGATTGGCGTGATCATGAGCTTCTCCAGACGCGAGGCCGACGATGAATTCGAAGAGATCGTGGACGAAGACGACACAGATGCCGAGGACGCGGCCAAGGAAGCTGATACGGACACGAACGACGAAGAGCCGGACGGCAAATGACGAATGCCGAATGACCATTGACAAATCAGGAGTGCTGTCGTGGCCCAAACCGAACGCGAACAAAGGCTGCTTGCCGATCTCGAGGCGATGGAGAACCTGAAGACCGCCAGTACGATTCTGGACTTCCAGACGGTCGGTGATCCTGCGGACCAATACACGATCACGTTCCGCGGCAAAGGGCTGTACCGGGATATGTCGAGGGACAAGATCGAACATGTTGACCAGCACGAATGCGACATTCGCCTGACCCTATCCTATCCCCAAAGGCCGCCGGACATTCGCTGGCTGACGCCGCTGTTTCATCCCAATATTTCCTTCGGAGGTTTCATCCGGCTGCACGACGTTGGCATGTCGTGGACGGAGGATATGGGGTTGGACGTGATCTGCGAACGACTGTGGGACGTGGCGCGGCTGGCGTATTACGACTTGGAGAACGCGACAAGCTATACAGCCAAAAGTTGGCTGGAAAAGCAGGACCAGTTTACTCTGCCGGTGGACCTGCGCCCGTTGCGAGACAAGATGGCTCGGTCGAAATCCAACGTTGTTCGGTACACGCGAAAGGGCGACAAACGCGTGTTGTTGTCCGACGCGGATAAGGAAAAGGAAGTGTTCTACATCGGCGAGGACACGCCGGTTCCGCAGATCGAACTAGCGTGGCGCGCCCCACGCGACGGAGACGAAGACGTGCTGTACATCGGAGACGAATGAGTGGAGTGCTTCGCAACGTTCATCGGCATCCTCGTTCTCTTCGCCCTGCTGGTCGGGTTCGGCGGCAGAGGCAAGACGCGGTCCCGCCGTTTGTACGCGACTTACCAGCGGCTGGCGCTGCATTACGGCGGAACTTGCCAACGGTCGGGTTGGTTCACCTATCCCAACGCTCATTTCATTTACCGTTCAGCGCACGTGTCCGTTCGGGTGACCAACTACGGTCCCCACCGCGTTCGGCAGGGACCGATGACATTGGTCGTCATGCAATGGCCGGACTTCGGCTTCCGCTGCGAAGTCGTCTATCCTCGGCTGGCTCCAGGGATTTCGCCACAACATGGCCTACGCGACTGTACGCTCCTTTCCGTGGATTTCGAGCGTCGCTATACGATTCGCGCCACGGACCCGGGTCTCGCAGCCAGTCTGTTGAACGAAACCATCCGATGGCAGATTGACGGTCTGCGCCGAATTCCCGTCGACGGCCCATTGCGCATCGATTTCGGTTACGGCAATGTACAGATCTCGAAAGGCAGGGTAATCCGCCAGTTCGCCGATCTGTTGGATTTCGTGCAGCAATCGTTGGATCTGTATGACCAGTTTGTGCTCGCGGGATCCAGGGGCATCGAGTTCGTGGCGGATGAATCGTTTCAGCCCTTGGGTGAGGTGAAATGCCAGGTCTGCGGCGAGCAGATCCAAGACGACCTCGTGTTCTGTCGCCGCTGCAAGACGCCACACCACCGCGAATGCTGGCAATACACGGGCATGTGTTCCGTTTTTGCCTGTGGCGAGACACGGTTCGGAGCACCGCAAGTGGCACGTCGCGTGAAAGACCCGAAGCGGGAGGAAGAGTGAGGTGTCGGGTTTCGGGTGTCAGGTGTGGCCGGCTGTTGCGTTATGATTTTGCCCGCACATGATTTTGCCTTGTCTTCTCCTGGAAAAAAGATTGTTGGTCAGAATCATTCGACTTCACCGGTAGTGGATTGATCAACCGGCGTAAGTGCAAACCTTCTTATCTTCAACACAGACATTCCCGGCGTTATCGCTCGAACGCTTGCAGCGACGTAGGAGAGTACCCTGCCCCGCATCCCGAACCCCGTATCCCGACACCTGACACCCGACACCCTCTCCCCCGTCCTCAGTGCCCATTCTTCTCGTCCGACTGGACCAGCCCGTCGAGCAGGCGGATGATACGTTTCGCTCGGGCGGCCACCGTGTCCTCGTGGGTCACGATGATGATCGTACGACCCTCGTCATTCAGCTTCGTGAACATATCCAAGATCTCAACCGTCGTTTTCGAATCGAGATTACCGGTGGCCTCGTCGGCCAGGATGAAATAGGGGTCGTTGACAAGACTGCGGGCGATCGCCACACGCTGCTGTTGCCCGCCGGACAGTTGGGCGGGACGGTGGCGCAGGCGGTCCCCCAAACCGACCATCTCGGCCAGCTCTCGGCACCTGCGGTGCGATTCTCGGCTGACCATGCCCTGGTAATACAACGGGACCTCGATGTTTTCGACGACGGTCAACTGAGGGATCAGGTTGTACGACTGAAAGACGAATCCGATACGACTTGCGCGGATCCAGGAAAGTTGACGGTCCGTCATCTGCGACACGTCGTCGTCGCCCAGGAAGTACGAACCGGCAGTCGGCTTGTCCAGGCAGCCGAGCAAGTTCAACAGCGTGCTCTTGCCCGAACCCGAAGGCCCCATGATGGCCATGTAATCGCCTTCGGGCACATCGAGCGACACACCGCGCAGTGCGCGAACCGTTTCGCCTTTGAGGACGTAGTCTTTTTGCAGATCAGTCAGGCAGCATGCTAGTGTCACTGGCCGGCACCTCCGTTTCCGGCTCGGTTTGCGCCGCCTGGCTTGAGACTCGCCGCGGCTTTCGTGAATTCTTCGAGGCTGACCGTGCCGTCGCCATCCGCATCGGCCGTCGCTATCAGACCACGCTGATCGGCCGGAGCCGCTTTGAGTTCATCAGCGGAGAGCGTGCCGTCACTGTCTTGGTCGAGCGTCGAGAAGATCTTTGTCGGGTCGGCCCCGCCGCCCGGCTTCTCTTTGGGCCCCGCAAACGGCGGCCCTTTCGGTCGTGGCTCTTTCGCGCCCGCTGCCTTCCCATTCTCCGGCACTTCCTCGTCCGGCAAATCGGGGATCGTGAGCTTGTCCGGATAGGACCGCGGGTTCATAGCGACAAGTTCACCTTCTTTTAAGCCGGCTTCGATCGTCATAAAGGTATCGTTGCTGGAACCGACCCGCACTTCGCGCGTCTCCCATTTGTTTCCGTCTTTCACCAGACAGAAATAATGTCCTTTGGTCTCGTACAGTGTCGTTACGGGGACTTGCAGTGCGTCATCCAGTTGTTCGACGTAGATTCTGACTTCGGCGTTCATTCCAGAACGGACTCCAGGCGGCGGGTCGGAGATTTTGATGAAGGCAGCGTATTCCTTGATGTTGCCGCTGCGCCAACTGTCCGGCTCGGCATACTGGTTCACCTTGGTGACCTCGCCGCGAAGCGTTTGATCGCGGACGGCGTCAAACTCGATGGCCACGGGCAAACCCGCACGAACCGAAGAGATACGCGATTCGTTGATTTTTGCTTTGACCTGCATCTTGGCGGGATCCGGTAGCCGGATGATCACTTGTCGTTCGCGCACCGACGCACCCGGCTCGACGACGAATTCCGAGCCGCCCCAGCGGTTGTGGTCGCTCGCATAGACAACCTGGCCGTCTTCCGGGGCGAAGATCGTGCACTTCTCGATCTGCTCTTCGATCTCTTTCAGTTTTTGGTCCTCCAACTGGTCACTCTTCTTCTCCGCCTCCCACCTGGCTTTGGCCGTGGCGATGTCACTATCAAACTGCTTGACCGTTTTCTCCCTGGTGTACTTACGCAGAACCTCCAACTTGGTCTGCCCCACCTCCAGCTCGTTCTTGGCCTTGTCCACGGCGAACTGGTCGCCTTCCAACTGTAACGCCGTGACGATGCCTTTGGCCGCCAACCGTTCGGTGGATTGGAAAGAGAGTTGGGCTCGGCGAAGGTTCTCTTCGGCCACAAAGATCTCACTCAGAATCGTCTGCTCTTCCTGCCTGAACGTCCCCTCCAGGTACTCGATTCTGGAAATCTCGGCGGCCTGAAGCGTGTTTTCCGCTTGAACCACCAACGCGTGGCTGGTATTGCAGACGATTTGTTGCTGCACCAGGTCCTGATCCAGCGCTGATTTATCGAGCTCTACAAGTTTATCGCCCTTTTTGACGTTCGTTCCCTCGTCAACCACCGATATGATTTCCGTTCCTCCGCCGGACCGCGACTTCACCTCGCAGCGGATCTCGACGTTGCTCGAGCTCTCCACTTGTCCCTGTTCCAGAACGATGTGCTCGTAGGGGCCACGGAAAACGGGTGTCAGAAGGATATTCTCCGCAGTCGCCTCTTGGTCGCGACTGAAGTAGAACCACGCCACCGCGCCAATACCAACAAGCACGACCAGCAGAACAATTACGATCAGCAGGATAGACCCCGACCGCGTGGGCAAGCGATGCTTCCGCAGCGACAAGCTGCCAGCGTGTCGATTCGCAGGCTGGCAGCCCGCGGCTACGGACCTTTTGAACCGGCTGTGGCATAGAGGACGTGTCGAAACAACCATAGATGGAGCCCTGGGAGTGACTAAAATAGGGGACAGGACACGGCAGTCGGTTGCCGTCACGACCGTCGCACATCTTGTATCATGTATCGAACTATCTTAGCCGCGAGTTTACTATCTAGCAAATGGACTCACAGCCGCTACGTTACCATCTAGACCGAAAAACAGGCGTTAGGGAATGTAAGACAGGTGAAAGGAACGGAAGATGCAATATGTCAGCAAACTGATGCTCGCCGCACTGATTGTAGTCGGGGCTGTTGTCAACACTGCGGCGATGACAGCCGCGACTGCTGATGATTTGCAGGTCATGGTCGAAGCTGACTGGACGGCTCAGGAACGTCGACTGGGCCGGACTCCCGATTCTCCCGAAGCCGTTCGGGACGTGCTGAAGCGGGCGGAGCGACTGAGGGACGATCTTCTGCAGATGCGGAATCCCCCAGATCTCCGTGCAGAGGTCGACGCTCTTGCGCAGTTTCAGCAGAAGGTGGACCGCGTCGAATCGTTGGATGGCCCGGCCCGGCTGGCCCTTTACTGTGAAGTCCGGTCCGCGGCGCGAAATATGGCCTTGAAAAACCCGTTGCTGGCATCCAGGAAGATCGTGTTCTTGAAACGTCGACGTTTCGTTTTCCAGATGCTCCATGAATTCGTGGGGTACTACTACAACTACGTTGGCATGGCAGGCGGAGGTGTCTGCGTTCTGGAGGATCCCGGCCGGTCGCTGAAAGTGCGTGATCTGACAGGCGATTGTCTGCCGCGGGGCAACTACGCGACGCTGGCCTTGTCGTTCGACGCTCGGACCGCCTACTTCGCCTTTGCTGAGGTGGCCGATCGCAGCGATGCCCGACAAGCGGGTGATTGGACACTTCTGAAACCTGCGGCTTCGGTGCCGGCGGATCTGAATTACTATTCGCCCGAAAGGTGCACGTTCAACATCTTCGCCATGGACACAGATGGTGGCAACCTTCGCCAATTGACCGATGGCCCGGAGGACGATTTCGACCCTTGCCCTTTACCTGGCGGCGACATCGCGTTTCTATCGACCCGGCGAGGTGGGTTCTGCCGTTGCGGCGGTAACTACGAGCCCGTACCCACTTACACGCTGCACCGCATGGATGCGTCGGGAGACAATGTGCGCACGGTTTCGCTGCACGAGACCAACGAATGGAATCCATCGGTGTTGGCCGACGGCAGGATTGTCTATTCGCGATGGGACTACGTCGATCGTTCCGCGGCCCACTTTCATGGCCTGTGGGTCAGCAATCCGGACGGCAGCAACCCCCAGATTCTGTTCGGCAACTACACCAAACAAATCAGCGCTTGCTTTCAGCCTCGGGCGATCCCCGGATCCAACCGGATCGTGTTCGTGGCCGGAGCTCATCATTCGCCGATCGGCGGTTCGCTGGTGGTTCTGGATCCGGCGCGGGTGAAATTGGACCCGGACACAGGCGAGGACCGTTTCGATTGCCTGGAGGTGCTCACGCCCGAAGTTTGCTTTCCCGAGGCTCCCGGATGGCCCGAGAGCTTCTTTCACAGCCCTTGGCCGCTTTCAGAGGATTACTTCCTGGTGTCGTTTAGCTTCGACCCATTGCCGGGTTGGGGCCCACGAGTCAAGCGAGACGGCGAGTTGGGGTTGTACTACCTCGATCGTTTCGGCAACCTGGAATTGCTCTACCGCGAAGAGGGAATTTCCTGCGTGGGCGCGATTCCACTCGCGCCGCGAACGGCTCCCCCGGTGATTCCCAATTCACCGGACGCGGAACTCGAAGACGAGGGCGAGTTCTTTCTGTCTGACGTCAACTGGAGCCTGATCGAGTTGCCAGACGCTCGGCCGGTGCGCCAGTTGCGTGTGTTTCAACTGCTGCCCAAGACAACGCATACGGCCGACCAACCGCCGATTGGATACGCTCGCCAGGCCGGTGCCCGCATGCTGTTGGGCACGGTGCCGGTCGAGTCCGATGGGTCGGCCTATTTCCGGGCGCCGGCTGGAAAGCCGTTGTACTTCCAAGCGGTGGACGAGGCGGGGCGTGCAGTGCAGACTATGCGGAGCCTCACTTACCTTCAGCCCGGTGAACGTCGCGGCTGCGTGGGATGTCACGAGCGTCCGGGCACGCCGCCTCCGTCTCGCGAGACGCTGGCATCGACGCGTTTGCCGTCGAAGATCCAACCCGGTCCGGACGGCACACGGCCATTCAGCTATCCGCGGCTCGTTCAGCCAGTGCTGGACCGGCACTGCGTCGGATGTCATGACGGAAGCGATCGGCCAGGAAAGAGCCCTCTGATCCTCAGCGGCGAGCCGGCAGGGACCTACACGCGATCATACAACAGCCTGATGCCCTACGTCCGTTGGCACTCGTGGCTGGGCGAAGGCATTCAGACGACTGCCACTCGTCCGGGAGAAACGGGAACGGACCAAAGCCCCTTGACAAGAATTCTCGACGATGCCGACCACTCGGACAAGATGAAACTCTCTGCCGCCGATCGCCTGCGGCTCTACATCTGGCTCGACGGCAATTCACCGTTCTACGGCACCTACGACAAGGCCGAACAGCGAGCCCAGTTGGCAGGCGAGGCCATACCTTTGCCTGGGCTTCAGTAGTGGCATGATGGAGGTAGCTCCTCAATACCACACACAGTTATGACTTTGGAGAAATTGGATTGGAGGTGGACGCGAACCATGGAGTCGACGATCGCCGAACATATCGAGATAACTCCAGGAGTATGCGGTGGCAGACCGCGGATTGCCGGTCACCGAATCCGGGTCCAGGACGTAGCCGTCTGGCATGAGTGTCAGGGGCAAACTCCCGACGAGATTGTTGCCCGCTTCCCTGAACTCTCGTTGGCCGATGTACATGCCGCCCTGGCATATTTTTTCGACCATCGCGAGGAGATTCGGAAGCACATTGACGCAGACAAACGATTCGCAGATGAATTGCGGGCGAAGACCCCCACAAAACTGACAGAAACGTTGGCCGGGACGGATACCAGAAATGATTCGGTTCCATCTTGACGAAAACGTTGACGAGGCAGTCGCGCGAGCACTGCGGAATCGCGGTATCGACGTCACGACTGCCGGCGATGCCAACCTTCTTTCTGCTGCGGACGAAGATCATCTCGCTTTTGCGCTTGCTGAGCGTCGGGTCATCGCAACACACGACGCCGATTTTCTGAGACTTCACGCAGCCGGCACTCCCCATGCGGGAATCGTCTATTGCCACACAGAGTCACGTTCGATTGGACAAATGGTGCGAAGTCTCGTCCTGATACACGAATGCCTCACCCAGGAAGAAATGGAAGGCCACATCGAGTGGCTCTGACGTGACCTATGCCCGCCAGGGGCGCTCTCGGTCCTGTGCGCGGCGGATCTCCTTGCGAACCTGCTCGCAGTTCTGGTCGATTTGAAAGTCGAACATTCCCACGGCGATGAAGTCCGCTCCGCCTTTGAATGCGTACTTGAATCCGTCTCGCGGGTAGAAGGCACCAGCGGCCAGCACTTTGAACGCCAGCCACGGCTTGGTCACGTTCTTCATGAATTCGATGGTCTCTTCCGGGTTGATACACCACATGTTGTCGTACCAGCCCTCGCCGCCGTCCAGCCAGACGAACTCCTTGCGAGACTCTTTCGGAGTGGCTGAAGGGTAGTCGTCGCTGTGCAGCGTTTTGACGTAGAAGTCGCAGGGCACCTGGTGCTTCTCGCAGGCCACCGGCACTAGAAGCGAGTGACCGCCGACGCCGACCGGAAGGTCGTGCTTCTTGGCCAACTCCACAGCTTTGCCAATACTGTCGACCGCCCCGGCCTGCACCAAGCGGTCCGCCGCCACTCCCCACACATACAAGGCAACCGCACCGGAATCGACCTGCTTCTGGATGTGCTCCTTCAGACTACTCTCGCTCTGGCCCGCGTCGACTCGGATATGCGGGATGAACTGCATGTGTCCGCCGCACTCGCGATTGTACCGCTCGATAAAGTTGGCTCCGCTCTCGAATACCGTATTGACCCCGTGCTCTTCAGCGACCTTCAGTGTCTCCAGGATCTTCTCCTCGTTTGCGTAGGCGCGAAACAGGGGGTTAACATACTTCAGGTCCCGCGCGTGCATGTACCCGGAAATGAGATTGCCGCCAAGAAGCAATCGGCTTATCTTTGCGTTGCCGATCCTGCCGCACGGGATCGCTTCATCGTCGGTCGAAGGCGATGGAGTCGCGGCTTTCGCGTCCGCCTGAGCCGCCCCGGCGACGCTTTCCGCGCCGATGCCCGCGACACCGGCCGCGCCAGCGGCGGCCAGCGATTGATTCAAGAAATCACGACGACTGACATTCTTCGATTCGGACATCCTCTCTCCTTCTCGGCTAGTGTGTTCGTGCCGCGATGATAACGGGCTTGCCTTCCGTTTTGAACCGGACAGAGCGCCAGTTTTGTTATGTGTGGCCAGATTCCATGGTGGTCAGTCGGCTCGCCAAGCCGGTCTTCATTTGTGATCATGGTGAATCGGGGAAAATGGGCCGGTCCGCACGAGTTTCGGATTCCCTTCAGATTACTACCAAAGCCAGGGAGATGAACATGGAATACCGCGCGTGGTTGATTACTGCAAAGTGCTTGGGGCTGATGCTGCCTCTGGTTCTGTTGACGTATTCCTTCCAGACGGCGACTGGGCAGATCGCCTGGGAGCCAGTCGGTTTGTCGGGCGGGGGTGGCATGTTCTCGCCGGCTGTTTCGCCTGTGGACCGAAATCTGATGATGCTGAACTGCGATATGAGCGCCGCGTATATTTCCGAGGATGGGGGGCGCAACTGGCGAATGATCAACCAGGCTCAACTCCGATCCGACACGAGGTGTCGGCCGGCCTTTCACCCGTCTGACCCGGATGTCATCTATGCCTCATCGAGTGGACAACTCCGGATCAGCCGCGATCGTGGCAAGACGTTCTCGCCCATCGGAGATCTGAGAGAAGGTCCCTTTGGTGGAATCGCGATCAATCCCAACGATCCCGACGTCATGCTGATCGGCACGCGCAATGACCAATGTTGGCTATCGCGCGACGCGGGCACGACGTGGAGGCCATGCGATGGCCCAGGCGGCCAGGTGATCGGTTTCCATTTTGACCGGACACACCAAGGCCAAGCCATGTTCGCTGCCACGGACAAGGGTATTTGGCGCTCCGACGACGGCGGGCGGACCTGGGCGGAAAAGACCAAAGGGTTACCGTGGAAGGAGATCCAAGGATTTGCGGGCGGTTCGGATGCGGCAGGCAACATCACCATGTTGTACTGCGCCGTACATAGCAAGAGCGAAAACCGTGTGTTCCAAGGCGGCATCTACCGTTCCCGCGATCGCGGCGAGACGTGGCAGCCGGCGATGAGCCGGGGCATCAATACTGAAACGGAGAAGGCCGATCCGTGGGCCTACGGTTCCATTGCGCAATACAAACAGCTCCTCACTACGGACACAAAGCCGCTGATGGTGTACGCCTTGAATACCAGTACCGGCTTCCATCCGCCTCACCACGATACGGTCTATCGCAGCGACGACGGAGGCGAGACGTGGCGCGACACGTACTTCATGGACCCGCGTTTCGAACGCTACAACGTTGCACCGAACTACGTCACCGCCTCGACCGGGCAATGCTGGAAGGGCGGCGACACACCGTTCGGGGTTGCCATCTCGAACGCCGATCCGGAGCGTGTGATCCTGGTAAAAGGCCAGGTTCATGTTACACACGATGGCGGTGACACTTGGTTCAATGGGCACACGTTCCCGGCTGCGGGCCAGAAGCCTCAGCCAGGTTGCGCGTGGGTGTGCAATGGCTTGGTGGTCACCACCACGTGGCATTACTACTCTGACCCGTTTCAGCCGAATCGTCACTACATAGCCTACACGGATGTCGGTTTTGCGCGGTCTCTTGACCACGGCAAAACGTGGATATGGTGGGACAAGAAGTCCTGGGCCCCGTGGCGAAATACGTGCTACGAGATTGCGTTCGACCCGGAGACGCCGGGGAAGATGTGGGGCGCGTTCTCCGATGTGCACGACATCCCCAACGACAACATCATTTCCGAACGCCATGGCCATAACCGTCCCGGAGGAGTGTGCGTCTCGAACGACTTCGGTGCGACCTGGAAGCCGGAAGCGCAGGGCATCCCTGCGAAGCCGGTGACCTCGATTGTCCTGGACCCCAAGAGTCCCCGTGGTCGGCGGACTTTGTATGCGGGCGTGTTCATGGAAGGCGTTTACAAGTCGACTGACGATGGCCGGACTTGGACGCTGAAGAAGAATGGGCTGGGGCATCCGGACAACATGCGAGTGTACCGCGTATTTCTACACACGGACGGCACACTATTCGCAATCGTATGCGCCAAACGTCCCGCATACCGAAAACCGCTCATGAGTGAAGGCGTGGGGCTGTACCGGTCGGTGGACGGCGCAGAGACCTGGAGCAAAGTCAACGCCTCGCGAGTGTTCCTTTACCCCAAGGACTTCACAGTTCACCCCGACGACAGCGATGTGATCCTCGTCGGTACCTGCGACTCGAGTTGGGAGGACGATGCGGGCGGCCTGTACCGCACCGAGGACGGCGGCAAGACCTGGGACCGCATCGGCCGCCAAGGCCGCCAGACGTTCGGCGGGTACTTTCATCCGAAGTTTGACGACTGGATCTACATGACGCTCACCGAGGGGGCTCCGGGTGCGGGTTTGTGGCTCTCACGGGATAACGGCCGAACCTGGGAAGCGTTCAACGGTCTGCCGTTTTCGAACATCCAGCGCGTGACGTTCGATCCGTCAGACGAGGCGCGGATGTACGTCACCACATTCGGCGGCAGCGTATGGCGAGGACCGGTCGCGCCGCTAAGCTTCGATCGTGTAGGGCGGCCGTTGCGGCCGAGCGACTAGGGCGCTGGCCTGCTCGTCGCCGACGAAGTCCTCCTTGGCCGGATCCCAACGGAGCTTCCGCCCCAGCAGCATGCCAATATTGCACAGATGGCACGAACTGACCGACCGGTGGTGCGTGAAAACGTCGGACACCGGCTGCGAGCGATCCTTCACGCATGCAAAGAGGTTCCGCATGTGCTCGACCGTCGCCAGGTCGCGGCCCGTGTTGGCCGCGTCCGTGGTCACGCCGAACGGGTCGATGGGCTTGCCTTTGTACAGCCGGACCGTCTGTTCGCCCAGCCGATCGCGGTCGGCCTTGGTCAGTTCCTCGATCGGCTTGCCGCTCAGGCGCGAGCGGTTGACGTAGATCCGGCCCTTCTCGCCTTCGATCATGATGCCGTTACCAGGCCCGTGGGTTGCGACCATCCGAGAGCCGTTTGCGAAGGTCAACGTCACCTCAAACTGCGTGGCCGTGTTGAAGCCGTTCGGGATTCTCGTCTTGCCGGCAAGGAAGTCCACGGGATCGCAGTCGTCGGGGATCATCGGATACTGACCGCGCCCCTCGATCTCGACCGGGCCCGACTGGTCGTACCCAAGCGCCCACTGGGCAATGTCCAAGTGATGGGCTCCCCAGTCCGTCAGTTTCCCACCTGAGTATTCCAGCCACCAGCGAAACGACCCATGGCAACGTTGGGGAGTATAGGGGACCTGCGGGCATTGACCAAGCCATACATCCCAGTCGAGATGCGGCGGCGGATCAGTCGTGGGGAAAGGTCCGCCGGTCGGCCCTGAGCCAATGTAGCACGTGGCCGTTAGTGTCTTTCCAAGTCGTCCACTCTGTGCGACGGCGATGGCCATGAGGAACTGCGCGCTGCTACGTTGCTGCGTGCCCACCTGCACCACACGTCCGGTTTGCTTGACCGCCTGGCAAAGCTTTTTGCCTTCGTCGATGGTCAGCGTCAAGGGCTTTTCGCTGTACACGTCTTTGCCCGCCTTGACCGCGTCAATCACAATCCTCGTGTGCCAATGGTCCGGCGTGCCAACGGTCACCACGTCGATGTCCTTGCGATCCAACAGCTCACGATAATCGCTATAGGTCGTACACTTGCCCCCGGCGAATCGCTCCGCTCGTTGGCGGTCTACGTCGGCGCAGGCGACCTTTTCGCCCAGCCCGCAGGCCGTGTTGCCGACGAGTGTCCCGCGCCCGCCCACACCGATACAACCGATGCGCAGCCGCTCGCTTGCTGGCTCACTCGCGTGCAGTCGCCGAGTCCACAACCACGGCGCGGCGGCGCCACTCGCGATGGCTGAAGATTGTTTCAGAAACGTGCGACGATTGGATCGGTGGTGAGTCATCAGTTAGTTCTCCATGATTATCTGGTGTCGACGCCCGGACAAACGTGAGTCTGGCACTTCAATCCAGGATACCCTCCGAGATCGCCACTCGCCAGCACGTCGATTACTCAACGGCAGTCACGCCTAGACATCCCACGGTGGCCTCGGTCCCTGCGGTGACGAAGGTCACGTCTCTCACCGGCACATCCGGTCGCGGGTTCTTCCATTCCATCACCCAGACGCATGCGTCCGCGTCCGTCGGGTCAAGACGCTGTTGCGCGGCGGTCGTGCCCATCCAGTAGGTACTGGGACCGGGCATAACGCGCGCTCGCGGTCGGCAGTCCCAAAGGTGAATGTCATACCCGAGCCTCACTGCAACGGAAGAGGAACCGCCGTCCGCGTACCGCACTTTGTAGTAGGCCACCGGCATGGCCAGCGGATCGGTGTTCTTTCGGAAGAATCGTTGACACAACGCCTTCGTCTGCGGTTCATCTGCGCCCGCGGCATGAGCAAAGGCGAAGCCAAGCACGCGCCGCCCTACCTCGACAGAGCGTGATGCCTCCTCCTGCTTGAGAAGAATGCAGTCCTTCTCCGCCTTCGGGCGGTCGAATGGAATGCCGCCGATGGACATCGTTCCGTTGGGCAGCGAGCTCAAGTCCCGGTCCGACCCCAGGTCCATCCATCCCTTGCCGTCGCCAGCCTCCGCGTCGCGAGTCGAATCATTGCACACCGCCGCAATGGAGATCGGCCGATATGCGAGTTTGCGAGTGCCCCAATTCGGCACCTGCATCACGTTGGACCAGTGGATACCGTCGGAGTGAATCAACGCGGCCTGGCCGATGGTCGCCACCGCCGGCTTCCAGCAACAGGCGGCATTCGCATGCAATGACGGCGTCGAGTAGTTGCACTGGCGATTGTAGTCGGAATGAGTGAAATTCGACCACACCCACGTGGTAGTCTCCGAGATTCCGCACGCATCGTACAACTTCCACATGGCAGGAAACTGATCCATCTTTGCGGCACCAAATGCGGTACTGACCCACCAAGGCGCAAAACCGAGTTCTCTCAGTTTCTCGGTGGGAACGGACAAGGGACTTGTACCCCACGTGGTGATGATCAGATTACGGGAGAGTTTGGGCAGGATTTCGGCACAATCGTAGGGCGCGCCGCCGTTCCACCTGATCGAAAGCATATCGTCAAAGAGAATCGGCGTGACACTGCGTTCCTCGAAGAATCGGGCCAGCTCACTCCAGTGCTCCAGCAGAGGCTGGTTCCTCGGTTGCCCGGCACACAGTTCGCACGTCCGCTCGCTGATCCGGTTCCAGCCGTGGGTCACCTCATCGCCTCCCATGTGAAAATAGGTCGGCTCGAACAGATCCACCAGTTCCTGAGCAATGTCTTTCAGGATGCGCATGCCCTCCGGGTTGCTCATGCACAGCGTCTTCCGCTCGCCATCCTCCTGGAGTTCCGGATGAGCGCCCACTAGCCAACCGCAATGACCCGGCGTGTTCCATCCCGGCGCAACGTCCACGTAATGTCTCCTGGAAAAATCAACGATCTCCCTAAGCTCCGCTTTGGTGAAGCTGTTGCGAGGTGCTAACTCTGGATGACTGTCGTACTGCACATGCTCGCTAATCTGCATGGCGTACAAGTTGTACCGCCCTCCGGCGATTTGATCGTAGATGTGCCGTTTGAATGATGCTGCGGTGAGCGGCGTCTTGTGATATCTTTCGCTGATGAAAAAGTCGGTATACACGCGCATTGGGATATCGGGCCAGTCCTCACAGTGGGCATGGAGGATACCGGCTTCCGGCCTGGCGAACGAGCTTTGGCGGGCAATATCCAGTAATGCCCGCACAGCGTAATACATCCCGCGCGAACTACTCGCCTGAAGCTGCACGCCCGATGCGTCGACGTCCAAGAAAAAGCCTTCGGGCTTGATACCGTCCGTGACATAGTCCAGTCTCATGTCCGCGGAATTGCCTTGAGGCTTGCTCACACCGACGCCGTAGCGGCTCTTGAGTTTTTCCACCAGATGCTCAACGGGAAACGTGTCGCCGCTGCCGGTTGTACGAAGTGTGAGCGTCGCGGGAAGAATCCAGCGATCGTTACCCGGCTTCCATACCTGGGGCTCCGGCCAGAGAACCACCTCCTGGTAGTCCAACTCTCTCGGTTGCATCAGCAGAAACTCGAAGTGTTTTACCGCTGCGACTCGGCCTTCGGCATCCCGGATGACCAGGTCCAGTAGATGATTGCCGTCTTGTGGCTGCTTGTACTCGAACGTCAGGCACGCATCGGTCTCGAACGCAGAGCGAAGGGCGATCTCTCGCTGTGCCACCTTCCTGGCGGGCTCGCCCGGCGGCGTCAATATCAATTCGGCGAAAACTCGCTCTGCCTTCGCCTTTTCATGCTCCAGCATCAGCCGCAAGTTGTAGCCGCTTACAGCCTCGTCAAGCTTGAACAGCCCGGTTTGGGACACTTCCATCTTCGCATCCGAACGAGGTCCGAAACTCGCGTCCTCCAACTCGGCGTCTGAGCGGTTCTCCTCAAGATGGATTCTTTTCACACCGCCGACGAGCGTGATCTTCTCGATGTCGACAAACTGAGTCCCGCTCCCGTGAACATAGATTCTGGTGATCTCTGACCAATCCAGTGGAGGCGTTCCGGGGCGGGACCAACCCGAGCGGTGGATTTCGCTCGTCCAGGTCTGCGTCCCGTCGAAACGCAGCGATATTGCGTATTGTCCGCGCGGAGTCACGGCGTAGACCTGCATCCGGCCGGCGGAGCCGTCTCGACGGTATCGGATTTCCGCGGCGAAGTATTTGCGGCTTCGCCAGCTTCCGTCGGGGATCTCAGGGGAGATGAAGTTGTAAGAGCCGGCTTCCTTCGATGAGAAACGCAGGGCCTTGTCGCCGGCGTGCTTTCCCGATACGAGTTCCATCTTCCCGCCGCCGCCTCTTTTGACTCCTTCTGCGTTCGTGCCGTAGATATTCAGACGCCAGCCTTCCGCGGTGTCTCTCCCTCGGAAGTCAAACACGACGTGGTCCAGCCCTTCGCCGTGAACCACCTCGGTGCTAAGAAGAATTAGAATCAATACAGAAGCCATGCCTCTGACCATCTCACTGCCCTTTCGAAGAAGCCGCGTTCTACGGACAGCGTATTGTAGCATCAGACCAAGAGATGCACTGCCCAAAGCGTGATCCGTTCGCGCGAGAGATCAGTGGCTTCTCGAACCACTGTCTGATTCTCCTTCAAGCGCATAAAGGCACCTACCGTCGCTGCCGACGTAGACGATACCGTCGGCTGGCCAGGGGAGCTGACGACCGCGCCGCCGGTGGCGTGTTCCCACTTTTTGCCGCCCGCCTTGGCGTCGAGGCAGTAGACGTTGCCGGTCATGTCATGGATGCCCAGGGCATTGGGCTTGCTCGATCCGACCGGCTGGGTCTTGCCTGCGCTGTTGGCGGCAACGGTGGCGTGTGCGGGATCGCTCCGCGTCCGGCCGCCCCGGTACGCGGCCAGCCACTCGCCGACCGTCGGCAGCCGATGGCCGTCCACGTCCCACTTGACGTAGATCTATCCGATCCGATGTCGGCCCCGGCACCAAACGCCGCCTGGAAATACACAGAAAGAAGAACCGTCAGTGCCAATCCAGGCCGGCACAAAAAGGTGGCGTTCATCATCTGTCCTTTCTCATCTGCGTCTAACGTCCACGACTGAATCTACTTCGGACGCGCTCCTTAGCCGGTTCCATTTCCCGATCCCTCCCATATGGGACATCGGAGATTGCGGCCCGGTCACGGCGGCGTTATGTTGGCATTTAGCCCCCGCGATTCAGCATCGGGTCGTCGAATGGTCACCGGACTTTTCAGGGTACACCCAAATGATAGCGGCCGGTGACACGAGAGTGTAACAGAGAGGAGAAGATGCCTGAGAAGTTGTCGGAGAGACAAGTGCTTATTCATCCCGTCGGTGGAGCAGTCATTGGAACACTGTTCTCTTTCTGCGCGGTGGCGGCGACCGCAGCGGAGTCGACCGAATTGGCGCCGTTGCCGGGCCTGCAGCTCCGGCTGGATGCGGAAAGCGTAGTTGTCGCTGCTCCCGGAGCCGAAAAGTACCAGGCCATCGCGCGCACACTGGCCGAAGGCATTCAGAAACACACCAGCCAGATTCCGCGGATTGCCGACGACTCGACAGCGCCGGCGGAGCTCGGGTCGGGCCCGATCCTTGTTCTGGGCAATCTCATGGATAGCCAACTTGCCCGGGCGCTGTACTTCCAGGCGTACGACTTCACGGATTACTCGTGGCCCAGTCCGGGCGGACATGTGGTGAGGACAATCCGTGATCCGTTTGGTACCGGAGCGCATGTGATCTTGCTCGGTGGAAGCGATGTCGCGGGCGTTGCTGAAGCTGCCAAGACTCTGTTGGCAATCGTCGGGAAACAAGGGCCGACGTTGGGGTACTTCAACCGAGTAAAACTTGGATATTGGGCCACCGAGATCCGCAGTTGTACGGTAGAGCTTCTCGCGGACGACGATGCGGTCTGGCTCCGCTCAGGCGTGTCGGGAAGCTGGGACTATCAAATCCAGATCGCCCGCGCTGGGATCGGCTACCTGAGAACGGGCGATGAAGCCTACCTGCCGGTTTTCGATCGCGAGCTGCGTTACTGGTTCGACCACGACGTGTATCACCCCAAAGGCGACGCTCCGCAGATGCTGCACGGGTTCTTGAACACGATCCTGATCGTGTGGGACTTGATCCGCGATCACCCTTACTTCGATCAGGAAGAACGCAACCGGTTCGATCGCGATTTCCTGTACGTGTTTCGCTCGCGCGAAGGGCCTGGACGCATCGACGGCGCGGGCAAGAGGACGATTATCCGCGACAACCATGGTACGCGTACGGCGCTGGATGCCGTGTTCGGCGGACGCTATTTCCTCCGCCGCTTCGGTTTGCCCGACGGCAAGCGATGGATGGAAATCGCAGATGGCTATTTCGCTGCGCAGGTGATATCGTCTAAGCCTGTGGAGGACTCCTGGGGACATCAATGGTCGGCGACGCTGTACAACACGGTGGTCTACGCGATGGCAACCGGCCGGCATGACTACTTCCGCTCGGATTCGTTCAAGCTTGCCGCCGACCGGGCACTGCTCGCGCATAATGCAGGCGACGGGCCGTTTGGCTATCTCGCGGCCTGCGCGGTCGCAGCAGATGACGCCGGCTACTTGAGCGGCTGGCAAGGCGGCGAAGAACAGGGCAAGCACTGTGCCGCGATGCGAGGGCAAGGGGACGAGTACCTGCGAAGCTTTTGCACGGGCTTGGTTCCCAAGGGCCGTGAAGATCTGCTGGGCGTTGCCACCGCACCAGTCGACCGACTCTGGTACGACACCATCGACAGCGCGGGATTCAACCCCGGTAGCTTGTTTGTTGTGACAGCGGATCGCGAGAGCTGCTTCGACAAGATATCCATACGAGAAGGCTGGGAACGCGAAGATTACTACTTGCTTTTCGACGGGATTTCGGGCGGCCACCATTCCTATCAGGACGGCAACTGCATCGTGCGGTTTTGCGAGGGCGGTCCGTCGTGGATCGCGCCGCAATACAGTACCGGCGCCTCGGCGACCGTACGAAGTCAGAACGGCGTATTCGTAGCACTCGACGGCGCAGGGCCTGGTCGGCTTCACCGCTACGCTCGACGCTTGTACGCTGCGGAAAGGGACGGATATCTGGCCGCCGCCGGCGTTCTGGAGGGCGTCGGTGAGGTCGACTGGCAGCGGCACATCCTGCGCAAATGCGGCAAGTGGACGGTGGTCATCGACCGGGCGAGAGTAAGACGGCCTGGCGAGGTCCTCGCCGAGCGGCATTGGCATCTGGCGGGCGAGGTGACCGCTAGCCCCGATGGCCTCGTATGCACGCAGAACTGGCAAGGCCGGCCCCGCGTTCTGCACCTGCAGAGCGCGGGCGTGAAGCCTGAAGGCATGGCCGGAACGAACCATCGCGTCGAGACCGTCCGCGCCGAGGCGACTCCGGATCATCCGGTGGAGTTCGCCACACTGTTGCATGTGAACGCCGATCCGAAAACGATCGAATTCACGCTGACGAAGACCGAGGCGGGCTGGCGTGTCGATGGACCAAACGGGGCGGAGTTCATCCGCGCCGATTCTGCGCGTGATGATGGAATGGTCGTGGTCTCGAGAAACGCGACCGTAGTGATCGGCGGAGATCCGACATCGCCCGTCCCTTCCTACACCGAGGCACTGACGGCCAAGCCTGTCCTTGAGCGCGAGACCCTGCCACCGCACCCGGCAATCAGCGAGATAGCTCTTCCCTGGAAGTCGTTTGTGGTAGGTGAGAAGCCTGTCACGGCGGTTGCACTTGCCAAGGACGGCCGACTGGCGGCGGGCGACGCTGCCGGGCAAGTCGTGTTATTCGCTCCCGAAGGCGAGAGGCTGGCGGAGAAGAAGCTCGACAGTCGGATCCTCTCGCTTCATTTTGTCGGAGACGATCTTCTGGTCGGCGAGGATCGCGGTTGTCTGACGCGGCTGGCGTCGGACGGCACCGAGCGCTGGCACGTGGAGATGCCCTACCGCCCGATGGCATGGCCCTACTGGAGCGAAGAGCGGAGTCGGGTCCGCGAGATCACATCTGCCGACATCAACGACGACGGGAGAGAGGAGATACTGATCAGCAACGCCGACCGCCGCGTTTATGCTTTCACGGGCGAAGGCAAACAGTTGTGGGAAGCTCCAGTGCAATGGGGCGTTTACACGGCCATGACAGTGGGACGCCATCAAGGCAAGTTCGCTCTGTTTGGCGGCGCCTCTCAACCGGCCATGCACGGATGGTGCATCGTTTACGGCGGCGACGGGAGACTGAAGACGCATTTCCTCAGGCCGGATCTGATCTCCTGGTCCATTCCCTGCCAGTTCCGCGACATGCGTCTGGCGGACCTCGATGGAGATGGACAGGCCGAGGTGATCAACGCCGTGGACACGAATTGCCGTCAGCTTGTGGTCTACCAGCCTGACGGCAAGGTCCGATGGGATGCCGACGTGGCCGGTGCAGCTTTGGCCGTTGCGGTCCGCGGTACCGAAAACGCAGCGACCGTCCATTGCAGTTCCGCAAGCGGCTACATTTCGGCGTTTGATGGAAAAACCGGCAAACGGCATTGGGCGTGTTTCGCTGGGGAGCCAGCTAAGTTCCTAGCCCCCCGCGGCCTGGACACACTCATCGCGGTCGCGCCGTCCGGCAAAGTTTATCTCCTCAGCGACGCGGGAAAACTCCTCGGATGCCACGATCTTCGCAGCGAAGTGACGGGATTGCTGCGCCCGGGAGATCACCGTGATGGCAATGCCGTTCTGCTAGGAACGCGTGACGGTCGTCTGCTGTTCCTCGCGGAATCACAGTAGTCAACTCAACAGATCAATCGTCGTTAGCTCGTCCGGGAAAAGCACTTCGCCGGAGAAGACATTGCTCACCGCATCGATGAAGGGCTTCCTCTTCTCTGGGCTGTTGGCGCCGCCGTTGTGTGCAAGGACGACGCGGCGGACTCCGGTCGCCTTGGCAATCTCGCGGACTTCGTCGGTGGCCATGATGACATCGTAGTATTTCTTCGCATTTCCGACTAACACGCAAGGAGCCACCAGCGTGTCGGCATCTTGGGCAAGCTCCCTCAACTCCGGGCAGTCCCCGCAATCGCCTGCAAAGACAATGCTTCCTCGATCCGTGTCGAACCGGTAGGCGAGCGACTCGAGCGTCGGCTCCAGGTGATGCACGCGCGCGGCCGTCACCGTCCAAGAGGCCGTTTCCTCGACCATTCCCGGCCCCACATCCCGCGTTTCGAAGGCGGGAGCCGGCCGCGGTGGGACGCCACCTCGGTTCTTGAAGATGCTGATACTCACCGGAGCTGATATCCGCGAGTGCCAGTCCGGGAAAAACGCTCCGTCTTCTCCCAACAACTGCTCGACGAACTTTCGAGTGGGGGGTGGGCCATATACTTTGAGCGGCGGTTCGGTGCCGTCGCACAAGTCCCACCGGACCAGTGCAAAGCAAGGGAGGTCGACGTTGTGATCGAAGTGATGATGGGTGAGAAAGACATGGTTCACATTCTTCGTCGGGATGCCCATCCGCGCCATCTTGTACGTGGTGCCTGGGCCGCAGTCGACCAGAAGAAACTCCCGCCCCACCTGAAGCAAGAACGCGCTGCCGTGACGCGTCCGGTCACCCGAACCCGATGGCGGCGGATATCCGCACCCCACCAGATGCAGTCGCAACGGCGGCCGCTTGCCTTCCGTCTCGGCCGTCTTCTTCTGCCCTTTCCTGGGATCCGTTTCCTCCTTCTCCGCTGCACGAGACCCTGCACCAGTTCCGGAAAACGCTGCCGCGATTGCCGCGCCGGTCGCGAGGAATTCACGTCGTGTTGCCACAGGTCGCTCCTTATGCGGCCAAGCCGCGATAGAGGCTGGGAAAGCTGTCTTTCTGTCTACCCCAGTGAAGCTTTCTAGAAATCCTTAAACGGTCCACGCGGCTCTGCCTCGTCCATGCGTTTCAGCCAACCTTCGAAATGCTCCTGCATCTGGGCTGCCTTATCCGGCATCTTGTCAATCAAGTTCGTCTTCTCGCTGATGTCTTTCGACAGGTCGAACAGGAAGGTCCCGCTCTCGTTGCGGACCCATTTCCAGTTTTCAACGCGCGCCGCCTCCTTGGCTCGCCGTTTCCAGTACATTTCCTTCCGTGGCGATGATTTGCCGTCGGCCAGCATGGGCATCATGTCGAAGCCGTCCAGCACAACGTCCTCGGGCGGGGCAACGCCGGCCATGTTCAGCAGCGTGGGGAACACTTCGAGCGACGTGAGAAACTCGCGGTTCACGGTGCCCGCAGGGATTCGTTTGGGGTAACGAATCGTACAGCAAACGCGGATGCCGCCTTCGAAGACGCGGCTCTTGCCGGCACGCAACGGCGAGTTGTCCGCGCCGCCGGACCCGCCGTTATCCGCGAAGAAGATGACAATCGTGTTCTCGGTGAGGTTGTATTCATCCAGCAGATCGAGAACTTCGCCGATAGCCGCATCCATTGCAGTTACCGAGCCGAGATAGTGCGTCAAGCGCAGCGCTCTGTTCATAACCTTCGCAGGCTTGCCGTAACGTGTGCCGTCGCTGTACCCTTCCTGTGCGTGTAATTCGGGATACATCTTTCGCCATTCTTCGGGAGCTTGCGCGCCGCCGCGGACCATTGGGTCGAGGCTCGATGCTCCATGCGGTGCATTGAACGGCAGGTAGAGAAAGAACGGACGTTCCTTGTTTTCCTTGACGAAACGCGCCGCTTCTCGTTGAAACAGGTACGTGCAGTACGTGCCTTTGTCTTCGGTGGTCGGCGAGTTGTTGCGGTACATCGACGGAACGCCGTAACGCTCGTGCGTGTAGTAGTCGATGCCCGTGTTGACCAAGCCGTAGAATTCGTCCCAACCTCGCGCGAGAGGTAAAAAGCGGCGATGGACGCCCAGGTCCCATTTGCCGAAGATGCCGGAGTAGTAACCTGCTTGCTTGAGCATCCTTGGCAGCAAGATCTCGCGCGTGTCCATTCCACCGATCCGTTCCCAGGTGACGGCGTAGTTTTCCGGCGCGTATTTGTGACCGTAATCCGGTGCTTCGTTGCGGATCATGTCGTA
>JADHUC010000129.1 GCA_016784735.1 Pirellulaceae bacterium | reverse complement strand
CGGTCCTGGTTCAGGTCGGTCCCGCCCAGCGGTCGTCCCCAATCATTCCGCTCGATCTTGCCGCGCTTCCGTCCGCGGTTGTTGATGATGATATTGGCAAGGTCCAAGTATCGCCTCTCGCCGGTCGTTCGATACAACTCGACACTTCCCATGATAATCGACGGATTCACTGGGCAGTTCGCCAACATGGGATCACCGCCCTTGTACGTGTCGTGGACGTAGTCGGCCGTGCGTTTGGCGATATCCAGGAAGTTGGTCTTGCCCGTGATTCGGTGATGGGCGCAAGCAGCAGTCAGCAAATGGCCCATCGTGTACAGTTCATGGTGGTGATGAAACGCGAACCGTTCGAAGTTGCGCAGAGTGACCTGCGTGGCGATATAGCCGTCCGGCTGCTGCGATTTGGCAATCACCGCGATGATCCCGTCCATCTTCTCCAGCAGCGCCGGATCGCGCGCTTGCGTGTAGATATAGCACGCCGATTCCAGCCACTTGTAGATCCAAGCGTCCTCCCAATAGCAGCCTTTCGCCTCGCCTTCCTTCTCGCCGGCAGCGACGAGCATATTGTTCCAAGCCCAGTCGTCTGCCAGTTCCCACAATCGCGGCAAGGTTACGTCCCGCGCCGTCTGAGACTGCTGCTGCCAGAATCCGTCCGTCCAACGAACCCCGCGCAAATCGACGCTGTCGAGTCTCGCGTGCGGACTGTCCACGGTTCTGATGATGCCAGCGCTGCGGTCGTTATCGCGATCCGCCGCTGGACACGGTAGTTGCCACACAGAAAGCGAGAAAAGGAAAACCACAGGCGGGACGTGCAGTAGTGCTGCGCGCATCGGATTCACTCCCATTCGTAGTGCCGCCGTTCATCAGGCAGCAGTTTGTGCCGTGTATACAGCGAGCGATTCATGGTTTCAACAGTTCCAAGGCCGCACTGGCCATTGCCGTTACGCCGGTGACGAGTGTGTCTTCGATGTCCGGGTAGAATTGCGACGAATGCAGCGGGGGCGGCTGTTGGCCGGCTTCCTTGTAGCGGGCAAGCCGTTCCGGATCGACTACGCCCAAGCGGAACATCAGGATCGGCACGCCGGCTCGGCCATAGTGGCTGAAGTCCTCGGCGACCATCGCGGGGTCGGATAGGATGACTTTGTCGTCGCCTAGAGCACGGCGAAAGACAGGGGCAATCCGTTCCACCAACTTTTCGTCGTTCCGTAGGGACGGCGTCCCTTCCGTAACCTCGACGGTCGGCTCGGGCGCACCGGCACCCGCGGCAACGGCTTTGGCCTTGCGCTCGATTCCTGACAGCAACTGCTGGCGCACTTCGTCCGAGTAACTGCGCACGGTAAGTTCCAGGTGGCACTGGTCCGGGATGATGTTGTGCTTCGTGCCGCCGTGAATCGAGCCCACGGTAATGACGGCCGGTTCGATCGCCTTCACCTCGCGGCTGACGATCGTTTGAAGCGACATGATCAACTCCGCAGCCTGAACTACCGGGTCGATCGTCGTGTGTGGCTTGGCCCCATGGCCGCCGCGGCCACGAACGGTGATGTCTACCGCGTCCACGTTGGCCATCGAGTAGCCAGCGCGGTATCCGACGAGACCGGTTGCCAACGAGGCGTCAACGTGCAGGGCCAGAGCGAAATCTGGCTTCGGGAACCGCTTGAACAGCCCATCATCCAACATCGCCTTGGCACCGGCACCGTGCTCCTCGGCCGGTTGACCGACCAGCATTACGGTTCCGCGCCAACGATCTTTGTTAGCGGCCAGGTACCGGGCGACGCCGACCACGTTCGACATGTGTGCGTCGTGGCCGCAGGCGTGCATCACGCCTACTTCCACGCCCGATTCATTCTTGACCGTCACCGTCGAGGCACAGGGCAGGCCGGTTTGCTCCGTAATCGGCAACGCATCCAGGTCGGTACGCAGCATGACCGTGGGGCCATCGCCGTTTCCCAGCAGGCCCACAACGCCGTGGCCGCCAATACCGGTTGTCACCTGGGCCCCAATGTCGGTCCATTCTTGTGCGATCCGTTTTGCCGTTTCTTGTTCGCAAAACGACAACTCCGGATTCGCGTGTAACTGCTGATAGAGGGCGACCAGTTCGTCCATATTTCGGCGGACCCACTGCTCGGGCTCGTCGCCTGAGGCAATTACGGGTGCCGACAATAGCCCGAATAGGATGGTGTAGACCGCTACGCGATACATTCTTCGATCCTTTCCTTAAGTCCGTCTTGTAGAGGAAGGCCAATTAGCCCGGAATCATTCTTGTTTTTTCCGAGAGGAGTTGTATATTTTCACCAACATCATCCAAGCTCACTTGTAGGGCAGGCTCGCCACTCATCCCCCGAGCCTGCCTTTTGTTTTGCGCCGTTCCTGATGAGGAACCTCCCCAAGGTACACCGCTTTCGGTATATTTTGGAGAACCTCTCCAGTAGAAAACTGTCCTTGGCGGTGATTCACTGCCCCATCCACGCCACAAACAAAAAGGTAGTCATGTCTGAGTCCTTCCGACCTCGCACGATGTTCCAGAAGATCTGGGACGACCATGTCGTACTCGCCGAAGAAGGCAAGCAGACAATTCTCTATATTGATTTGCAGCTTGTTCACGAAGTCACCAGCCCGCAAGCGTTCGAAGGACTGCGTTTGGCCGGCCGCCAGGTTCGTCGCCCTCAGCGGACCATCGCCACCCCCGATCACAACATTCCCACGACGGATCGGTCGGTCCCGATCGAAGATCCTATTTCAAGACAACAAATCGAGACACTGCGGCGCAACTGTCAGGAGTTCGGAATCCACCTGTACGATATTCACGACGCCAAGCAGGGTATCGTACACGTGATCGGACCCGAGTTGGGGCTGACGAAACCAGGAATGACCATCGTCTGCGGCGACAGCCATACGGCCACGCACGGGGCATTTGGCGCATTGGCTTTCGGGATCGGCACCAGCGAAGTGGAACACGTGCTAGCCACGCAAACGCTGCTCCAGTACAAACCGAAGACATTCGAACTGCGCGTCGACGGTCTTTTGGAGCCTGGCGTTACCGCGAAAGACTTGATCCTCTACCTGATCGGCCAGATCACGACATCCGGCGGGTCCGGGTACGTGCTGGAGTACACGGGCGATGCAATTCGCGTGCTCAGCATGGAAGAGCGGATGACCGTCTCGAACATGTCGATCGAAGCCGGCGCCCGTGCGGGGATGATCGCACCGGACCAGGCGACGTTCGACTACATCCGCGGTCGCGAGTTCGCACCGGACGATCTTGATGCTGCCGTCGAGCGATGGAAGACACTGCCCTCGGACGAGGGCGCCGAGTACGATCAGGTGCGCGTGTTTGACGCCGCTGATATCGGTCCGCAATTGACGTGGGGCACGACGCCCGGTCAGGTTGCAGCCGTCACGGCCACAGTGCCTGATCCAACAGATTTCGCAGACGAAATGGAACAGAAAACGGCGGCTCGGGCGCTGGAGTACATGGGCCTGAAAGCCGGCACTCCCATTACGGAATTGAAGGTAGATCGAGTCTTCATTGGCTCGTGTACCAACGGCCGTATCGAGGACCTGCGGGCCGCGGCCGCGGCAGCCAAAGGGCACCGTGTGGCGGAACACGTGGACGCGATGGTTGTTCCGGGCAGCGGTCAGGTGAAGGTGCAGGCCGAGCAGGAGGGCCTCGATCGAGTTTTCCAGGAGGCCGGCTTCGAATGGCGCGAAGCGGGCTGCAGCATGTGCCTGGCCATGAACCCCGACCGCCTATCGCCAGGCGAGCGTTGCGCATCGACCAGCAACCGCAACTTCGAAGGACGCCAAGGCAAAGGTGGCCGAACGCATCTCGTGTCGCCGGCCATGGCGGCAGCCGCGGCCATTGCGGGACATTTCGTGGACATTCGCGGGTGGGACTACAAGAACTAGCGTTTAACCGCAAGCCGGAGGCGTGCGCGAGCGAGCGTCCGATGCAGCCGCGCACGCCTCCGGCTTGCGGTTAAACGACGGTCACATTTGGGCGCCGTTCCTGAAAAAGACGAGAAAGAGACGAAAAAATGCAGCCCTTCACAAAGCACGCGGGCCTGGTCGCGGTGATGGACCGAGCGGACGTGGATACCGACCAAATCATCCCCAAGCAGTTCTTGAAACGGATCGAGCGTGCCGGGTACGAGACGTTCTTGTTCTTCGATTGGCGCTACAAAGAAGACGGTTCAGACAATCCCGACTTCGAGTTGAACCGGCCGGAAGTGCAGGGGGCATCGATCCTGGTGGCCCGCCGGAATTTTGGCTGCGGTTCGAGCCGCGAGCATGCCGTGTGGGCGTTGGAAAACTACGGGTTCCGTGTCGTCATTGCCTCGAGCTTTGCGGATATCTTCTTCAATAACTGTTTCAAGAACGGCGTGCTGCCGATTCGGTTGGACGAAGCGATCGTCGACCGGTTGTTCGAGAACTTCCGGCAAAACACCGCCTACAAACTGACCGTGGATTTGGAGAGCCGGAAGATCACGGACGAGTATGGTCTTTCACTGGAATTTCAGGTTGACGATTTTCGCCGTCACTGTCTCTTGAACGGCCTGGACGACATCGCCTTGACATTACAGAACGAAGACAAGATCGCGGCCTATGAGGCAGCCCACAGCGTCGGTTAGTCGCCCGCCTAAACCACTTGCGCAGCAGAGGAAGAGAATGCACGGGAGCACGTCTGTGGCATTGCTGGCAGCGCTCGCGGGGTTCGCATTTGGCGGAGAGACCGCACCGGCCCCGGGTGTGATCGTACGAGACGGACGGTTCGTGCTGCGCGAGAGCGGAAAACCGTTCCGCCCCGTGGGATTCAACTTTATTCGGCTGTTCAACGACGGGCGAACGGCCGATCACGATAACTTCAGTCGAACGGGCTACGACGCGTCAGAGCACGAGGAGATGCTTCGCCGGTTGGCGGCGGATGGGTTCAACGCGGTCCGCGTGTTCATCAACTTTCAGCCGGGCGAGGTGATCGAGCGTCGCGACAGCACCGAGTTGTCTCCCGTCTACCTGGACAACGTCACCGACTTCCTGGTTCGTGCAAAGACGCACGGCGTGTACGTCATGCTCTCCATGCGGCGTCTTCCTGAGATCCACCGCTACATACAATACCGCGGCAAGCTTGATCCGATGGTCGCAGGCGCGAATCAGTACTTCCTGCACCCAGGGTGGATCCAAGCCAAAACGCAGTACATGCAGGATTTCCACCGCGCAATCCTCCAGCGTAATTCCGATGCACTGGGGGCAGTGTTCGCCATCGACATCCAAAACGAAGTTTGCTTCTATCCCGGACAGAAGCCCTTCAGCCTGTCCGAAGGGACGTTCGAAGCTCCTAACGGCCGATCTTATGACTTGGCGACGCAGAAACTGCAACTGGCCGACGACTGCGCAATCCACCATATCAATGCCTGCGCGGACGCCATTCACGAGGTATTTCCAGCAGTCCTGATCAACGTCAATGTGTTCACTTTTGCGGCCGTGGGGCGCACCGGTCCCGGCGATTTCCATGTCGAAAAGGCCGGCTGGCGCAATCGCGTGCCATTTCGTCCGCTGGCCATCGTGCGCAGCAAGGCGGACATGGTAGACGTGCACTTCTACTCGGGGACGATGGACAAATACCGCAAGGACTTGGAGTCCATCGAGTTTGAAAAGCTCAAGCAGACTGCGTCGGCTGCCGGGAAACCCCTGATCGTGGGCGAATTCGGTGTGTTCAAGAACCAGTTCGCCGACGACTTCGAAACCGCCTGCCGCTTTCTGCGAAACGACTGGCTACCCAGACTCAACCGCGACTGGGACGGCTGGCTCTACTGGACATACGACACGCACGAGCAGCCCCGATTGTGGAACGCCGCCCACGACGACTTCGCCATCTTCAGAGTCCTTGCCGACCACGCAGCCACAAGCGACTGAGCCGATGACTGCGAAGAAGGGCATCGATCATGTTCAACCCTCTGTCCCCAGAAGTTCTCGGGCAGTACGAAGCGTTAACCAACCGCGCGGGAGTGGTTGACGTGAGCGATCGCACGCAGATCGAGATTACGGGCAAGGACCGTGTAGCGTTTCTCAACGGGTTTTGCACGAACGATGTTGAAAAACTCGTGCCAGGGGCCGGCTGCGAAGCATTCTTGACCAACGCCAAGGGCAAGATCGTCGCATACGTTTACGTCTTCTGTCGCGCTGAATCGCTGATCTTGGAGACAACGCCGGGACAAGGGTCGGCGATCATCAGCCATCTGAATCGATATGTCATCCGGGAAGATGTCCAAATTCGGGATCTGGGCGATCAATGGGGCGAGCTGTGCATCGCTGGGGAGGAATCGGAAGTCGCCCTGCAAGGTGCCATTGGCGAAGCGACGCCCCCAGAAAGAATGGGCTTTATCGCCTGTCAGATTCGTGAAACCTCGATTTTTCTTCACCGAACTGCCTTAGCGCCAGGCCCCTGCTTTCTCGCATCTACCACCACAAAGGAACTAGAAAAGGTCATAACCGCACTGGTGGATGTCGGCGCGATCCCCTGCAGTGCAGAAGCATTGGAGATAGTCCGCGTCGAATCGCGATCGCCATCGTACGGTCGCGACATCACCGACGAGAACTTTCCGCAGGAAGTCGGGCGCGACGATCAGGCCATCAGCTTCACCAAAGGCTGCTATTTGGGGCAGGAAACGGTCGCACGCATCGATGCGCGCGGTCACGTAAACCGTTTTCTGGTTGGTGTGAAAGCAGACGCGGCGCGGGCTCTCGAGCCGGGCGAAGAACTCGCGTCCGCTGGTCGCACCGTGGGTCGGATCACGTCCGCGGTCTGGTCGCCGCGGTTCAAGGCACCGTTGGCGTTGGCATATGTCCGGCGTGGGCACCATCTCCAGGGGGGTTCCTTGGAGCTAATACGGGATAGATCTAAGGTGGTGGTTTTTGGCTTCTCTTAGTTGAAACCTGCATTCGAATCAGCTAGAAACACAGATGGTCTCAACGGCGGCGACGCCTGTTCTGTGCTTGTACCGACCGCCGTTTTGTTCACTTATCCGTTCTTCTGGAGAGAGCCCTTGATTCTACAAGCTATCGAATTCGCGACTGCCCACGGAACATCGGCGAACGGTCGGAACCGGGTGAAGTACGTCCGTCGACTCGAGCAAGTAGAAGACCTCACCGACGAGGAAAGGGGCAGACTGCAGCCAGTGGTCGATAGGTTCGCATTCCGGGCCAATGACTACTATCTGACGTTGATCGATTGGGACGATCCAGGTGATCCGATCCGGCGTCTGATTATCCCGTGCGAAGAGGAACTGGCCGACTTTGGGAAGCTCGACGCTAGCAACGAGAGTGCGATTACGGTTGCTCCGGGCGTTCAGCACAAGTACGGCGATACGGCCTTGCTGCTTTGCAACGAACTCTGTGGGGCTTATTGCCGCTACTGTTTCCGTAAGCGTCTCTTCATGACCACCAATGCGGAAGTCACGACCGACATTACGCCCGGTTTGGAGTACATCGCGGCTCATCGCGAAATCAACAATGTGCTACTAACCGGCGGTGATCCGCTGCTGATGAGTCCGCGGCGACTTCGCCGGACAATCGCCGCTCTGCGGGCAATTCCGCACGTCGAGATCATACGGATTGGCTCGAAAATGCCCGCGTTTGACCCGTGGCGAGTGCTCGACAACGAAGAGATGCAGGCGGTTTTCCGCGACTTCTCCACGCCGGAGAAACGAATCTACTTGATGGCTCACTTTGACCATCCTCGCGAACTCACGCCCGAGGCCATCGACGGCATCGCGTGTTTGATCGACAACGGCGTGATTTGCTGTAACCAGTGCCCACTGATCGAAGGCGTCAACGCCGATCCGGATGTGCTGGCCGAGTTGTACGAGAAACTATCGTTCGCCGGCTGCCCGCCATACTACCTCTTTCAGGGGCGACCGACAGCCGGAAACAGGCCTTACGAAGTGCCGATTGTCCGGGGTTATCAGATCTACAACCACGCAATCCAACGCGTGTCCGGGCTGGCGGCTCGTGCCCGTTTCTGCATGTCACACGAAAGCGGCAAGATCCAGATTCTGCACGTGGACAACCGGTACATCTACATGAAGTATCATCGGGCGAAGGATCCGCGGGACTTGGGCCGTTTCGTCGTCTGTCATCGGGACGATGATGCGTACTGGTTCGATCAATTGCGACCGGTGGACCAAGTTTAAGTCCATTCCTGAACGTCCAGCATCACGCCGGCACGCTCTTCGCGAGCCAATCGGCTGATGTCGTCCTTCACCCGGAAGTACGCGTCCACCACGCGGGAATCCCAGTGCTGTCCCGATCCGTCGCGAAAGATCCCGTGGACCTTCTCTAATGGCATCCCCTTGCGATAGGGGCGGTCGCTGGTCATGGCGTCATACGCGTCGGCTACGGCGACGATGCGTGCGATTTCGGGAATGTCCTCGCCAGCCAAACGGTTTGGATACCCAAAGCCATCCCACTGCTCGTGGTGGTGCAAGACGGCGGGTAACAAATCGGCCAGTTGCCTGACGTCCGCCAGGATCTTGTGTCCCAATCCGGGGTGCCTCTTGATGTGGTCGTACTCTTCGTCGGTCAGCCGGCCTGGCTTGCGCAGGACTTTCTCGTCCACGCCGATCTTGCCGATATCATGCAGCAGGCCTGCCATATAGAGTGTTGTCAGCTCATCGCCTCGCCATCCCAATTCCTTGGCCAAACGCACCGAGAACCGGGCGACACGGTCACTGTGGCCGCATGTATACGGGTCCTTTGCGTCGATGGCCGACGTCATGCCTCGCACGACGTCTCCCAGGAACTCGGCTTGTTGCCGATACAGTTCCCGGTTGCCGGAATGGATGCCGAGCATGACACCCAACGAACTGAGCAAGCTGGCTTCGACCGTGCCGAACTCGCCGCCGTCGGTGTGGTTGAAAGCAACCAACCACGCGAAGAGGTTTTCGCCTTCGCTCAAGGGTGTGACAATCATCTGCCGAATCCGCGGGAAAGGCCACGCTGGCTCGCCCGTGACGGCGTCGTTGGCGACGTACGGTTCCGACTCGACCCCCAGACCAAGCCAGCGAACAAGATCGCTGAACCCTTCGCTGTTGACCGGCGAGTTGCCGTGAGCCAGCCAGATCGTGTCCGTTCGAGCTTTGTAGGTGATCGCGCCCTCATCGGCCACTGGCAAATACTGGATAGCTACCGACTCGGCGGGCAGGTACTCGTGCAGCCAGTTTAGTGCGACATTCGCCAGTTCTTCTTCGCCGCTGGAAATCCGCAGATGCCGGATCAGGTCGTACAGCAGGCTGATTTCTTCATAGGTCGATGCCAGATTCGCCGAAACGCTGTCGATGTCACGCTCCAAACGGTCGACCTGCGCTTCGGCAGCCAATTTGTCAAGGAATGTCGATCCCAGCCGCAACAGGGAATCAGGAGTCCAAAGCGGCTGCCGGTTGATCCAGCGAACGGTCTGGCCGGTTTCCAGCCCCAGCAGCGTGGCCGCGGCCGTTGCGTTGTCGTCCGGCCTCAAATGTGACGTGGCGAAAGCCGCTACAGCGACGCGAGTCCGCTCTGGAGTCAATTGGTACGGGATTGCCAACTGAACAACGCAGTCTTCGTAGCCGACGAACTGTGGGCCGGTTTTTTCCGCAACGGTCCGTAGCAAAGCGGCCAACAGGGATTCGTCGCCACGTGGCTGATCGCTGCCGGTCCGCAGCAGACGCCCCGTGTCGCCGTCCCACAGCGAAAAATCAACGCCAAAACACGACTGCAAGTCGGCGCATAGTTTCTGCGAAGCTGGATCAAGTTTGACGCGGGATAAACGACGAACCTGTCGGCGCGGAGACGCTAAGGCGAGTAACATGGATGTAGTTTCGCTCCCGAGAAAGCCGGTCGACCGGAAAAATGCTTCATTTGAAGACTAGGTCACCAGCCGGAAGTAGGCAAAACGCAGTCGGGCCAGAGCGTTGGCGCGAGGTGTGGAGATGTCGGTTTGACCGTCAAACCCGCTACGATCCGCAGCGCGCTACGGTCAGTTTCGAAGGCGGCTCCGATACCGCGCACTCACTCGCTCCAGCAAAGCGCGGTCTTCGGGGGACAGGGACTGCATTCCGTGTTCGTGCAACCGTGCCAGGATGGCATCGACTCGCCGTTCTTCCTCCTGCTCGATTTCCGTCTGTCGCTGGGCTCTTTGATCACGCCGCTTTTCAAGCCACCGCGACAGAGGGCCGGTTCGGATGTCGGGCGTTGCCTCCAGGTCGTCGAGGTCTTGTGTCAGATCGTATCCGTACAGAAGACCGTTTTCCCGCTCCTCGTCCTCTTCGCGACGGTCGTGTCGCTTGGCACTAAAAAACAAGAAGATCCCAAGCAGTATCAGAGCATACCGGGTGGGCAGCAAAGGCTGCGGCTCCTTGGCCTCGAAGACCAATACTGCCAACACGATCATGCCCAACGCAGCAACCTTTGCCGCGCTGGAGACGATAACCGCTGCACCGCCGCGGCCAAGATCGGGCCACCGGATCAGAATGGCGGCCCGCAGGATGCGTCCTCCGTCGAACGGGAACGCGGGCAGAAGATTGAGAAGCGCGAGAACCCAGTTGACCCAGAATGCCAATTTTACGAACGCGATCCCTGTCAATTCAAACGTCAGGCCCGTGGGATCCAGAGGATGGAGCAGCCCTGTCAGGTCTCCCCACGACGATTTTGCGACAACAACCGGCATGCACAGCAAACACACGCCGAGATTGAACGCGGGCCCGGCGAAAGACGCCAACAGTTCGGAACGAGCATCCAGGGCTCCTCTAAGGGGAGCAATTCCACCTAGTGGACCTAGGACAATCTGCTCGACGTGTATACCAAGCCGCCGCGCCGCCCAAACGTGTCCCGCTTCGTGGAGCAAGACGCACGCCAGCAATATCCCAAGGCTCGCAACGGCGAACCAGTCAAACTCGCTGGATCCGACCGCCGCGGTTTCGCGCCGGCTGAGGTACAGGGTAAAGGCGGCGAACAGCAGAAATAGCATGTGCAGCCGTACCTGGACCCCGCCCCACCGGCCTAAGCTGAGACTCCAAGTGGCGTGATCGTGCATAGTGATTACTACGCTCGAGCGTTGTGGGTGGTTTGGTGTCGGGGACCGGAAAGGCACTCTTATATTATCATCCCCAGCCAGACGCTTCAATTGTTTTGTGCCTTCGTGCACGTGATCGCCGTCGCATTACCTTTCCCAACGCCAAACCGACCTGTAAACTGATTGGGGCATTTTGCAGCAACGAGCGAACGAAGGGGTAGAAGCAATGAAATCGACTCGTGGATGGAACGCCGTATTGTGGCTCGCGTTCGGTGTCTGTGCCGCTTGGATCGCTAGCACCGAGACCGCTTGCGCGGCGGAGGCCAAGTCGTCTCAAGCTGCGCTGATCATCTACGGCGACGCGGCTAACTTCCAGAACAACGGCGCGTTCGAGTTGGCTGCCGAAGAATGGGACAAGTTCCTAAAGAAATTCCCCGACGATCCGCTTGCTGCGAAAGCTCAGCAGTATTTGGGCGTCTGCAATCTCCAACTCAAGCAGTTCCAGAAAGCTGCGGATGCCTTCGACGCAGTGATCAAGAAGCATCCCAACTTCGACTCCCTTCAGGACGCCTACTTGAACCTCGGCTGGTGCCAATACTCACTGGCCGGTCAGAACGTCGAAGGGATGTATGCGAAAGCAGCGGCCACTTTCTCGCAGATGGTCGAGAAATTCCCCAAGGGCAAATACGCCGATCAGGCATTGTTCTTCTTAGGCGAGGCCGAATACAACCAGGGCAACAAGGACAAAGCCGCCGTGCCTTACCACAAGTTGGTCACGGAGCACCCGCAATCCCCGCTGCGCAGCGACGCGATTTATGCGTTGGGCGTGACGTATGAGGAACTGGAACGTTATGCCGATGCCGGCACGACGTATGATCTGTTCCTGAAGGATTTCGCCGACAGCGAACTAGTCACGGAAGTCCGCATGCGCAAGGCCGAAACGGTGTTGCAAGCCGCCGATTATGCCGCGGCCGAGAAGATGTTCGGCGAAGTGGCCGCGGTCGCAGGGTTTGGATCGGCTGACCATGCCGTTTTCCGCCGGGCGTACTGCCTGTCGAAAACGAACAAGTTCGCCGAAGCCGGCGCGCTTTACGCCAGTATCCCCACGAACCACAAACAGTCTGTCTACGTTGCCGAGGCATCCATGTCGGCCGGCCGCAGTTTCTACCGCGCCGCTCAACTTGCCGAGGCAGTCAAGTGGCTCGGGGCCGCAATCGCCGATGGCGGTCAATACGCGCCCGAAGCGGCGCACTGGTTGTGCCGCATTCACCTGAAGCAAAACGAACCGCAGAAGGCCATCGCCTTGGCTCAACAGATCCTGCCAAAAGCTGCGGAAAGTGACTACTTGGTGAATCTGAAGATGGACCAAGCCGATGCACTGTACGAAGTCGCAGATTCGAAAACGCAGGCCGTGGACTTGTACCTCAAAATCGCAACGGACCATGCCAAGCACGAATTGGCACCGCAGGCCCTTTACAACGCTGCCTTTACCGCTTTGGAATTGAGCCAGCACGACGATGGCTTGAAACACGCCGACGCTTTCCTCAAGGCGTACGCCGAAGACCGTTTGGTCCCGGACGTCAAGTACGTAGCCGCCGAGTGTCTTCTCCAGAAGAAGCAATTTGCAGAAGCGGAAAAGGCCTACCAGGAGTTGACCGCATCTTACGCGCAGCATCCCGAGGTCGGAGCATGGCAGATTCGCTTTGCCCTGGCGATCTATCTGCAGAAGAAGTACCAGCAAGTGGTCGACACCCTTTCGCCGGCCATCGCAAACATCAAGGGCGCGGACAGTTTGGCCGAGGCGCAGTTTCTGATCGGCGCCAGCCAGTTCTTCTTGAACAAGTTCGCCCCGGCCGCAAAGGCACTGCAGGCTTCCTTGAAGGCCAACGCCCGTTGGCGACAGGCGGACGAGACCATGATTTTCTTGGCCCGCTCGCTCCGCGAGCAGAACAACTTGGACGAAGCCATCAAAACGCTGGCCAAGATGATCGCCGATTTCCCCAAAAGCCGCCATTTGGATCACGCCCACTACCGGCACGGCGAATACAGCTATGCGGCGGAAGACTACGCCACGGCCATCGCCCAGTACGATGCCGTGGTAACCGGTTCGCCCGAGTCGGACTTCGTCGCTTATGCCAAATATGGAAAGGGTTGGGCACAACTCAAGACCAAGGCATACGCCGAAGCGGCTCAGATGCTTACGGCCCTGATAACCGATCACGCCGAACACAAGTTGGTGCCTGATGCCTACTTCGCTCGCGGAATGTGCCGGCGTCAGACGGGCGAGCAGGACGGCGCCATTACGGACATCACTACTTATCTGAAGTCCAATCCCGACTTGCCCAACAAATGCGACGCACTGTACGAACGGGGGCTGGCCGAAGTGGCCCTGAAGAAACATGACGCCGCCGCTACCACATTCGCGGAGTTGCTCAAGGCCGACCCCAAATACGCGAACGCGGACAAGGTGCTGTACGAATTGGCGTGGGCCTACAAGTCGTCGGGCGATGATGCCAAACAGGCCGACGCGATTGCCAACTTTGCCAAACTGGCTTCCGGCTACCCCGACAGCTCGCTGGCGGCTGAAGCGAACTTCCACGTTGGCGAGTCGCACTACGAGAAACGCGAATTCGAAGAAGCTGCCAAGGCATACGCCGCCGCCAAGGCCAAGAACCCCGCGAAGGATATAGGCGAGAAGGCCGTATACAAACTCGGCTGGTCCCATTACCAGCTAGAGCAGTACGACGCGGCGCTGGCCGATTTCACTGAGCAGTTGGGGAGCTTCCCGCAGGGTCCCTTGAAAACCGACGCCCTGTTCATGAAAGCCGAGTGCCTGTACGGGCTGGAAAACTATGCGGAAGCCCTTCCTGCATACAAGGCCACCCAGGGCATCGAATTGTCCTCACCCACGATTTCCGTCCTGGCACTTTTGCACGGTGGGCAGAGCGCGTCACAACTGAAGCAATGGGATGAAGCTCTGGCCTTGCTGGCACAGATCCCGGAGAAGCACGCCGAGTCGCCGTACGTGCCCGAGGCGTGCTACGAATTGGGCTGGGCCAAACAGAATTCGGGCAAAGAAGACGAGGCGATGAAGGACTACGAGCAGGCAGCCGACAAATCACGCGGTGCTGTTGGCGCTCGCGCGCGGTTTATGATCGGCGAATTGCACTTTACGCGGAAGAAGTACGTCGATGCCATCCGCGAGTTCCAGAGGACCATGTATGGATACGGAGGCGACAAGGCCCTGCCTGAAGTAAAGAAATGGCAAGCCAAGTCGGGCTACGAAGCCGGTCGATGCGCTGATGTCCAGATCCAAGGAGCGGCCCCGCCCGCCCGACCGGGACTGATCGCTGACGCCAAAAAGTACTACCAATACGTTGTCGACAAGCATCCCCAAGACGAGCTGGCGACCCAGGCCAAGAATCGGCTGACGGAGTTATCTAAGCTGTAATACGCGGCTGCCGGTGAGCCGCGGTACATTTGCTCGTTTAACCGCAAGCCGGAGGCGTGCGCGTGGGCTGCGGCGCGCACGCCTCCGGCTTGCGGTTAAACGAGAACACGGCCAGACACCTATTTTTGTGAGGTTTTTCGGAGAAACGGGGACTCTGCACGACGTGGGGCATCGCCCACCAAGACACACAGGATCGCCCCGCCTATGTCTTGCGATACCGTTACCCATCTCAAACGGAGAATAATCGCGGCCTCTGATCTCGAACTCTTCTTGAAGAACGGATCAACGCACCCCTGAGGATCAAGGGAAATCCATGTTAGATCACGCATCTCACCGGAAGAAATCGCTCTACTGGCTCCTGGGCCTCGCGGTGCTGTTGGCCGCTTCCTTTGCCACCTACCGCTCGGCGGTCTGGGCGCAAGCAGCCGACGAAGACGAAGCTGGCCCCAGCGCGGCCCCGATCGAAGCCCCGGCCGGAGACCCCGCGGACGCGGCCGACGAGCCCGAACCGGCCGGCACGGAAGAACCGGCTGCGCAACAGATCGAAGGCATCAACCTGATCGATTTGATCCTCAGCGGCGGCTGGTTCATGACGCCCATCATTCTGATGTCGCTGCTGGTAGTGACTTTTGCCATCGAACGATTCATCGCCCTTCGACGCATCCGCGTGTTGCCCGACGAGCTGATTGAACAGCTAGGCCAACTGGGCGGCAATCAAGGCGGTTTCGATCCACGGCAGGCATATCGGCTTTGTCAGCAGTTTCCCTCGGCAGCCAGCTCCGTGATTCGGTCCATGTTGCTCAAGGTCGGCCGCCCGCAGTCTGAAGTCGAACATGCGGTGGCAGAGGCCAGCGAGCGGGAGGCGGAACGGCTGTATTCGAACGTACGCTGGTTGAATCTGGCTGCGGCGGTCACGCCGCTGTTGGGCCTGTTGGGAACCGTGTGGGGCATGATCGTCGCGTTTCACGACACAACGCAATTGTTGCCCGGTCAGAACAAGGCCGATTTCCTGGCCAATGGCATCTACATGGCGCTGGTCACCACGCTCAGCGGTCTGGTCGTTGCGATTCCGGCGGCCATACTTGCTCACTACTTCGAAGGACGCATAACGTCGTTGTTCCATCAGATAGACGAACTTCTGTTCAATTTGATGCCGCAAGTGGAACGGTACGAAGGACGCGTGCGATTCAGTCAGAAGATCGCGGAGGAACGTCCGGCCGGCTCGGTCGGCGACGCAGACGAAACAGAACCGACGACCGCTTCCGTTGCCCGCTAGCTTTCGGATTTAGCACGCGTTCGTAGTACCGCCTTCAGGCGGTCCCGCCGGCTAGAGCCGGTACTGCAAACGCTTGATTCCGACCGAAGTCCTCATTGGGGGGGCATCGACGGGAAACGCGGAAATAGGAGCATTTTCCTGACATGGCAGTTAAAATAAAGAAGGGAACGGCACTCGGGATGCTCAGCCTTACTCCGCTGATCGACGTGGTGTTCCTGCTGTTGATCTTCTTCTTGGTGGCCACGCGTTTCGCCCAAGAAGAACGCGAACTGGACGTGATGTTGCCATCGGCCAGCGAGGCCCGGCCACTGACGGTCCAACCCAAGGAAATGTTCATCAACATCGACCACCAGGGCCGTTATTTCGTCGACGGAAACACGCTGACGGCCCAGGAGATCGAAAACGTGCTCCAGCAAGCGATCGCCGACAACCCGGTAGGCCAATCCGTCATCGTTCGCGCGGACAAACGCGTCCAATTGGATTTCGTCGTCTTCGTGATGAACGCGTGTAACAAGGCCGGCATTTTCGACTACTCGTTGACGATCGAAGGACAAGGCGGCTAAGGAGTGGCACCATGGCGAAGATCCGGCGCATCATCCGCAAGCTAAAGCCGACTGCCGCCCAGGCATTCGACGATCAGCTCTGGCCGGTGCTCCTGGCATTGTGTGTGCTGGGCGGCTTCATCATGGGCTCGATCATTGCCTACCTGCGGTTCGACGACCCGCGTTGGTACGCGAACGCTATCACGTGGCTGGTGCTGACCGTCGTCGGCGTGGGCTCGGTGGCGGCTGCCCTTGCGTTTATCGACAATCGTGTCTTTCGCCGCGGCATGCAACTGGCGGTCGTCCTTTGCCTGTTCTTACACGCCACGCTGTTCGTTGCATCCGTCGAACTGAAGATCTTTGGCCGCATTTTCGACGCCCTGATTGCCGAGAACGATCTTAGTGAAACCAGACAGCCGATCACGGTCCCCGAGTACTTCCAGGCGGAAAGACGCGATCAGACCCGACGCGATTTCGAACGGCCGGTGGAGACGGAAACACCCGAACCGGACCCGGCCCCTGACGAGATCGAGCGCCAAGAAATCGAGGAAGAAGAAACGCCATCGGAACCGCAGCCCACTCCGGTGCCCGAACCCGAGAATACGGTTCGCCCGAATGTGCTCAGAAGAGAACAACCGGAAGAAACCGCCCCGCGATACAGCGAGCAACAATCCCGGCTTAGCCGCCGTCTGACCCAGACGCAACCGACCCCGCCCAGCGCGCGGGCCGATTCGGCCGATGTCGAACGCGCGCAGACTCGACCGTCGTCACTCCAGGCCGCCGATAGCTCGGTAGCGCGACAGGAAACCGCAGCCCAAGCCCAACGTCGAATCGCACCGATGGAGCCGTCCACTACGCAACAGCAACAGACAGTCCAGATCGCGCGGCGCGAGAACGACCAGACCCTCGAGCCTCAGTCGGCCGCCGCGCCCACCGCGCGCCGGCAGATCGACCGAGCGATCGCCGTTCCGCGAACCGAGGTCGAACTGGCCGACACACCCGCAACGTCCCAGCGGACGAACCCCAACGAGCTGCGGCCACACACGACGCTGGCCCAAAGGCAGATGACGACCAGCCCGGATGCGAACCGTTCCGATCAGCAGCCCGTGCCCGATACCACAACGCCGGTTTCCAACGAGTCGCAGCGACGCCAGTTGCGCACCGAGGACCGTCCCACGATCGCCGAGACACCGGTTCCAGTATCCAATCGCCGGACGCGCGCCACGCCGCGACCGGATTTGGCTACCGCCGCGGCCAACGTAACGCCGGCCGATACGCCACGGCCGCCGCGACCCGAGTCGACACAGGTCGAAGCCACCACGAGCCCGGTCCGCCGAACGAACACCCAGCTCGAAATCGAACGCCGCACGGTCGCCAGCCAACCGCCGACGGCATCGCAGCAGAACGCCGCTCGCATCGCCCGCCGCCAGACACGACAGATCCCGACCAACGAAACCAACGTGGCCGACACGCTGACGCCTCGACGACAGAACCGGCGCCCGACCGTCGCGTCCAGCACCTTGGCCCAGACCACACAGCCGGCGCCAGTCGCCAATGATACTCAAACCAATCGTCTTCAGCCCACGGCTACCGCCGCCTCGCGACAGGCTACGGCCAACGCGACGGTAGCTCGTGCCGAGGCCCAGCCGACGCCCAACGCACCGGAGGCCACGCCGGCTCCGCGGGCTGCCAGAAGCGCGACCCGGCAGCCTCGCGCGGAATCGGCTTCCGCAGTGGCTCAAGCCGTTCGCTCGCTGCCCAACCGCCGGCCGCAGCCGGCCGTGCGTCCCAGCACTGACACGATGGCAGCTAACGTGACGGCTCCGGCCACGCCACAGGCCGGTCCTGCGGCTGCGGCTCCACAAGCGGTCGCAGGCGCCGTTGGGCGTCGGCAGACCGATGTGCAAGTTCAGCGTTCCGGGGCTACCGCGGAACCGCCCGCCGGATCTCAGCAAGCCGGGGCAGCTCGCACCGCGCGCCGCCAGACGACCGATGCGCCCGCGGCCCAACCGTCCGCGCCGGAGGTGGCCGCCGCAACGCCTCGTCGACAAGTCGGACGGGCCGCCGTGACTCCTGGCACGACCGCTCAAGCGGCCGGCCCGACAGCCTTGGCAACAACAACTCCGGCAGCCGCCGGCGGGCCAACCGCGCAAGCCACTTCGGCCGCGCGACGAGCGACCTCGGGCAGCGCCGCGGGACAGACTAGTGGAGCCCCAGAGGTCGCAGCGCCCACCCCGACCGCCGCGGGGGCGGCAAGTCAAATCGCTCGGCGTGAGACGGCCACTGGCCCAGACGCCGTGGCTGCGGCTTCCGCGCCGGGTTCCACGCCCCGACGGCAGACCGCGACGCCCAGCATAGCGCCCGGCACGTCTGCCGACGCAGCACAGACGCCCTCGGTAGCCGCGGGGGCTTCTGACGCAACTGGCCAAGTGGCTGCCAGTCCAACGGCCACAGCAAGACAGGCAAGTGCCAACTCGCTGGCCGCGCGCGGGCGGGCTCAACCGGCCGTGGCCGCGCCCACGTCACAGGCAGCAGGCGGCGTGTCACGCTCGGCGGCTCGTTCGCCGCGAGGCGTGGATGCCCCCAACATTGCACAAGCGCGCGTCGCGTCGCTTGCCCGGCGACAGTCTACGACCGCATTGCCCAGCGCAGCGAATGTAACGGCGGATGTGGCAGCCAACATGGCGCCGACGCGCGGGGCCAGCGATCAGCCGCGTCCTTCCTCCGCCACCGTGGCGCGTGCGGCCACCGGTAACCCCAGTGCCACGCGCAGCCAGCAGGCCCTTGACGTCCAGGCCGCCAGCCCCTCGACGGAGATTGCCCGGGCCACGACTCGACGCGCCGCGTCGACCGGCGGGCCCAGCATCAATCCCGATGCATCGCCTTCGCCACGCCCCGCACGCACCGCCATGCAGTCCGCCATCGAGGCTTCTCCGACCAACGTCGAGAGTCCGGCAGTTGCCGAAGCAACACACGGGGTAGGTAATCCGGCTGCTGCGCCGGCTCGAACGGCCTTGTCCAGGGCCGTCACGGGCGTTGCCGGCGTCGGTCGCGGGCGGAATTTGGCAAGAGCCAATCCGGCGGCCGACAGTCCCGCAATGATCGCCTCCGCCTCGGCTCGACGAGCTGAATCGGTCCAGAACACGCCACCTGGTCCGGCCCTCTCGCCGACGGCACCTGCGCTGGTGCGCCGCGCCCGCGCCGGCGCGGATATGCCCGGTGCATCGCTCGAGGCCGAGCCTTTGACGCAGATGGCTACCGCCTCCGGTGTGCAACAGCCGGCCGAGTTGGCTGCTAATGCCAGTGCCGCTTTGAGCCGCGCCGATGCCAGCGCCACCCAAGGCCCGGTAACCGGTGCTCGCGGCACAACCAACGTCGACCTTGGACCGACTCGCGTCGTCTCGGAAGGCGGGACCAGCCGCGCAAGTGGCGGTGGTCAGCCGGCCATGAACTTCGAAACCGACTCGCCGAGAATCGCACGCAACACCGACATCGGCGGAGCCCCATTGGCTTCGATCGCGGCGACCACGGTCGTCGACGCTCCGACGTCCCCGCCCAGCGATGCCGGTGGCCGGCCCGCTACGCCGGAAACCGAAATGCAGCCGACGGCCGTGGCACGGGCCGACGCCGGTGGTGGCGAACCGGTTTCAGGCGGACCTGCCAGAGCCACCCAGACCGGACCGCCTACGGAAATGAGCGTGGCCGAGGAGGTGGCCGAGGCTGCGCTCAGCCGTGCCGAACTGGCCGAGGCTTTGCCGGGCGACGATGCAGCCGGCGGTGGCACAGACGAAGACGAGGATGAAGAGGAGCGGCGGCGTCGGCTGGCCCGCGCCGCCACTCGACTCGCATTAGCCAACACGCCGACCACGGCCGATAGCGCGGACGTGGCCGCAGCAGCCGCCACCGGTCAGCAGCCGGGCGCCGCCGCTGCGGCAACTGCCATCGCCAGAGCCGCGACGGGAGCCAGCGACGGTTCTCCAGCGGCAGGTCCGCAACAGGCGGGCCCGTCAGGCGAGAGCGCCACACAACTGGCCACGGGGCCGACCCGCCGCGCAGAAGTCCCCGAGGACACGCCCGAAGGTCCGGCCGTGTTGTCCGTAGCCGCGAACGCGGTGGGACGATCCGCCGCTCGCAGGACGGTTCCTGCAACCACGACGCAAGCCGGTGCGGTTGACATGAGCGTCGCCGCTGGGCCGGGAGCAGCCGAGGTCGTCGCGAGCGCCGGTCCGGCCATCGAGCGAGCCAATGCGGGTGCGACCGGCACGCCGACAGACTCGAACGCCGCGTCGGTTGACGTCGAACCGGGCGGTCCGCAGACCGCTCCAACCGCCGGCGCCGCTCGCGCCCAAGGCAATGACCGGGCGCCTGCCGTCGCGGATGCGAGCGTTTCGCCGCAACTGGCCCGTAGCTCTCGTTTGGGTGCTGCACCCCCGACGGCGATTGCCGCCAGCACGGTAACGCCGGCCGGCACTGGGAACGAAGGCCCAACGGGCGCCGACCCCGGCGGCGAGCAAATGGCAGGTCCCGAACCGACGGCGCTCGCACGAGCTGACACGACCGGCACCGCACCCGTCACGGGCGGCCCGATCGATCCTGTGTCCAGCGGAACAGAAACGGCGGCACAGGCCATCAGCCCGGCAGCGGTCGGACGCGTTGCAGCCAGCGAAGCCGCGCCGGGCGCAGCGACCGCGGGCGGCGGTCAACCCGATGTTGACGCTTCCTTGCCTATCGCACACCGAATCGCTCGCCGCTCAGGGGCCGGAGCCCCACGGTTGGCCTTGGCGGGACCGAATCCAACGAGCGCAGCCGCTGCGCCAGCCGGCGACCTGGCAGCCGGTGGCGGTGCAGCCGGCTCGCCGCTTGCGGGCTCCGACGTTAATCCAGAGGCCACGGCGACCGTACGCACAAGTGGCGGCGGCAATCCGGCAGGCGGGCGGCCGTCCTATGTGGTCGAGGCCGGCCCGGCAGGTGGCGCAAGCGGCGGTGATCTGTTGGCCGCTGCCCAATTCACGCGATCCGAAACCGTCGAAGGCGCACCTGGCTCGCCCGAGGTCGGTGGCGGAACGGCCCGGCCGACTCGTTCGGCCGCCGGACCGGCATTTGCTGCCGACACGCGTGCCGACGCAGTCGCCTTGGCCGGTATACCGGCCTCGGGCGGCGTCGCCGACGGCTCGCCCATCGCAGCCCAAGGGATCGACGCCGCGCGACTTGCGGGCGGCACACGCGCCTCGCCTGCTCATGGACCGGTGGGCGCGCTTGCCGGCGAGACAATCGTCGACGTGCGCACGCCCGGCAATCCGGGCTTGGCTATCGGCACTCGCGGCACCTCGCCCAGCACCGACGATGGCCCGGCAGCCGGCCAGACGGCAAATCGAGGCGCACCGCTCCGGCGGTCCACGCTGAACCACTTGCCCACCGGCTCGAGCACAATGGCCGCCGTGGACGTGCCCGGCCCCGGTTCGTTTGACCCCGTGGCCCAAGCGACGGCCGACCACGCAGTCGGCGATCCGACGGGCGCGTTGGCAATGTCGCGTCAGTCGACCGAAGGCGGTTTGGCGGTCAATATCGATGCTCCCATGGGTGCTGGCGGCCTGGGCTCGGAATACACCGTGAACGTGGGGCTGACGGGCCGGCGGTCGCGCGCCGAGAGCGAGCATGTCCAAGTGCGAACCGCTCGGTTCGTCCGGCAACACATCGGCGGTCTGCCTGATTTCAGCACTTCGGCCGTCGTGGCTGCCGAGCCGTTCCGCCGCCGCACCGGCCAGACTGGCCCGGGCGGCACCGGAGGCGGGAACGGCACGCCGCCACCGTTGACCGAAGAGACTATCGAATTGGGCCTCACGTGGATGGCGCGACAACAATTGCCGGACGGAAGCTGGAGCCTGCAAGGAATCAACAACGAGCGAACGGCCCTGGTCACTGATACTTCGGCCACCGGCCTGGCCCTGCTGGCCTTCCAGGGCGCCGGCTACAATCATCGCGAACACAAATACGCCGATGTCGTCAACGGCGGCGTCCAGTACCTGCTGACCAACCAGAAAGAGAATGGCGACTTGTTCGTTCCGCTGGACGACGAGTCGAACAACAGCGTCTGGTTCTACAGCCACAGCATCGCTTTGCTGGCTTTGTGCGAAGCCTACGGCATGACGCAGGACCCGGCGTTGCGCGAGCCCGTGCAGAAAGCCATTGACTTCCTGGTGGACGCCCAAAATCCCGACCGCGGTGGCTGGCGGTACCGGCCTCAGCAGGGCAGCGACACGTCGGTGACCGGTTGGGCCATGATGGCGATGAAGAGCGGCGAACTGGCGAATCTGAAGGTGCCGGAGGAAGCCTACGCGGGGATTCGACGCTGGCTCGACAAGTCGATGGGATCCACGCGCGAGAAACACCTGTACCGTTACAACCCGTACGCGCCAAACACGGAGGAGCAGCGTCATGGCCGCCGCCCCAGCAAGACGATGACCTCGGTCGGTCTGCTGATGCGGTTGTATCTGGGCTGGCGGCGTGACAACGCCAACATGGCCCGCGGCGCGGAATACCTTGCGGCGAATCCGCCGTCGATGGGTTCGACGCGTGACCCGCAGCGCGACACATACTACTGGTACTACGCCACGCAAGTCATGTTCCACATGGGCGGAGACTACTGGAAGGCGTGGAACGGCCGGCTGCACCCGTTGCTGGTAAACACGCAACAGAAGCAAGGCCCCATGGCCGGAAGCTGGGACCCCCGCAACCCCATCCCCGACCGCTGGGCCCCCCACGCCGGTCGCCTGTACGTCACCGCCATGAACCTCCTCTCGCTCGAAGTCTACTACCGCCACCTACCGCTATACGACGACTACGCGCGGTAAGGCAAGTCCCACGAGAAGATATACCAGTGGTCGGGGACTGTCCCGATTTTCGCGCAGGCTTTGCGGAGCGAAAATGGGACTGTCCCCTTCACGCGTTCAGGCTGTAGGCAATGTAGGCCGGAACAAGCAACCGGAATCGCAGCCGGAACGTCGGTCGCCACAATTGGCGCCGGTGTGCCAACAGGGTATTCCATTTTCCGTGGCCCGGTTGCGCAGTTCCGGCAACGACTCAGGCGACCTCCTTCCGCAGATCGCGGCGATCCAGCGCCGCCTGCCAGAATCTGTCCGCGGGGCTCTTCACCGCGTGGCCGTTTACCTTCAGCACGTGCGTATAGATTTGCGTCGTGCGGACGTCTTTGTGGCCCAACAGCTCTTGCACCGTGCGGATGTCTGTGCCATCGGCCAACAGATGCGTGGCAAACGAATGCCGGAACGTGTGGCAGCCGGCGTGCTTGCGGATATCCAACTTCCGGATGGCGGCGGCCACGGCCTTCTGCAGATACGACGGATCCAAGTGGTGCCGTCGCCAGGCGCCGCTGCGCGGGTCCATGGACGGCTTGGCGGATGGAAACACGTATTGCCAAGCCCAACTCTTGTCGGCGTTGGGGTACTTGCGGGCCAGCGCATGAGGCAACTCGACTCCCCCATAGCCTTCGCGCAACGCCCGCTCGTGCTCCTGCCGTACACAGCCCAAATGCTGCTTCAATGGCTCAACCAGCAACTCCGGCAATAGTGTCGTACGATCCTTGTCGCCTTTGCCTTCCCGCACGGTCACCTGCAACCGCTCGAAATCCAGGTCCTTCGCACGCAGCCGCAGGCAGTCCATCAACCTCAAGCCCCCGCCGTACAGCAGCATGCCCATTCGCCACCGCACGCCCTGCAACTCCTCGATGACCGCCATCGCCTCTTCGGGCGTGAACACCACTGGCAACCGCTTCGGTTTTTTTGCTCGCACGACATCGTCGAGCCAGCCGAAATCGCTTTCGAGTACCTCGCGATAGAGTAACAGCAGGGCCGACAACGCTTGGTTCTGGGTCGAAGCGGCCACATGCCCATCGACCGCCAAGTGCGTCAAGAACGCGGTCACTTCCGGGGCACCCATTTCCAAGGGATGCCGTTTCTGGTGAAACAGAATGTACCGGCGGATCCAACCCACATAGGCTTCCTCGGTACTCCGCGCCAAATGCCGCAGCCGGCAACGATGACGCACTTGGTCCAGCAACTTGGGCTTTCTCCTTGTTGGCTCTCTGCTCTGCGCCCTCTGCTCTCTGCTCTGCGCCCTCTGCTCTCTGCTCTGACTCATGACAAGTCCTCCTCATTCATCGCGGAACAGGACGGGCCGCCGGAGCATTCTGCGACGGGCAGAGGTCGACGTCCCCCCATTCCGCACTCGTAAGCATGTACTTGCGTACATTACATGAACATAAGGACACGTGTCAAGCTTGCGGAGGATTTTTTTCGAATTTGCCGGCGTGTTATGCCGCCGATCACTACCGCATAACGCCGCGAGCCACACGGGGAGAAATCGCCGCAAACCGTGACTGCTCAGGGAGTAGCCGCTGCTGAGCCGTGCCTCGCCGCTGCGTGTTATGCCGCCGCAGACGTGCCACATAATACCAACCCCCGTTAGGAAGTAGCCCTAAAGGACTGCCCTTTGCGGCATTGGTTGCGTCTTATGCCGCCAGATGGCACCGCATAACGCGCTTGCCCAAGAGTCCCATATCCGTCGTAATCTCTTCCCAGATCTGAAGTTGCATTCTCAGACCGGCGGGTCAGCGACGCGTCTTATGCCGCCGAAAAGCGCCTTCATAAGACGCATACCCCGCAGGAGCCCCCACCACAGAGGAAGTGGTCGCGCATTTATGCGGACCGCATAACACGCATCCTCCATTGAGGGAGAATCGGCGGAAAACGTTGCGGCATGGCACTTGCGCGGGTAGACTGATGGACAAGTTGAGGAGTGTTATGCTGCCGGAATTGCCACCATAACTAATTACGAAGGCACCGTCCGGCGGCAGAAATAGAAGTTCCGCATCGGACTGGGGCGGCGGTCGCGAACCCAGATGGCTGTGGCGGTGTCCGTAGGATATGGCGCAGTACATTCCATCATTCCCCTTCTTCTATTCGTACTGGGAGCCACGGCTGGAATTGGCTGGTCGTGTACTGCTTGATGCTCAGAATTGCTGGTTGCTGACCGATAACGCGTTTCCCGTGGACAAAGCTGCGGCCGCAATTCTGTGGATCTTCGCGTTCGACTTTCCCGCGGCCGGTCGGTTGGGATATCGCGGCATCACCCGCAAAGAACTCTACGCTCGGAGATTCGACGACTGGTGTCAGGCTATGGGCACCGCTGCAGAGGAATGCACGCGGCTGCTGCCTCTCCGCTCCTCAGCAGATCGCGAGTTTGCCGTGGATGCAGTCTCATCCATTCTCTTTGACGCCTCGCGAGAGTGGGAGAATGATCCGTCCTCCCCGACGCCGAAATCAGTTGCTCGCCAATGCGCAGATTTCCTGGCGACCAATAGATTCGTGAGACTCCACGCCCCTGATGCGCGACCGACATAGAACTGCCGTCGCCTCTCAACAGCCCAAGTGCGATCACTATTGGATGGTGTGCAGTGGATAGGGAAATGTTAGACTGATAGAGCCAGAACACATTGACGACCGAAGATGCGGAACCAGGCGATGCACGCGAGGCGGGCTTGCGTGCGGAATTACAGTGGAAGAATCACGCTCCCGCCCGCGTGATCTTGGTCGTTACGCCAGACTATGAACTGGGAAGTCGAAATCAACGAGTCGATCGATGAACGGATCGAGCGTGATGGCTACGATTCGCTGTCGGAGCCAGAGCGTCTCTACCATGGTGTCTGGTGGCTTCTTTTTGTTGCTTACGGTCCAGGATTCATTCAGTATTTCCGGGACACTCCGTGGGCATGGGTCGCTGCCGCGAGAAAGGGCCTGTCCGCTATTCGAGCAGATGGGATGGCTTCTCTTTTGGACCAAGCGATCGCACTACTGCCCAATGGAGAATTGCCCGTCGATGCAGCTTCAGCGGAAACAGTCTTCGAGCAATTGAAGTCAGAACGGGAGGACAGAATCGAAGAAGTGTGCGGCAGGTTCACAGACGAACCGTACCCAGAAGAATCGCTTGCTGCATATGCCCAGACGCACGACGATCGATTCACTGGGCCGCGGACTCGCCTCGAACTTTGGCAATCCAAAATAGACCGAGGCGTAGATACCACGCCCCAATATACGGCAAAGGTTATGGACTTCGAGAAAGAGGCGGAAAAGGACCGCCCCTACTCGTCGCGGAGCTGTCCGCATTGCGGATACCCGACACCCGACTATCGTGCCAGGTGCAAACGATGCGACTACCCACACGGAAAGGCGTAACAAAGCGATGCACGCCGAGCGGCCTACGCTGTCCGGCACTGCATCGCTTTCCTGTTTGGCATCGTCCTCGCTCGTTCAATCATTTTCCAACTGGTCCGGCCGCCGGGTGATCGCGGCCGTTATTTGCCTAACCCACGCTGTTCGCTATGTCCGACAATTGGATCGCACTCATTCCTGAAGATCCTCGGCATGTGCCTGATCCCGCTCGGCAAACGCGCGCCCGCGACCGATTCACTGAGCTCGCGCCCGACTCCGAGGAAATCGAAATCAAGGTCAGCGACCACATCGCATTCTTCGATTGCGGCGAAAACTTTGAGCGTATTCGTTGCCCGTCCTGCGACGCCGAAATACCGACCGAATGGTGGCAAGAGCGGATGGATGATGATTATGGCGATAACGGATTCACACTCGCGCAATACCCCACACCGTGTTGCAGCGCCAAGCACTCGCTCGACCAATTGATCTATGAATGGCCCCAGGGCTTTGCACGGTTTTCGCTCGATGCGATGAACCCCAACATCGGCAGACTCGACGATCAACACAAAGCGGAATTCGAGGAAATCCTCGGCACACGACTACGCGTCATTTACCAGCATATATGACCCCGCATGCTCCGGTCGCGGCGCATCGTTCGTCGGTCACCGCAGCAATGGATGATTGCCAACGTCACGCGCTGCAGTAAAATCCATGAACGTTCACTCGCGGGCCAAACGCCTTGCGAAATGGATACATAGCATACGGCAAATAACAAAGAAATGCACGCGAGTTGCGGATCGCGCGTTTTCTGATGGTGAAGTCACTTGTCCGCAACCGCGTGATTTCAAGCGTTCTGCCAAGACTTTGATTGGCCGCACAAACGAAGGACGTTCCTTTCATGCTTAAGATCCTACGTCACCGCATTTTGACTGCCCTTGCGGCGGTCGGGGGGCTGGCAGTTGCTGCCTACGCACAAGTCCATGAAGGTCCGCGATCACCCGGTGCACGCGTCACATCTAAGATAAACGAGGTCGCCTTTGCCTACCGTTGGTGTCCCCCGGGCGAATTCAAAATGGGGGCTTCTGACGACGCAACGGAGGAATACGGCGAACGCTTTGTGCCGCAGCATCGAGTGCGTATTTCCAATGGATTCTGGATACAGGAGACAGAGGTTACGCAGTCGCAATACGAGATGGTGATGGGAACGCGGCCGTCGTTTTGGCAATCACGTAGGAAGCTGCACAACCCTGTGGAGCGAGTCTCGTGGTTTGATGCGGTAGAGTACTGTGCCAAGCTCTCGAAACTGGATGCAGGCTATCTCTACCGGCTGCCGAGTGAAGCGGAATGGGAATACGCCTGTCGCGCTGGTACGGTGGACCCTCGATACGGTGACCTCATGGATATTGCATGGGTTTTCGTAAACACGGACGAAGGCGAAGGAAGCACGGGGCACCGCGCTGTCGGCAAGAAGGAACCCAATCCGTGGGGGCTGTGCGACATGTTTGGCAATGTGGCGGAGTGGTGTTCCGATTGGTACGGGCCGCCCCAGTCGCTGGCTACCTCGGGTCCGTCCGGGCCTAAATCTGAAGAATACCGAGTCGTTCGCGGCGATGACTGTTTCGCCGATTGTACAGAACATTTTCCGGGTTGCCTCGCCGGCGCCCGCGGGAGTTGGCGTCCAAGCGAGGCACGCCGAACCATCGGCTTCCGTGTCGTACGCGTGCCGATCACCGCGAAATCAGACGAAGGCAGAACAAATCGGTGAACCGGAGTCGGCTCACCTTTCCGTTATTCAAGGTCCATTCCTTCGATTACAGTTGTTGGTGTGTCAACGTCAACTCCGTTGGCCCGCCAACCCGGTTACCTCAGACGTTCGGCGTGAGGGGCCTGACTTCTGGGGGATGGATATGGCAGCGTTCGTGGTCATGATCGCAGCGTCGCTCGCCGCATCGACCGGCATTGCGGAGCCCGTTCCCGAGCGCATTCAGAGACATTTTAGGAGCGACGACTATACGGTTACCTGGGGCGCCGCAACAAGATATGAGCCTGACGCCGACTTGGAGATCGGCGACGGCGAAGGGCACGGCGGCATGCTCCGTTGGCTACGATTCCGGCCAACGCACGAATCGGTGGATGTCCTGTCCATTGAACTTGACGAAGGCTCTGGCTCGTACAATTCCAAGTGGCCACCGGATCGGGTGCAGGCGACCGTTCGGCACGCCCGAATGAGGCGCGACGCCTATGCCTCACTCGTGGAAGACTTGGGTGTCGTAAACGCTGCAGAGGTGAGACTGATCCAGCGCGAGGGTTGGCCGCTTAGGTCCTGGGTCGGTTCGAACAACTCGTGGGCTTACGCCCGACTTGCAGCGAAGAACAAGACGGTTCTCCGACTTGATTGGGCCGGCAATTTCAGCAGTCTTTCCGCTGCTGACAGTGCCAAGCCACTGGCCGCAGTTGGGTTGGCACAGGACGCTATTGAGGGACTTGAGTTCAAGGCTTACGTTCTGAGCAAGGAAGATCGAGTCTGGGCCAGTGAAAAGTTTGCTCGCGACTGGAGGAAGTTCGAACGCTGTGAGTCGCATTGGTGGGTACGGGAAGCTCACATTGAGCTCGTCGGGATTATTGGCGACGAATCGGCTCTGCCCACCCTGCGCCGAATTCTTGAGGGGCACCCCAAAGATCGCTTCGGAGACGAGTCGGACGACCGGTGCACATACTGCGCAATTAACGCCGTCACACGGCTCGTAAAGAAGGATGTGCGGGACAAACCCGTCGAAGAGATGGACCTTGAGAATACGCGACGAAAAGTCCTTGATCTCCTTGGCGTCGAAGTTGGAAAGAAGCCATCGCCAGAGACCAAAGACACGCCGAAATCGGGTAGCCGGGGCGGTTGCCCGCCCAAGCCCCCACACCACCTAGCATGTGGCTCCGCACTAGGCGGTTCCGCGAAGAGGAGCAAGTGCAACCCAGCCTTGCTTTAAGGAAAGAAGTCCCTGTTGCTCCAGCCACTTATTCGGCATCGCATAACGCATGGCAGGTGTACGTGACATCCGCCAGTACTTC
>JADHUC010000128.1 GCA_016784735.1 Pirellulaceae bacterium | reverse complement strand
ACCTGCATGACAAACCGCTGATCGGCACCAGTGGCCACGATGGGAAACAGAACCACAGAAAGAGACACGGCAAACGGCAATCGAGCGGAGATGAGCATGGCGTTCTCCTTGGGAGTTCGAGCAACGCGAACGGACGAAGGGAAATGAGCGACATTGCCATTATGCGCGTGCATCCCGGCGGTACCGGACCGGCTGGGTACTGGCAAAGCCGTACCTCTAATTAGAGAGGGACCGTCAAGAAATGACAACCCAATTCTTCTGTTGCTCGAAACGTTCTAATGCCCCGGGCCGAATAGGACGGCGTTGATGAATAATCGCTGTACGGCCGGGTACATGGCTCGGTAGTTGGGATCGTCGGTAAAGGCGATGATGTGGCCGCTGCCCTTCTTCTGATGAGTGAGGTAGGGCGTTTCAGCGAGCAATTCAAGCGTGTTTGGCCAGCAGAAGCCGCTGGTCAGGAGCTTGTTCTGATCCACGAAAGTGACCACGTTGCGGCCCGCCGTGGGCAAGAGTGGCTTGAGGATCAGGTTGCCGGTGTAGAAGACGTCGATTTTCTCGCCGCAGCCGTAGGACAGCCAGCTTTCCGGGAACACCGATGCATGCAGGAAGATGCCCGGTGCCGAATCCGGAGAAATCATGGTCGGCTTTTCGTCGTCCGAATCGGGCTGTTGCTCGGTCCCGCTGGTTTTCGTGGGTTCGACCGGCTTCTGCAAGCGGGTCGTCGGCAGCAGACTGATTGAGTCTCCCATGGCCCAGTGGGCGGCGCCTCGGACGAGCAACAGCGTTCCGCCCTCGCTGACCCATTGCCGAATCCGGTCGGCGAATGTCTTGTCAAAGCCGTATTTGTCCGAGTAGCTTCCGTCGGGCAACACCAGCACGTTGAAATCGTCCAGGTCCATGCGGCTCAGATTCCGAGCAACGACACGAGTCGTCGGGTAGTGCAACCGCTGGTCGAACAAGTGCCAGGTATGGCCCACGCGGTAGCTGGTCGGTGTGTCCACGGGCATCAAAATCTTCGGCGGGCGGACCCATTTGACGTACGGACCGCCCAGATGAGCGCCTTCATCGACGAATCCAGTATTCGCCGCGTACACGGCCAGACCGAAATGAGTGGCCGCCTCGCGGACCGACTGGTGCAACTTGTCCGAATTTCCGTGAACGAACAGGATCAGCGTGCCCGGCGCAAACTCCTTGCCATTCAGCTTCATGGCTCGGTCCATCACGTGCACGCGCGCGCCCGATTGCAGCCATCCGCACAGCGCCTCGGCCGCCCCGTCCGTACCCGGCACTAGATACGCGACCTTTGGTTGCTGATCGGGGAACGCGTGCGACGCCGGCTGTGCATTGTACGGCTCGCCCGGCACGTCGATCGACTGCTCGCTGGTCAGGCAGGTCACGCCGAACGCCAACGGCAGCGACCACGCCGTAACGTCGTAGATCTCGTCCGACATGAACAACTCGTTGCGGCGCAATTGACGCTTCACGAATTCCTCGTCCATCTCCACATGTCGATCCAATAGCACCCGCGCGAGGCGTCCTCCCGGCTGGGCAATCGGCACGTGATAGCTGCCGGCCGGGATGACGCGGTCCTTGACGGCATCATCTCGGATGTCACAGGCGCTGACTTTCGTGGGTTCGGTGACGCGGTGGACGCCGATGCCATTGCGGAGCAACAGCCGAGCCAGCCGCGCGGTTCGTTGTGGACGATCCTCCTCCAGCAAGAAAAAGTGCCGAACCGGACCATCGTTGCCTAACTGAATGTCTCGTCGCTGTGCGTCGTGATAATCCCGCAGCAGCGACTCGCGGTTCGCGGCGGACAGTTCGGCCGTAGCCAGACCACTGACATAGTGGTGGAGCACGGTGTCGGGATAGTGCAGCTTGGTCTCATCATCGCGGTCAATGATCAAGCCTCGCACACTGGCCTGCTCCCACAGCATGCCCAGCCCGCCCCGCATCGACGGCCATTTCGATCCGTAGCCGGGATAGAAGCCGTCGAACATCTCACGCGTAGTATAACGAAATCCAAAATCATCAAACCACTTGGCTTGGTGACGCCCAATACGTAGCAGCCACTCGTGCTGCTTTGCCAAGAAGAACGGATTCATGGGATCTCGCGGGGGCATGAAGAAGTAGGTGGCATTGCGTCCCATCTCGTGCGCGTCCACATAGATCTGCGGCTGCCAGTCCAGGTAGGCCTTCACTTTGGCTTGCGTTTCGCGCTGACTTTGCAGGAACCAGTCCCGGTTCATGTCGAACCAGTAGTGATTGCTGCGCCCGCTGGGCCACGGCTCGGTATGTTCGCTACCCAGCGGATTCGACTCGATGAACTCCCCGCGATGTTTGCGGAAGTTCTGTACGAAGCGTTCTCGGCCATCCGGGTTCTGCAGTGGGTCGATGATGACAACCAGTTGTTCGAACCAACGGCGTGTCTCCTCGCGGCGATCGGCCAGCAGGTGATAGGCCGTCACCAGAGCCGCGTCCCCCGCCGAGCACTCGTTTCCGTGGACGTTGTATGCCAGCCAAAGGATGGCTGGTGAATCCTTGATCAACGTCTCGGCCTCTTGATCGGAGATCTTCCGCGGGTCGCTGAGCAAAAGGTTGTTCTGCCGGATTTCCTCCAGTCGCTTGATATTCGTTGATGATGAAATCACCAGATAGTTGAGACTGCGACGTTCGTACGAACTGCCGTAGCGGACAAGCTTCGTCCGATCCGGCGCAGCCTCGGCCAACGCATGCAGATATCGTTCGAACTCGGCGTGACTAGTGATTTCTTGTGCCCACCCGAAACCGACAACTTGTTCCAGCGTGGGGACATCGGGATCTGCGTCGATCTCCTTTACCGGTAGCACCGAACTGGCATTCTCTTCAGGTGCAGCTTTGGGTTGAGCGTACAGACTGATTTGAACCGCAACGACCAGGAGCAGAGGAATGTAGAATTGGCGTCTCATGGGTGAACGTCCTCTTGGAATTGGCGCATAGAACTACATCAGGCAAGTCAGCTTAAGTACATGATAGTTACTCAGACTGGGAATGAGAGAGTCGCAAATGGCACAAATCGAACGAAAGCCAATCCGCGAACGGATCTACAGTGCCGCCTCCAGGCGGTTGAGGAGCGCAGAACGCCGCCCAAATACGGTCCTACGAACGCTTTCAACTCGGTTCATGCGCCGTTTCATCAAAGATCGTTCCCATGGCCGCTATCTGTTCGTTTCATCGTCGATCAGCTTTTCTGCTTCGCGGCGGAGGACCTGATGAGTCGTCCACACGACCCAGCGTGCCGGCATGTAGTCGGCCAGCGGCGGGCCGTCGATGGTGGGAATTCGCTGCTCCATCTCCGCGATCCCTTGCCGCAACAGTCGACGAGCTTCGTCTTCATGCCCCAGGCGCTGGTGAACCATGGCCTGGACGAGCAGCGAGACGGGTACCTGAAACGTGTCTCCGTGCTTGGGAAGGACCTTCAGTGCCTCTTCGAATCGCCCGCAACGGTAGTGCTCGTTTGTCCAGCCGCTGGCAAGCGGCGAACAGAACGAGAAGTTCCGCAGCGACATCGAAGGCTGGAGCAGCATCGCCCCGCACCTGTTTGTCTGGAACTACGTGACGAACTTCAGTAACTACATTTTGCCTCATGCAAACATGCGTGTACTCGCGCCGAATCTCCGGTTCTTCGTCAACAACAATGTGATCGGACTGTTCGAACAGGGCGACTCCACCTGTGCGATCGGCGATTTCGTGCGGCTTCGCGCGTGGCTCTTGGCACACCTGATGTGGAACCCGGACTTGGACGAAACGGCCCTGATCCAAGAATTCATGGATGGCTACTACGGTGCGGCCACCCCGCACTTGATGGCCTATCTGGAGTTGATGCACGACGCAGCCGAGCGATCGGGCGTCTACCTGCGGTGCTTCATGAACGACACGGCTGGCTGGCTGACGATCGATGACTTGAACCAGGCCGTGCGTCACTTCGAGAAAGCGGCCGAAGCGGTTGCCGACGATCCAGTGTTGCCGGAGCGCGTCCGCCGCGAGCGCATGCCGCTGGACCATGTGTGGTTGAAGCGCTACTACGCATTGAAGCTGTCCGCCAGACTATCGGGCGCCGAGTTCCTTGGTCCGAAAGATCCGGCGGCCGCTTGCGAGGAGTTTATCCGGTTGGCTAACAAGTTCGACGCAGGCAGTTACCGCGAGCGGCATCGTTTCCAGGAGTATGAAGATGCCCTTCGAAGCCGTTTTCGTCCGTCCGGACCGCCACCATCTGAATGCCAGGGTTTGGCTGATGACGACTGGATCGACTTTCAGGACAACCAGTTCAACCTCTCCCGCAGGAACGAGTGGGCCAGCACCGCCGACGACTCGAACGCCTCGGACGGCAAAGCCGCGCGCATGCCCGGCGATCACTTCGAGTGGGCTGTCCAATACCGCTTGTCGGATGACCTGAAACGAGGCAATCCGTGGCGATGCTATGCCGTAGCGCGGTGCGAAGCCAAGGCCGGCAGCGGCGCCGCCATGACGATGGGTCTGTACGACAGCGTGGCAAAGAAGAGCGTGACGCACCGGGCGATCACCGTCGAACAGTCGGCCGGCGACACCTATCGGGTCTTCGACTTGGGATCGTACGATCTACACGGAGGGATGTACTTCTGGGTCGCTCCGCCCAAACGCCCTGACGAGGTCAACGCGGTTTACGTGGACCGGATTTTCTTGATCAGGGAGAAGTAGCTTCGAGAAAAGGCAGCAGACGTTAGATGTTGCATTCGTATTCTTGCCCAACCCAGGGCCTGGAAGAGGATGGCAAGAGTATTCTCCCTACCGCAACGCGGTTTCGCCACATAGCCCAGGGTTGCCCCGCTACCCTGGGGTCGCAGATGCCGCGTTCCAAGGACTCATGTACCCCAACGGGGTTCCGTCGCGCCGCCACCGTGCTCACCATGACGCGACCCCCTTGGGGTAAAACCGTTCAATCGATGCCGCGTTTCCCAGGGTAGCCGGGAGCAACCCTGGGCTGTGAGACCAAACGCCATTGGCGTAAAGACGATGGGTCGGGCGTAAGCCGGTAACGCGCTCCACGTCAGGCAGACCTCACTTGTCCAGACCTGACTCGCGGATCGCCCCCTGCAAATGCGCGAGTGCCTGCCTGTAATCGTCTGGGCCGACGTACTCCAGAATCAACGGCGCCTTCGGCGTGTGTTTGGCGGCCAGGGTGACGAACTTCGGGTAGTCGAGGTCGCCTTGGCCGGCCGCCACGCCGCGATCGACGTGCAGTTTGCGGTCCTTGGCGTGTAGACAGTCGATCCAGGGAGCAAGTTGGGTAAACATCTCTTCCAGATCGTTCACCTCCAGCAGGTTGGCCGGATCCAAAAGCGCCCGTATCCGCGGCGAGTTGACTTCTTCGAGAAACACCCGCGTTCGCTTGGCACTGGCGAAGAAGCCCCGGAAGAACGGCTCGACCAATACCGTCGCTTTGTGACGCTCGGCCATTTCCGCCAGCTCTTTGCCGGTTGCCACCGTGGTCTGCCAAACTTCTTCCTGGAAGTGGAGTTCTACCCTGGGGGCCGGCTCGTCCGAGTGGTAGTGGCCCGCCTCGGTTATAAACGCGTGCACGCCCATGGCACTGCCAATCTTCATCATCGCTTCGAAATAGGCCAGGTTGGCCTTTCGCTCGGTTTCGTCCGGATGGATCAGATTGGTGTACACGCCAATGCTGTGAATGGACACGCCTGCCGACCGGTAGGCATTGGCAATCGCCTCGCACCGTTCGGCGGTCATGTCCGACACGTCGGACCGTCCGTTGTACTTCCAGTAGCGGCTGTCCGTTTGATTCAGGAACAACTGCACCACTCGGATACCCGCGCCGGCCAGTTCTTCGGCCAGTTCGCGGTTGGTATGGTCGCGAAACCCTAAGGTGGCGATCCCAATGGTTAGAGGAGTCTCCGGTTTCGTGTTCTGGACGGCAGACATCGTCGATGCGGCGACCAGCGGCAGAGCTGCAGCAGCTCCGACCTTGATTGCCTGGCGGCGTGTGATTCGGTTTCGAAGCATGATCTAGCCTTTCATTCCTATAGCCGGGACGAATTTGGTAGTCCTGTTCTTACCTTCGATGTGTCCGCAAGCCGCCGTGCTTCATGCCGGCGGTTGATGACTAGCAGCCTATGACCAGCATCACATCCGCCGCTGCCGGATGCCTCCGAGTTCATCTCGGGGGTGCGTCACCTCGGCGGTGCGAGGTAACAATCCGCCGAAGCAAGTTCGGTGGCATTCGGCAAGTCTGGTGTATTTCGTGCTGCCAGGCTGAAGGTCATGCACCGCTGGCGTCAAGCCAGCGGCTTGAAATCTCGGCAATTGAAGGACTTGGCATGTCCGTCCGTCAATTCACGTCCTCCACATACTGATGCAACAGGCCAATCAGTCAACCCGCCGCAGCCATACCGATTTCAAATCGCAAACTCGGTCTGCTGGTTTGCTCAGTGCCTTGACGGTAATGCGTTCGCGACCCTCACCAAGCTGGATCTCGCCGAGTTCCAGTTCGGCAAATGCCTGCGTGTAGCGCCTCTTCTTCTGGCGGCTGGGACGGAGGACCGGTTGCGGGTCGTGCGCCTGCTGAATCGAACCTTCCACGGCCGAGTTGCCGGCCTCGACTCGCAGTCGCGTGCCGACCGCTTCCGGCGGGCACGCGTACATCAGCGTCACGTCGTAACGACCAGCGTTCACCACGTCCACGTCCCAGCGGATTGTGTCGGCCGTATCGGTCCAGTCGGTCAGCCAGTCATGGGCGAAGCCCCATTGATTGTACCAGCGGATGCTGCCCGTGAAATAAGCCTCCGGTGCGGGCAATTCGACCGCGGGTCGTTCGTTGTAGCCGACAGAGATTGGTGGTCGCCGGATTGGGACGCGGGTTACATCGGCAAACCACCGGTCATAGGCTTTGGTCAATCGTTCGACGACTTGCGGGTTGTCGGCAGCAACGTCTTCCGTTTGCCCCGGATCGTCGATCATGTCGAATAGCTGCCAGCCCGAACCGTCGTTCACAAGACGCCAACGCTGTGTGCGAACGGCGCCCGGTAACGGCTGTAAATCGCTTATCACGGGGTCAACGTAACTGACCAATCGTTTCCAGCCGGGCATGCGCGTGAAGATCATCCGGTCCGGCCAGTCAACATCGTCTTCCATCAGCAGCGGCACCAGACTGCGACCGTCCAGAGGCTTTGTTTCCAGCTTTTCGACTCCGCACAGTTCCGCAATTGTGGGCAGCAGGTCGATGTGCGCAGCGATCTCGCCGATGACCCTGTCCGGCTTGGTCTTCCCGGGCCAGCGGACGAAGAATGGCACTCGCGATCCGCCTTCGTGAACGCGGCCTTTCATTCCTCGCATCCCAGCGTTGTAGCGGCTGCCTTCGGGACCTTCGGCACCGTTGTCCGAAAGAAAGATCACAATGGTGTCGTCGGCCAAACGTAAATCATCGAGCCTCTTCAACAATCGGCCCACGTTCTCGTCTATGTTCTCGACCATTCCGTAGACCGCCGCCGTACGGTCGTCGAGACCACGAGCCTTGTACTTGTCGAACAATTTGTCTGACACTTGAAGCGGCGTGTGCGGGGCGTTGTACGGCACGTAACAGAAGAACGGTTGGTCTTGATGCTCTTCCACAAACCGGACCGCCGCGTCGGTCAACACGTCGGTGATGTAGCCGCGGGTCTTGACCATCCGGCCATTGTGCTCCAGCTTTGGATCAAAGCAGTTGTCCCAGTGGCCAGTGGGCATGCCGAAAAACTCGTCGAATCCCTGGCCGTTGGGGTGATTGGGATAGTGCTCGCCCAAATGCCATTTGCCAAAGCAACCCGTGGCGTAGCCAGCGGCCTTGAGCACCTCGGCGATGGTAACTTCGTTGCTGCGCATGGTCTCCAAACCGCGAGTTACCGATGCCGCGCCCGTGCGCAGATAGTAACGGCCGCTCAACAAGGTGGCTCGCGTCGGCGTACACAGCGGGCAGACGAAGAATCGATCGAATCGGGTCGACTGGGCGGCCAGTCGGTCCAGCACGGGCGTGTCGATCTTGTCATTGCCGTGGAATCGCAAGTCGCCGTAGCCCTGGTCGTCCGGCATGATCAGCATGACGTTCGGGCGACGATTTGCCTCCGGCGTTCCGCCCCACGCAGACTGCAACGGCCAGCGGCAGATCACGAAGGCCAACGCCACAACAACGAACGCTCCAGCAGCTCTTTGCATACCAGCCATTTTGACTCTCGCAACGATAATCAAAACCTTCGCACGAACAGATGAATTGATCTGCTCAGCAGGTTACCATAAGCGGAAGCCGTTTGCATTCGCTTAGCCATTGTCTCCCGTTGCCAGATGCGCCGATGTTCGCTTGATTGTTGTTGAGTCCACGGAACGGGAGGAGAAACCAGCCGTGAGAGCCGCTGATAAGAAACTGCTGTCCAGATTATTGCTCGTGACGTGCGTTCTCCTGATGTTCGTGCTGCCCGGAGTCACTTTGGCGGACGAAACGGACGGGTTGGAGGCCGTCAAAAAGCTGTGCGGCATGTACATCGAAGGGTTCTGCCACCCAAACACTAACCTGGTATATGGCCAGCGGTTGAACGGGCCGAAAGGCATCGCCGTGCTTGAGTCCCCTGACCAGATCGCCAAGGAGCAGGTCGACGGCAAGTACATGCCGTACGGCTATGGCTCGGGAATCCAAGATCCGGGGCTGCTGAACGGCATGTTCCTGTTCGCTTTGTGCGACGCGCATGAAGCCACGGGCGCCCCGTGTTTTGCCGATCTGGCAAGGCGCATCTTCAAGGGGCTGAAGCTAGTGGGCACGATCAGCCCCGTGCCCGGTTTCGTTCCGCGCGGACCGCATCCCGACGGCAAGAGCTACTATCGCGACTCGTCGCTGGACCAGCATTCGTTGTTCGTGTGCGGGCTTTGGCGCTACTACCGCAGTCCGATTGCCGAAGACGACGAGAAGGCCTTCATCCGCGACGCATTGGACAAGTTTGCCAAACGCATGGAGAAGAATGGCTGGACGCTGATGGTCGAGGACGACAGCCGCGTGGCGCACGTCGGCTGGTGTTGGCTGTCCATGACACCGTTGAATGCGGAGACCATGTTGTCGATGGTCGGCGCCGTACAGGATGTGACGGGCGACGAGCACTGGAAGCAAGAATACGAGAGGTTCAGCAACGAAGCGGACGCCAAACGCTGGACGTTGCTCGACCAAGAAGACACTCGGCTTCCACGTTACACGCTCTATTCCGTACAGAACGACTTTCGGCTGATCACACTGGCGCGGTTGGAGCGGAATCCGGAACGAAGGGCAATTGCCCAGCGCGGCGTGCAGCGCCGCGCGCAAGACATGCTCACCTGCAACTTCTTCACACACTGGAGACGGCTGGATTGGATCGGCAATCGGCCCGAGCCGGTGGTAGACGAATTCCTCAAGCCGCTCGGACTGTCGGTCAATTCCAAGGCCACCGTCTTCGACCTCTGGGACGCGTTCGATCCCGAATGGCGCTCGCCCAAGCTGTCCGACGGCACACGACCGTGGGGACACGGCATGGGATTGCAGATCCCCATGATGGCGTGGCAGATCGCGCTGTTGTCCGGCGACCCCGAGTTGGCGCGACAGGCGCACGCACAAATCCCCGACGTCTACAGAAAAATCGACTTCAGCCGGACACACTCAGGCTGGACATTCAACTATGCAGTCGTCCTTGGCCTATTGGATCTCGCCACGGACGAAACTGACTTCTGAATTCGAAAACGTCGTCGTTTGCCGTTTCCGTTACACGTACTCGCAGTCACTCCAGCGGTACGTTCGTGACGATGAGATCATCATCGGTGCCGTCGATGCCGTCCGCTCCCCAGGACCAGATGCGGTACTGTCCGGGACTGATCATCTCGTACTGATAAGGGTTGTCCCAAGGGTCGGCGGGAATGTCCTTTGCGCAATAAGGCCCGCGCCATTTCTGAGGATTGGGCAGGTCAGACGGCGGGTACCTCAGTGCCACCAATCCCTGGTTCGTGTTAGGCAGGCTACCGACGTGCAGGCGATAGGCTCCCAATTGGCTTTCGAATATTCCCATTTGCGTCTTCGCCAAATCTACGTAGGCGCCGGTCTGCATTTGGCCGATGAAACTACCGACCAAGAAGAGCCCCACGACGCCAAGCAATACGACAACAGCAACGACGGCAATGACGATCAGAACGATACCGGCCCCGCCTTTGCCAGTGGACTGTGATACAGGAATAGCCGGGGATGGCGCATCTGGCACAATTTCGGCTGGAACCGGGGCATCGGCAGATGATGATTCGGCCTTGGACTCCTCGGCCGCGCGCTGCGGAACTTGAACCGTCTCGCCACAGGCTGGACACTCTCGTTTTCCGCCTGCAGCGTCATCTTCAACGCTGATCGACTTACCGCAGCTTGGACAATCGAAGCGGACCATGTGCGTCTCCTTTGCCGTAGGGCCTTCGTCAACAGAAATCGTCTCGTTTTCACCGCGCGTCGAGCAAGCGTCGCCCTAAGGGCGCGGACTCAAAGTCGCGGGCGGCGCGGAGCTGAACTCTTGATACGTGATATCCACTCAAGCGAATGGGTTGCGTTTACACGTACTCCCAGTCCTTCAGCCATTGGTAGTTGCGGGGCAGGTTGGCCCATGCTTCGTTCATGGCCCGTTCTAACTCTGCCCGTTCTTCCATATCCAGCTCGCGACGCTCTAACACGGCTAGGGCGACGTTGTCGACGTGTTGCGTGGAGATCAAGCCGGGAATCGGAGATGTGATGGCCGGGTTGCACAAGACGTAGCGGATGGCCAATCGGGCGATTCGATTGTCTTCTTCGAACGTGGGGCTGTCCGGGGAGCTGTCGCCCTTGAAGACCGAGTTGCTGGCGAACGGCTTGATGCCGAACCAGCCGACATCGTGTTTCTGCATCGCCGCCCACAACCCGGTGTCGTCGGTCACCAGTTTGCTCTTGGCCGTATAGGGCGTGACGATTACATCCAGGACTTCGGGGTAGGTCTCGATCAGCTTCTTGATGTGCGGACGGTCGTGGGTCGAGATGCCCACAAAACGCGCTCGGCCCGTCTCGCGAGCCCACGCTAGGGCCTTCATCAGTTCGTCGATTTCGCCTTCGGTGTGCTGGCTGCTCTGTTCGTGACAAGTGATCCGCCACAGGTCGCAGTACTCCAAGCCGGCGTCCTTCAGTCCCCAGTCGATCGTCTCTTTCAGCTTCGCGAAAGTGCGGTATTCCGCCCGGCGGACTTCCTTTTCCGCCCACGAACAGGCGATGTGCATTTTGTCACGCCGGTCTTTCAGGGCGCGCGAGTAAGTCCGGATTTCGGCGATCGTACACGCGTCGACCCAGTTAATGCCGCGCTGGATGCACCGAGTGACAACGTCGTGTCGGTTCTTTTCGAACCCGGCCCGATCGATGTTGCCCATCCAGCCGCCCATCGGCTCGCCACCGATAAACTGGTGAATGCGCTTCCAGTGTCCGCCCAGCGAGACGGACGAGATCATCAGGTCGGTCCTACCACAGCGACGATATTCCATGTCGCGATTGTAGCTGCGGATTTCCTTGGCCTCTTTCGCCGTGGCCTCGCCGGCTTTCAGCGTCTGCGTTCCGGCCAATCCAGCCGCCACGCCGGCGGCCGCAAGTGACGTATCGCGTACGAATTGACGACGGTTCATTTCGCCAGCGGACATAGAAAAGCTCCTTCCGTTGAATTGGAGTCTCGATTTGTATGATGTGCTCGTCTTCGTAGTCTTTGTAGGGTGGGCCAAGTCTTCGCGGGCCCACCGAAATGGGCTCTCGATACTGATAGGCTCAGTCGTCCGAACGATGCTCGCGTGATTGCCTGGCGAGCGGTTTCCGGTGGGCCCGCGAAGACTTGGCCCACCCTACGCGGTTTCGGCTGACACTGATAGTGTACACCGGATGGTGTTCGATGCCTATGTTTCTTCGTCTATTCGTCAGCTAGAGCACTTCCGCTGCCTCCAGCACGATTCGTTCGGTGGTCTGCCAGTCGATGCAGGCGTCCGTGATGGATTGGCCGTAGATCAGATCGCCGGTTGGGTTGGGAAACGGCTGGTTGCCGTCAACCAGGTTGCTTTCCAGCATGGCCCCGATGATCGACGTGGTGCCGGAGGCGCGTTGACGGACAACGTCCTGGAATACCTCGGGCTGGCGGCGGAAGTCCTTGCCGCTGTTTCCGTGGCTGCAGTCGATCAACATGACTTTGTCCAAACCGACTTTTTCCAGTTGCAGTTCGGTGTCGGCGACGTGATCGGCCGAGTAATTCGGCCCGCTGTCGCCTCCGCGCAAGACGACGTGGCAGTCGGAGTTGCCGGTGGTTGTGACCGCGGACGCTACGCCGTCGCCACTGATCCCCAGGAACGTGTGCGACGCCTTGGCGGCCTTGATGGCATTGATCGCCGGGCCGATACTGCCCGGAGTGGCGTTCTTGAAACCCAACGGCATGGAAAGGCCCGATGCCATCTGGCGGTGCGTCTGCGATTCGGTAGTGCGTGCCCCGATGGCCGACCAGCAGATCAGGTCCGCGATGTACTGCGGCGTGATCGGATCCAGCAGTTCGGTCGCCGTGGGCACGCCCATGTCGATCACTTCGCGCAGGAACCGGCGGGCGATGCGCAGACCTTCCGGGATCTCGTGTGAACCGTCCAAGTGCGGATCCATGATCAGCCCCTTCCATCCCGTCGAGGTACGGGGCTTTTCGAAATAGCAGCGCATCACAATGTAAATGCGTCCGGCCACTCGGTCGATCAACTCGCGCAGGCGGTTTGCATATTCTCGGCCGGCTTGGATATCGTGGATCGAGCACGGTCCAACGATCAGCAGAAACCGCGGGTCGCAACGAAAGATGATCTGCTGAATATGCCCACGCGCCTCGGCCACGAAATCTGCCTGCGCTTCTGAACGCGGGATTTCGTGCAGCATCAGCGCCGGCGCCGGCAGCGGGATATTGGATGCGACGTGGAGATCCGATACTTGTCTCATGCAACTTCCCCAGTAGTGGCGAAGGAATCCCTGTCACATGTTGAACCTAACTCGGCTTCGCCGGGAACCCTTCCTTCTATTGCCGGTTGTCCACAGTGTGCCACTGCTTGGAACTGATTCGGCTCTGCATCTCCATGGACGCACCACAGTTCAAAGCAGTGCCGCCGACGTCATGGCCCTGCGTACGCGCGCGTTGTCCTTGCCCGACGGCACTGCTTTCGATTGTGGTGGGCGTTGCCAAATGGTCGGCTTCCCCCAATCGAAAGCAGTGGCACACACCCGTTCCGGCCAACCGCGTGACTACCGCACCCAAATGGGCGAACCCCACGCCATGCCGTCGTCGGCCTGACGCACACGGACATAGTACCACGCAGGTCCGTCCGCGAAAGAGTCGTCGCGGTATTTCGTGTGGACCTCGCGCTGGCCCGGCGATGACTGCCAGATGACTTGCGCGTTGCGAACCACCTGGATCTCGTCGATCGCAGCCGTGCCGAGGACGCGAACATCCAGTTCTGGCCGTCCGGCGACATCGGTTTCTTCGCCCATGAGAGCATCGCCGATGCGGACATCCAAGAGAATCTTGTCGGTTGCCGCGTAGGTTCGCCGTGCCCGCATCCCCTCGAACAGTCCCTCGCGCGAATTGTCTTGCGCCCACACGCAGGCATAGGACATGTGGGTCGAAACGTGATCGCTCGACGCGATGAATCCCAGACGATAACCGCGGTTCAACGCGTACCAGATGGACGCCTCTTCCAGCACTCCTTTGTCGGGACGTTCGTAAGACCGGCGGAATCCCTGGAAAATCTCGACCAGCGGCTCGACTTCCGGATCGTTGTACGACCAGGTGCCCAGCGCGTCGCCTTTCGAATAAGCCGGCGTATGGGCCGCGGTGAAAGCGTTCTTGCCTCTCAGTTTCGGGTACAGCGCCGCACGCGGGTCAAGGCGTTCCGGCGGCGGGAGCTTCACGTGTCTGTAGTGATGCTCGCTGCGGAACACAGGCCAGTCTCGCTTGACGAAGAACACGTTGCGGTGCCCGCCCCCTTGAGTCATGTTGCTTCGTTCGTACCCGTGGATCGTGGCGAATGTGCCCGGTACCTGAAACATGTCGTTCGCCTTTTGCGTGTACCACCACGGGTATGGGTCCGTGTCTCGCGTATGATCCGTGATGGCCAGAAAGTCCAGTCGAGCGGCGTCCAGCGCATAACGGTACGCATCGACCGGGCAGCCGTCGATGGTTGGGTAGCACCAGCTTATGTCCGTATGCCGGTGCAGATCGCCGAAGTACACGCGATACTCGTCGCCGCCACGTCGGATTGCCCAGCTTTCCACGATCGGTTCCGGTTGAGCATCTGCGGCAGGAAGTTCGACTCGAGCGACTGGCGGATCGACTGCCGAGCCCACAACCGCTGGCAGCTTCCCGACGAATACCCGATACGGCGTATCATTCATATGGTGCCCGCGTGACCACGCGCAGTACAAACCCGGATCGGATGGCGGAGATCGCCGTTCGGCAGCGCCCGCCGCCGCGGAAGCCACGCGCGGTTTCTCCGCACGACGGTCCAGCCTGGCAAAGGCGGCCCGCTGGCTCTGCCGTCCCCAGCTTTGCGGAAGCAGAATCGGCTCTAGCCATGCGCCGTCGACGTACGCGGTAGCGAAGATCTCCCATATGGCCGCTTGCGGGTCTTCGGCATATCCTTCTCGGTTCACGCGGAAGAACACCCATAGCCGGTCGTCCGCATCCCGAACAAGCTGCGGCAGATCGTAGAATCGCCGAACCTCGCCCATGTACTTGTGAGCCACGTTCGTCGGACGAAGCGTATCGAGTCGCTGGGGCACGTCGGCCAGCGGTTTGGATACCTGGCCATCGCTGTACGCACGCAGTTCGATGCGGCGCGTCGCATGGAGCGGTTCGGCGTACGTCCCGCGGTTCGTGGTCTTCGAGCCGGCGACGTCTTTGCCCCAATTAGGCCCGGCCGCGTCGTACGCCACCCACACCTTGTCGCCGGTCGCTTCGACCGAGGCGTGAGCCTCGAAATCGGGACTCGTGGCAATCGGGACGGATTCGCTGACTATTGGATAGCCGGTATCGCTGATGAGGATCGCGTTGAGATAGACGTCGTAGTTGCCGTTTTCGTAGCTGTCGTACCCGATCCATGCATGGCCTGCTTTGTCGACACTGATCGACGGCTCCCACTGGTTCGATGGATCGTGCGTCACGGCGATATCGGTCGTCCACGTTCCGTCACGCCGACATTTTGCGATAACGTCGCTGTTCCCCTCGCGAAACGACTGCCAAGCCAGCCACATCTCGCCGTTCGGACCGCGAGCACCAACCAGGTGAAGATCGGAGCCATCGGCCGTGGTCATGCGCTCGGGCGTGCTCCACCCTTGGCCATCAAAGCGAGCGGCGTAGATTTCCCAGTTCTCTTCACACGGAGCGCACCAAAACAGCCACGGAGCCCCCGCGGCGTCGGTCAACAACAATGGCGATGCCTGCAATCGGCCCGCGTCGATCCAAGTGATTTGGGCTTGTTCAGCATCCAGATCCAGCACCCGCAACTCGTCACGGCTGAACTCGTGGTCGTACGCGATCCAAGCAATCCAGCGATGGCCGCGACCGTCGACGGTCATGGTCGGATAATCGTCGTCCGTATGTGTTTGCGGCAAGTGCGGATGCCAACCACTGGTACCGGCCAACGGTCGCGCGACGCCAAGCAACTCGGCCGACGCCCGATCGTCGAGGAATCGGCTGGGGCGGCCCGCGGTCAAATCCGCCACTTTGACCATGAATTCGCCCTGCTTCGTCTGGACGCGCAGCGACGTTTTGCCCGTGCTCTCCAATTCCACCAGCACACCACGAAACGGCTCGGCAAAGGTGGACCGTTCGCGCACGTTGTCCACGAAGGTCGAGCACTTCCATGTTCGCGACTCGGCATCCAAGTGATGGTCGCGTTCGAATCCCCAGCTTTCCAGGTTCAGGATCTTCCCATCCTGCACCGAGACTGATCCGTCCCAGTCGGCCACTTTTTCGTCCAGGCCGAATGTGAGTCTCACCCACTGCCGTTGGTCTTGAACAGGGATCGCGGGGTCTTCCTGATGCTGCGAACCGAGCAACACGCTCGCCAACGCAATCCCGACGGCCGCAATTCCAGCCAGCCAACGTCGCATGCCCTTACCAAGACGCCGCGAGTGCATGGTCCCGCTCCTTTGTTGATACAGCTTCCGACCAGCGACCAAATTCTCCCACAGTTTACCACCAGATCGGGAGGTGAACAGAGACGCCGTCGATGCAACTCTCGCTTGGCAAGAGACTATCGTTCCTTGACGTTTGTGTTAGAATCCAAAATGCTCTCCATGTGCGTTGCGGCAGTTGGGCCGGAGTTTCTGTAACTCCCTGACGTTGCCGCGCATCTAGTCCATTAGAGACATGCCGCGCGACGGGACGTCGTATGGTTCAGTGAATCCTGCAAGCGAAGGACAACTGTGAATCAACCAGACGATGCTGGGGAAGACCTCTTGTGCCTGCACGACAATACGTCTGTGGGTGGAGATGCCCCGCGATGCCTTCACCCATCGAGTTACTGTAGTCATCGTACCTTGTGCCCCATTTTGGAGACGCAGCGTGAGCGAAGGCGTATGGACGAGAAAGAAGAAACCGAAAAAAGTGAAATAGTAATGGGCCAAAGCAACGTTCAGCGTCTCGCAGATTCGGATACTTTCCACGCCTTCAGTCAACGGTGAATCCTCTCCATGAAATACCTTCCAGCAATCCTGTTTCCGTTTCTTATCGCCTTGGATGCCCAGGCCGTTGAAGTACTTGTCGAGGCCGAGAGTTTCGACGATCCGGGCGGTTGGATGGTCGATGCCCAGTTCATCGATCAAATGGGCTCGCCCTATCTATTGGCTCACGGGCTAGGAATTCAGGTGGCCAACGCGAAGACAACGGTGGCGTTTCCGGATACCGGAACCTACCGCCTTTGGGTTCGGACCAAGGATTGGGTGCCGTCGCATCATCCAGGCCGATTTCGTGTCGCTATTGACGGAAAGGAACTGGCCACAGAATTCGGCACCGTTGGCGACGGTTGGGTTTGGCAGGACGGTGGCTTGGTTGAAGTCGCACAACAGAGCACGACGATCGAGTTGAGAGATTTGACAGGTTTCGACGGCCGATGCGACGCCCTATTGTTCACGACGGACAGTGACTTTCGCCCACCCGCGAAGCCGGACGAGTCCATGGCCGAATGGCGGCGTGGTTTGTTGGCATTGCCGGATGTGCCGCCTGCGGGCGGCAGTTTCGATGTTGTCGTGGTTGGCGGCGGTGTGCCCGGGTGCTCGGCGGCACTGACTGCGGCGCGACTGGGGCTGCGAGTGGCTTTGGTTCAAAACCGACCGGTGCTGGGCGGAAATAGCAGTTCGGAAATTGGCATCCGACCGGCCGGTTTGGATCGCTCGGTCGTGACCGAAGTCGTTGGGGCAAAAAGAGAAGAGGTAATCCTTGCCGAGCCAAACATCCACCTGCTGCTCGGTTGGCACGCCTTTCGGGTGACCACTGAAGGCTCACGCATTGTGAGCGTCGATGCCAAGAATACGCGCACGAGCGAGGAGCGCCGTTTCAACGCGCGCACTCTTGTTGATTGCACGGGCGACGGTTGGATTGGATACCGGGCCGGCGCCGAGTATCGTATGGGCCGGGAGGCACGAGACGAGTTTGACGAATCCTTGGCACCCGAAAAAGCCGACCGGATGACTCATGGCGCCACGCTTTTCTTCAAGATCGCTATCGACCAGTGGCCCGTTCCTTTTCCCGATGTTCCTTGGGCGAGGGAAGTGGCCGGCGATCACCTAGATCCGGTTAGCAACCACAGTTGGGAATACGGCCACCTGCGCGACATGATCGGCGAAGCCGAGGAGATCCGCGATCACCTGCTCTCGGCCATCTACGGCACGTTCGCCAACGTGAAGCAGAAGTTTCCGCAGAAAGCGTCCAAGGCGCGACTGTCGCACGTTGGATATGTCGCCGCGCGAGGTGAATCCCGACGCCTCATGGGCGATTACATCCTGAACGAGAACGACATTCGCACAAGCCGCAAGTTTCCCGATGCCGTAGCCACCGGCAGCCTGGTCTTCTGCCTGCACTATCCGGGCGAGAAACACGATTTCCGGAACAAGATGGATCTGATTCCGGTTAAGCCGTACGGGATTCCCTTCCGGTGTCTGTACTCGCGAAACATCGACAACCTGATGATGGCCGGTCGCGACGCGAGCGCCACCCACATCGCCTACTCGAGCATCAAGCTGATGAAGACCGGTGGACACATGGGCGTAGCTGTCGGGGCCGCTGCAGCGTTGTGCAAGAAACACCGGACCACGCCGCGAGGCGTGCATGAAAAACACCTGGAGGAACTCAAAGACATCGTCTACGAGCGTGGAGATTACGAGAACGCCTTGGCCGGCGAGGTCCGTCCGCGGACGCGTTGACCGTCTCCCTACGTGGGGCACGTTTCCAACGTGCCAATGAGCCGAAAGGCACGTTGGAAACGTGCCCCACACGATTCACCCACGGCTCGTCCCTCACACGTCGATCAGCATACCGACGCCGGACTGTTCCGCCTGCTCGAGCACCCACCCGGCCGCTGCGGCGTCTTGGACGGCTGTTCCAACTGATTTGAACAACGTGATCTGTTGGTCGTCTGTCCGGCTGGCCGCGGTGCCGTTAACGATTTCACCCAATTCGGCGTCGGGTTGTCGGCCTGGGATGATCAGGTCGCCGGCCTCGTTTTTACTCGCTTCGCGCGAGTCGACGACCACATATGCCCGTTCGACCGTGTACGTGTCCACTTCTCGCCTGTCCGGGCGATAGGAGCCGATCGCGGTGACATGCGTCCCCGGGCGCAGGGCATGACCGTCAAAGGTCGGCGTGGGCGAGGTGGTCGCCGTGATCACAATATCACTAGATTGCACGACCTCGTCCGATTCGCTCGCGATGATTACTTCCGGCGCGTTCGCTTGGCCGGCGATCTCGTCTCGCAGAGCCACGGCAGCTTCGCGACATGGGTCAAAGACGCAGATCTGTCGAATCTCACGCACGAACATCGCAGCCTTCAACTGCGTGTGAGCTTGAACTCCGGAACCAATCAGCCCCACGGTGTGACTGTCCCGCCGGGAAAGCAGATCGATCGCCAACCCTCCGGCCGCGCCCGTGCGGATGGCCGTCATTCCCTCGCAATCCATCAACGCCAGCGGAGTGCCGGTTGCCGGATCGAATACCATCAACATGCCTTGAACCACCGGCAGGTTGCGCTTGCGGTTGCCCGGATAAGTCAGCACGGCCTTGACGCACAGCACCGATTCTTCCAGACAAGCCGGCATGAGTAGCATATCGCCCTCTTCCATATCCATACGCGATCGCATTGGCATGATCGCCCGACCGGCGGACAACTCGGCAAACGCTTTCCGCATTTGCTCGATGGCCTGGGGCATTGGTAGTAACCGGGTAACGTCTTCGTGTTTCAGGATGCGTAATTTCATTTGCTATCAAGCTCTTTCGATGTCCTTGACTTGTCCGTGAAGTTATTAGACCATCACGGGGCGGTCAGCAATGGCTGGGAGATGAAGATATACCGCTGGTCGGGGGTCAAACGATTCGTCCGTACATTACATGTTTGCGCTCTGTAATCATAGAACAATAGAGGTTTTGCATGAACAAACGCCAGTATCACTGCTTATTCATATTTCTTTGCGCGTCCACCGTGTATGCGAAGTCGGATTCAGTCAGCGATATCATCCAGGCGACGGGAGTCAACGGCGGGCTTGTTGTACATGTCGGCTGCGGCGACGGGAAGCTCACGGCCAAATTGCGAGTCGATGACGGCTACATCGTGCAGGGACTCGACACGGACTCTGGAAACGTGGAGAAGGCCCGCCGGCATATTCGCTCGCTGGGGATCTACGGAAAGGTAACCGCCGACACATTTGACGGCGAACATCTGCCTTACGCGGACAATCTCGTGAACCTGGTCGTGATCCAGGATACGGGATACACGATACCGGATGAAGAGATCATGCGGGTGTTGGCTCCGGGAGGTGTCCTGCTGAAGACCACGCCTGACACCCGACACCAGAAACCTGAAACCTTCCGCAAACCTTGGCCCGACGGCATCGACGAATGGACGCACTATCTGCACGGGCCCGATAACAACGCGGTCGCTAACGACACGATCGTGGGCCCGCCTCGCAACGTGCATTGGCTCGCGGGTCCGCGGTGGACTCGCAGTCACCATAAGCTGGCGAGTATCAGTTCGATCGTGACAGCCAAAGGCAAACTGTTCTACATCATCGACGAGGCCACGGCAGCGAACATCAACGTGCCGGGCAAATGGTCGATCGTGGCCCGCGACGCCTTCAGTGGCGTGAAGCTCTGGTCGAAGCCGATGGAATCGTGGACATGGCACACCATCCGGTTCCGATCCGGGCCGCCGCAGGTAACGAGGCTGCTGGTGATATCCGGCGACCGTCTGTACGCGCCTCTTGGGCTGAACTCGCCGATTTCAGTGATAGATGCGGTGACCGGGAAGACACTGAAAACGTTCGGGAACACCGAGGGTGCCGAGGAGATCATCTTGGTCGACGGAATCCTGTTGGTACTGAAGGGTGCCCCCGTGGCCGAGCATGCCGTGGGACATGCAGCTTTCAAGAAACGGTATGGACTACCGAGCACGAAGACGATCATGGCGGTAAACGCCGAATCGGGCGAGAGCCAGTGGGAGTGGTCCGATCCCGACGCGAACCCCAAGCCGGAGACACTCGGCGCAGACGGCGGCAAAGCGTTTTTCCAAGTGGGCGAGGGTGTTGTGTGCCTTGACCTGAAGTCGGGCAAGGAACTGTGGACGCATGGAGAACGCGGCCAGAAGGACGCAAGGAAAGGCGTGACTTTCGGCAAGAACACGTTGGTTGCTACAGATGGCGTGGTGCTGTGCAAACTGTCCGAGCAACTGACGGCGTTGTCTGCCGAAAACGGAGAAAAGCTCTGGGAGTGCAAGGCCGGCGGCGGTTTCCACGCGCCGCTGGATATCTTCGTTATCGACGGCCTTGTCTGGCAGGGGCTTCACGTAAGCGATTCTGTGTCCCCTCCGCCTGTGTCGGACTTCAACGAAGGCCGAGACCTGCATACCGGCGAGATCAAAGAGAGAAACGCCGTCGCAGTGGACCTGCAGACCTCGGGACATCACCACCGCTGCTATCGCGAGAAAGCCACGAACCGATTCATCATCACCGGCAAGCGAGGCATCGAAATGATGGACCTGGCCGGCGACAACCATTCTCGCAACAACTGGGTCCGCGGCACGTGCCAGTACGGAATCCTGCCCGCCAACGGGCTGATGTACGCCCCACCCCACGCATGCGGCTGCTACATGGAATCGAAACTATGGGGATTCTGGGCGCTGGCGCCGACAGAAGAGTCGAAGAGTGGAAAGGTCGAAAGGTCGAAAAGTGGAACTGTCGAGCGTCTCGAACACGGCCCAGCATTTGGTCAAATCGGCAATCAAAAATCACCAATCGAAAATTCCAATGATTGGCCTATGTTCCGGCACGATCCGCTTCGCAGCGGGATCGCCAGTACGACGGTACCGGCAGAGTTGAAGCAGGCCTGGAAGGCGGAAATCGGCGGACGTTTGACGCAGCCGGTAATCGCCGAGGGCAAGGTGGTGTTATCCGCCGTTGACGAGAACGCTGTCTATGCTCTGGACACGATCGATGGCAAGATGGTCTGGAGTTTCGTTGCAGGCGGGCGCGTGGATTCGCCGCCTGCCATCTACAAAGGAATGGTTCTGTTCGGATGTGCCGACGGGCGCGTCTACTGCCTGCGGCTGAGTGACGGGGAACTGGTCTGGCGTTTTCTGGCTGCTCCGGCGGATCTCCGAGTCGTGGCATTGAACCAGGTGGAATCAGCTTGGCCCGCACATGGAAGCGTGTTGGTTTTGGACGGTGTGGCCTATTGCTCCGCCGGCCGGTCCACTTGGCTCGATGGCGGAATCGACCTCTACGGACTGGATCCGGCCACCGGAAAGACCCTCTGCCAGAACCACTTCGAGAGCGAGCATCCAAAGCCGTTCGAAGGCCAGGATGCAGCGAAACCCGAACACGAAACACGGATCGACCAGAATACGACCGACTACAAGACATTCCTCGCGCCGGACCGAAGCGACGCCTTCTCCATGGCAGGAGGTGCGATCTCCGATGTACTCGTCAGCGACGGCAAGAACGTCTTCCTACACCATGTGGGGTTCAACGCCAGCCTGGAAAAGCAGGACCGGCTGACGCGGCACCTATTCTCGACATCCAGCCTGCTTGACGATACCGAAAACCACCGATCGCACTGGGTTCTGGGAACGGGCGATTTCAGCCGTGTGCCCGTCGCCTATTCGTGGATTGTCAACAGACCGGGCGGCAAACGCAGGCCGACGATTGCCGTGCCGACCGGCGTGATGATGGTCTATGACGAGAACGGGATATGGGGCGTTCGGCGACAGGGCGATTCAAATGGGAAGTACTCTCTGTTCAAAAAGGAGAACACGCCGTTCTCGGACGATGAGTCCCTGCCCGACTTCCGCAATATCCCCGGGGATCAAGTCGACAAGACGGTGTGGAAGATCAACCTGCCCGTGCGGACGAAAGCGATGCTGAAGTCGGGTGACAACCTGGTCCTGGGAGTGATGCCCGTGGAAATCCCGGCGGACGATCCTCATGCCGCGTACGAAGGTCGCATGGGCGGGATGATCTGGGTGGCGTCGTGCGAGGACGGCAGTAAGGTCGCCGAGTACCAACTCGATGCGCCCGCAGTCTGGGACGGCATGGCCGCGGCCAGTGGCAAGCTGTTCCTGTCTACCTCCGACGGAGCAGTCCTCTGCTTTGGAGAATCGAGATGAAATATGCGGCATTCGCCATTGTCTCGATCCTCTCGGCCATCTGCGTGCTCGGTGTCGGATGCTCGCGGGACGATTCGGCCGATCCAGAGGTAGCCAAGCCATCGTCTCCAGACGAGACAACAGAAGACACGGTCACGGCCCCTGAGCCTTCTTTGCTTGATCCAAGTCAGTGGTCGATGGTCAAGTGGAATTCACGAGAAATCCACGAATCGGTGGCGGAATCCGAAGCGTCGCTGGAGACGGATGCGAAAGGGTTACTCGCAAAGACGCACAAAAAGTTCCAGCGCGTCCAAGTGTTGCTGCAGATGGAGTTGTTCGACGACTTCGAGGTGCATTTGCACGGCATATCACCCAGTTCGGATGAACTCCAGGCAGCCGGAGTATCGGACCCTACGCGACAATCTCCATTGATCGGATTCCGTTCGGCAAATGGCCATCCCATGTTCCGCACTCACATCAAAGCTCGTTGGGATCGGCGCGACGAGTTCGAGGCCACGGTCCGGCGGTGTCGAGGAACTCTGTCGATCTGGATTGACGGCGAGCGAACCGTGCATCTGCCCAATAACAACATCTCATCAGGGTATGTCTTCTTGGAGCTTGGCTCACCCACACACCTTCATATCACCGACTGCGAGGTGCTCGAGGGTGTTGAGCCCGATCCGGCCAAGGACAAAACGCCTGTCTCCGCTCCGTCTTCGTCGATGGCTGGTCTGCCACCCATGATGGTACCGCCGATGGGATTCCCCGGCCCGATGGCTCCCGGGGCTGGTTTTCCATTTTCGGCGCACGCACCCCCACAGCCTTCGCGTGGCGAACCGTTGAAGTCCGACGGGGATTGGTACGTGCCGAAACTCGGCAACACGCAGTTGAATTCGGTGATCGCTCAGGACGTTCGCTTTGCTGACGACGACCGCGGTTTGAAGATCTCGAAAACCAATGCCTCGGGCACATTGTGGGTCGTCCGCAAGATGTCGACCGAAGACGATTTCGAGGCCACAGCGTATGTAACTCTGCCGTCAATGCAAACCGTAATGGCCAGCGGCGATCGGCAGAGTATGATCGGCTTTGGCGCGTATCCCGTCCAAGCCGATGCAAATGGTGTCTCGATTCCGTCGCCACCGCCGATGCCTACCACAACGCGCGACGTGAGCGTCACCTTTCGCCGCGTTAAAGGACGCGTCGAGATGGAGATCGACGGCGTCCGCACGGGCAGTCAAGCGGTACGTATCGACGGACCCGTGATTCTGGGATTTCTGATGCAAGGCAGCATTCATTTCTGGATCCGCGACTTCCGGATGTCTGCCAAAGACACGACGAAGGATGACATATTGCCAACGCGTACCTGGACCGAAAGCTCAGGCGAACGTACGGTGACCGCGACCTTCCTCCGCCTGGACGGTGAAACCGTGCATTTTCGCAAAAACGACGGTAGCGAGGTCGCCATTCCGATCGGTTCCCTGAGCGAAGCGGATCAGCAAACTGCCCGCGAACTCGCGCGGCGTCAGACGCCAGCCGAGTCTGCAGGTTCGGATCGCTAATCAACGACGGGCCGAGGTGGCACCCTCGGCGAAGAGACTCTTACGGTGGCGTCGCGGGTGCTGGGAACGGGCGATTTCAGCCGTGTGCCGGTCGCCAATCGTATTACGCAATCAGACAAGAACCTGTCATGGACGTGTGTTGTCACGCACGTCCACGGCCTCGCAGTCGTCGGTCACCTCGATCGCACCTGATACGAGCTGCCGCCCATCCCGAATGTGATTCCCACGCACCGAGATTCGCTTGGCGTTGAAGATGTGGATCGGGACGTGAGGCTTGCCGTCTACACCGGCCGGAGCGTTGTCGTCGCCCAGGAACCGGTTGTTGCGGATGATGGCGTTTTCGGTGCAGCCCAGGCTGATGGCCAGGTTGCGCCAATTCACAAACGTGTTGTCCTCGATCAGTATGTCGGCGATCCCCCGGTACGGCGCGGGCTGCCAGCCCAGTCGGTTGGTCTTGATCGAAATCGTGGCGGATGTATCGGAACGGTAGATCCGCTCGACGTAACACGTGTCGAAGGTGTTTCCACGAATCACGACGTTGCCCGTCGCAAAGCCTTCCGGCCAATCGGGATCGTTGTGCACCACCACGCCGCAAGAACTGGTTGCCTCGAACCGATTGTTTTCGATCAGTCCGTCGCGTGAATCGATCAGAATGCCGAAGCGGCGGATGTTCCGAAACGTATTGTTGCGGAAGACGAATCCACCCGTGCAGTCGATCGCGAAGAATTGCGGGTCCGTCTTCTCCGATCCGGTTCTGACGCCGTGGATCGGGCGGTCGAATGTCACTCGCTGGCGAGGCCCGTCACGCTGGACCGCCACGACTTTCGCGGCACCGAGCTTCTGCCCAGGCTTCGGGTCGAAGACAAATACGCGTGCACCGACCTCCATCAGCGCGTGCGGTGTCAGCACGAACTCGATATCCGAGATGATCTCAGTGCAAAAGGCGCCCTTACCGTAGAAGTTCGCTCCGTCGTCGGCCATGCCTTCGAAAGTGCAACCTTCGATCCAGGGGCCCGGTCGGCTCACGGGGAAATGCAAACCATCGGCGTTGGACGTGTGCCAGCGCCCCGGTTTGATTAGCACCTTGCAGTCGAGCACGGCGACTTCCTTCGTGCCTCCGCCGCCGTAGTCGAGGCCGGGACTCGTGTAGCTGGTGATCCGCTGGAACGTGACTCGCTCGCAATTCGGACACAGTATGAGCCCGCCACCGTTGCGGTCCACGTGGACATATCGGTCGCCCACGTCGAAGTTCACAGCCTGGCCGCGGTTACGAAGCTTCATCCGAAACGTGCGTTCGCCCACCTTCTCCCACTCGTCGCAGAAGTAGACATTCGGCACATCCCGTTTCATCCGGCCCGGGATTTCCGGGTCCTTGAGCATGCCCCAGCGGATCGAGTCATAGCCTTTGCGATTGGGCCTCTGCCAAAGCGGGTGATCCATCGAGATGTAGCCCGGCTCCACTTCAAAGTCGAAAGTCCCCGCTTCGCGGTCTACGGCTCGCACGAAACCTTGAGCGAATGGCGGCGGGTCCCAGTCGACCACGAAGTCGCGCACGATCACGTCCTTGCACGCGTACATAGCCAGGAAGCCCGTCGGCGGTGTGCGGATGATGATCTCCGAACCGTTGCCATTGAGAATCACCCTCTCGGCCCTTGCCATGGCTAGGGCGTCGTTGGTGAACTTGGCATACTCGTCTGTCTCGATGTCGGCGTCCAGGTAGTAGCGGCCCTTCGGGAAGCGGACTTGCGTGGAAACCTTCGCCGCGGTGGCCTGCTTCAAGGCAGCGCGAATCCCCTCCACATCATTCTGATCGTCGTCCGGCACGGCGCCGAAGTCCGTGACGTCCAACACCTGCTCGACAGGAAAGTCGCGAAGGGGTTCAGGCCGCGGTGTGAGCTGCGGTTCATTTACCTGCACATCCGCCGGATGCTCGAAAACGGTGTTTTTCCCGGTGTCCGACGTCGCTGGTGGCTCGGCCGTGCCTGGCGTCGTCAGCGCGAGGATTGTCCCCAGAAGCGCAGCAATACGTCCGAGCCTGACATGATTTGTCACTTGCCATTCTCCTTTGATAATCCGCTTCCACGAAATGCGACTGAGCGAGCGAGAGAGTGTCGTGAGAGCATATCAGGCCCTATGGCACGGCGAAACAACCGTGAAGCTGCCTCCAATGCTGATAGAACTGGTCCACGGTCATGATTACATTCCCGTGCACGGTTCCGTTGGCGCCGGACTACTTCGCTGTAAGCGGAGTTACCGCGATTTGTCCGCCTGGCACCATCGTCGCACTGGATTACCTCAGGGCTACGCGGCACGTAACATTCACTTCTTCAGCACAAAGGAGATCGAAGCGGACTAGACGTGATCATCGAGAAACCAGTTGTGGTCGTCTATGGGATCTGCAACAATCTCGTCGAATCGAGATCGACATTCGTGATCCCGAGGATATCAGGCGCCCCCTTTTTACGCCGCGTGACACAGTTAATCGTAGGTCTGACGCGGATTCAGTGCCTCTCTCGGCTGAGGTGGAAGTATGAATGAGGAGCGAAACGCCGACCCATCGCGTGACGACCGCTTGAACCGGATTGTCGCGCTGAAAATGATTCTGGCTGGACAATTGGCTTCGCAGACTCACGTCGTTGCACTGGGCTGACATAGGAACGTGCCTTTGGCACTGAAGAGTCCGGAACGAGTCTGCGACAATTCAAATGGACTGAATGACCGAGAAACACCGCAAACTGAACACCTCCAGACCCGCCCCCTTCTTCCGTCACTGCAGAGTTACAGCGAAAGGCTGAGACATGTGTAAGTCAACTCACATCGCGCGTGTTTACCTAGCCCTATTGGCCTTTTGTGCATTCGTCGGGGCGACCGACTTGGGCGAGACGCTGTTTCTGGCAAGGGCAATGGGCCAACCTCTTGCTCAACAGGCAGCGGAGAGTCCACCGCACAAGAATCTTGCCCTTGACAGGGCGTATCAGCTCTCGCCGCCACCGAGTTACCAGTACTGCACCGACCCGGATGACGACAAGCAGTTGACCGACGGGAAGTACACAGCGGGATATTTCTGGACGCAGAAATCGACGGTGGGCTGGTATCTGTACAGCCCGCAGATCACTGTGGATCTGGGCCGGCCGGAGCCGATCGACGGAATCATGATCAATTGCCCGGGCGGCGGGGCGGCGGGCGTGAAGTTCCCGGAGGAGATCACGTTCCTGGTGAGTGACGACAACGAACTTTTCCACGAAGTCGCTCGCCTGACCCCTCGCGGGTTCAAGCAGGACGGCAAGCGCTGGTACACGCACAAGTTTCTCGCAGACGCTCTGAAGACCCGCGGACGCTACGTAATGATCCGATTGGACAAGAGCGGAAGCACGGTCTTCGCCGATGAGATCGAGATCTATCAGGGGGATCACGATCCCAGTGCCGTCAAATTCGTGGGCGAAGCGCGAAGTCGAAAGGCCATGGCCTTCGCCCAGTACGGAGTAACGCCGGATTCCTTCCGCCGCGGACATTTTCCCGAATGGCCGCACATCCGATGGGCGACGCCCCGAGCGGACGGCCCGATCAAGTCCATCCTCATGGCGTACAGCGGCGACATGCGAGATGCGGTCGAGGTTGCCCAGCGTCTGGATCTGGACTACACACCGGTCCAACATTTCTCCTATTACCGGTCAAATGCCCTGGGCGATTTGATGCAGGAGCAGATCGCCGAGGCGCTCCCGGAGTGCGAGGTGATGATCGTCGGCGGTTTCCGCTGGGAGGCCACGCCGAAGGCGTTGCTCGATAAGATTAAGGCGCGCGTGCGCGACGGGATGGGGCTGGTTTGCGTGTCCAGCGTTCCAAGCTGGCTGGACCCGGTGCGGGATGTGCTCGATCACGCGCCGTTGGGCGACGACCAGGGTATCCTCGATCTGGTGCCGATGTCGGCGATCCCCGGCTATCGCAAACCACGCAAGTCGCATCTGCAACTGGGTACATTCGGCCGAGGCCGTGTGGCGTGGATCAACTGGGCAGCGTTCGGTCGAGGTTCGCACTCGCTGACGCCCGATTTTCGACTGGACGACATCGACGACGATGCGATGGGCCCGACGGAATATGCATACGCTGCGCTGTCGAAAGTGATTGGGTGGGCAGCCGACCGTCAGACGCAGCGGATCGACAGCATCGACGCCTCGGCCGGGACTGTCCTGGTGAAGTTGTCGCCTGGCGACACAGCCTCCACACTTGAAGTACAAGTACGAGACCGGTATTTCGATGGCGGAAAGCCCATGACCACCCAGGTCTGGAAGTTCGCCGGCAGCAGCCGGTTCTCGCACGGCAATCATCTGCACGGAACGAACTTCGTAGATGTCTGGGTCCGGGACGATAAGGGAGCCGTCATCGACTTCGGCTCCGTGGCTTTCGAGACTACCAGGGAGGCGTTCATCGAGTCGGTTGACGTCGCGAAGCCGCTGTTCGCCGCTGGCGAGCCGATCCGGGCAACCGTGCGGGTGCAAGGCGAGATGGCCGGACTCCGATTGGTGGCGGTCCTCCGGGATACGTGCGGCCGACAGGTAACACCCGAGCAGGTGATTCCGGTCGGCGACGGCGGCGTGGTTGCATTGACACTCCGGCACGACAACCCGCTGACGCTCTGCGCGCTGTTATCGCTCGAACTGCGGAAGTCCTTACCAGGCATACACACCGTAGGCACGGAACGTGTACAGCGTCATATGGAGCGAGTGTGGGTGGACATGCCGGCCAAGGACGACTACACGTTCTGTGCTTGGTACGCGTGGGACAGCCAGCCGATCGCGTTCCATGGGTTGAGGATGCTCCGCGACTTGGGCGTAGACACGTACGTCTCGCTACCTGGGGCATGGCGAGCCGAAAACGCCGCTTTCGTCAACATGCGGCACGGGCCGGAAAATGTGGAACGCGTTCATCCGCAGAACAAGGACGACAGCCTGGTGCGCGTGCCATGCCTGACCGATCCTGCATATCGCGCCAAGGTGCAAGATCGTATCGAGCAGATGGCCGAAGAGGTACGACCTTACGGCGTGCTGGAATGGTCGCTCGGCGACGAGTCAACGTTGGGGCGGCGTGACTACTGCCATTCACCCTCGTGTCTGGCCGC
>JADHUC010000127.1 GCA_016784735.1 Pirellulaceae bacterium | reverse complement strand
TGTGCCCAGCGTTCGATCGGCATTATCCAGACGAGAACCGGAATACCGTTTCAGGAATCGGTCCTGCGGATGATCCGAACCGCCACATCCCGGATGTATGCTCAGTGAGGTCGCGGCCATGAGTTTTCACAATCCGGGAGCTTGGCTTTGGATATGTTTGGCGGCCCCCATCGCCATCTTCTACCTCTGGCATTTCACCAGCCGGCGACACGAGGTCGCCACCTATTCGCTCTGGCAGCGCGCCATAGCCCGACGACCGGCATGGTTCGTTCTGCGTTTCTGGCTGTCGCTTGCGGCGCAGGTTTTCATACTGCTATTGATTGTTGCCGCGCTGGCCGAACCTTATTGGAAGGCCGTGTTTGACGCCCGCCGCAATATCGCGCTGGTCGTGGACGTGTCGGCCAGCATGTCGGCCACGGATGGCCAATCGTCCCGATTCGAAGCCATGCGAGAGGAAGCCAAACGGCTGACGAATGAAATGCGCCGCGGCGAACGGATGATGCTCGTGAGTGCCGGCTCGCTGATCCGCACCGAATGCCGTCTGACCGACGATCAGGAAGCGCTGCTGGACGCGATCGAATCTCTGGAACCCACCGACGGCTCGACGCGGATACGACAGGCCGTCGAATTGGCCCAGAGCGTACTCGAAGGACAATCCAACTTGCGAATCATCGTGCTGGCCGACGGAGCCTTTCCCGGGGCCGTCGAACTGGCCACTGCCGAGGATGTGCAAATGGTACTTTTCGGCGAAGGGGCGCCTAACGCGGCGATTACACGGATCGCGGCCAGCCCGGATCCGATCGAATCCGGGCAATACCAAGTGTTCGTCGAGGTTGCCAACTTCTCCGCGGACGACATGGACTGTCCGTTGGTGGTGAGCGTCGAAGGCAGCGACCCGCAAACGGTTGTTCTGCACGTGCCCGCCGGAGCGAGCGTACAAGAAGTTGTGCCCTACACGGTCGCTGAAAGTGGCCTGATTTCGGCTCGGCTACAAATCGAAGACGGCAAAGATGGTCTGGCTGCCGACAACGAGGCTCATGTGTTTGTGCAGAGTCGTCAGCGCCCGGTCATCAAACTGGTCGTCGGTGCGTCCCAAACGGAGAACGCTGGTATTGCCGCGCAACAAACGAAAGCTGCAGTTGACCAGATCAGGAATATTCTCCAGAGCAATCCGCAAATCGACGTGCTGGATGTTGATGACGCGAGCCCAACGCCGTCCGGTGCGATAACGGTTTGGTACGGCCAGGTACCGAATCAATTGCCGGCAGGCCCCGTTATGGTTTTCGAGCCGAAGGGTTCGTGCGACCTGTGGGACGAAGCCGAAGACTCAATCAAAGGCCAATCGGCGGCGGTGAAAACAGCGTCGTTGGATTCACCGCTGCTGTCGGGCGTGGACTTCACGGGCGTTGTGGTTGAAGAGGCCGCCCGGCTTCAATTCAAGATTGCGGCGCAGACCATTGTCGCATCGGCCTCCGGCGACTCGTTGTACAGCACGATCGAGAGATCGGAAGGTCGTGTTGTTGTTCTGCACGTGAAGCTTGCGCCGGAGAACAGCGATTTGACTTTGCGTACCGACTTTCCCGTACTGATCGCCAACGCCATGCGATGGCCGACGCCTGCTTGGGAATCGCACCGGGCTGCAGCAACGACCGATGAGGTGATATCGCTGGCTGGCTCAGACTCGAAACGGAGTCTGAGGTCGGAAGATGCTGAAGTGGATGTTGCTGCCGGCCAGTCGATCGCGTTGCTGGATCGAACCGGCGTGTGGAAGCTGCCAACATCGAAGGGCGAAAACCAAGGGAATGGCCAGAGCGTTCTGCCGAGCAATCTGACCAACTCTTCCGAAAGCGATCTTCGTATCCGCGACGGCGCAAAATCGGACAAGTTGACTCCAGTGGAACCGATTAACGATCAACCCCTGTGGATGCTGTTGATCGGTGTGGCAATCGTGTTGCTGTTTGTCGAATGGTGTTTGTATCACCGGAGGGTACTCGTTTAACCGCAAGCCGGAGGCGTGCGCGCCTTTCGGTCGCGCACGCCTCCGGCTTGCGGTTAAACGAATTGGACGCGAGACCGGCATGTCAGGCTTACTTGCACAGATCGAATTTGAACACCCCGCTTGGCTGTTGTGCCTGGTGGTGCTGCCGGTGATTGTCTATTTCGCCTGGCGTACCGGGGTGACGGCGACCAGGACACGCCGCTGGGGATCTGTGATCTGCCGGACCGTTATTGTCGTGTTGCTCGTCGTGGCTTTCGCCGGACTGATCGTGCGAAGTCGAAGTGAGCAGCGCTTAGTGATCTTCGCCACAGACACCAGTCGCAGCGTCGGTGGCCCGTCACGGCAGGCGGCCGAAGAGTTCATCCGTAAGGCGCTCGAAGGTCAAGGAGATCACAAGGTTGCCTTTATCTCGTTCGCCGATCAGGCCACGACGCCCGATCCGGAACGAATGGTCCAGACCGAAAAACTGGACAGCGAACAGAGCATCCCAGCGGAGGCATTGCGACTGGCGACTGCATGGAGTCCGACGGACCTCGTTCCCCAGATCGTGCTATTGACCGACGGTAACGAAACCCAGGGCGAATTGGCTAAGGCGGCGCTGGCGACAAATATTCCGGTTACGGTGAAGCCCCTGGACGCGTTTCCCGGTCCGGAAGTCTGCGTGTCGGAGTTGATTGCCCCGAAACAAGGATCCCAGTTCGCGGATACGCCCATCGAAGTCGTCGTTCTGTCTAACCAAGAAGTCGGCGGCGACCTTGAACTACTGCGGGACGGGCAATCAGTGGACAAGCAAGAAGTGACGCTCAAGACCGGCGAGAATCGGTTCCGTTTCGCCTTGCCCCTTGGCGGGGGGAATGATGTCGTGATCCAAGCCAAATTGGAAACGGCCAGTGACACGATCGCCGAGAACAACCAGCGCCGGACGATGATCTTCGCCGCCCGGAGCACGCGCATTTTGATGGTAGACGCGGAGCCGGCTTTGGCTGAGCTACTGAAAGAAAAACTGGACGACCAGGGGTGTGATGTGACACTAGTAACGCCAGACCAAGTCGTCGACGCCGGCAGCCCGTTCGACGCCTTCGATTTGGCGATACTGTCCGATGTGAAGCCAAACGACTTTCCGGCCGATACGGCAGCTACACTCGATCGCTACGTGAAAGAACTGGGCGGCGGCTTAATCATGCTGGGTGGCGAAGACACGTTCGGCGAGGCATCCTATCGCGACAGTCCACTGGAACGCATGATGCCGGTCGAGGCTTACGAGGAGGTGAAGGCCAAGAAGATGGTCTTGGCAATGGTCCTCGTGATCGACACGTCCGGTTCGATGGAAGAAGAGCAGCGAATGGTCTTGGCCAAGCAGGCGGCGAAGCAGTCGATCGGATTGCTCGAACCGCATGACAAGGCTGGCGTGATGGCATTCTCCGACGTTGCCACATGGGTGGCGGAACTCGGCCCTTGTACGGACAAGCCCGAGTTGATGCAGCGGATCGACACCCTGACGCCCTTAGGCCAAACCAACATGTACGGGGCCGTCGAGCGGGCATTTCTGGCACTGGAGCAAACGGACGCCGACCGGCGACACATGATTCTGCTGACCGACGGCACTCCCGCGCCCGGCGACTACTGCAAGATCGCAGCCGAAATGGCCGAGGCCGGTATCACGCTTTCCACCGTTTCGATCAGCCCGGGCGCCGAGCAGGATTTGCTGAAGAAGATGGCTCGCATCGCGGGCGACGAGCGCCGCCATCGCCACTGTGACGATCCGGCCGACGTGCCGAAGATCCTGATTCAGGAAACGCAGGCGGCGACCGACGAAGCGGGGCTGCACGACATCCGGCCGTTTGTCCTGCGAACGCTGCCCGGCTTGGATGTCGAGTCGGCCCCGGCGTTGACCGGGCATGTTCCCACCGGCCTCAAGCCAGGCGCAGAACCCTTGTTGATGGCCGGCTCCGACCCGCTGCTCACTTGGTGGCGCTACGGGGCAGGTGTGAGCGTGGCCTTCACCTCGGATGCCAAGAACCGCTGGGGGCAACGCTGGCAGAAGTGGCCGGGCTTCGCAGCTTTCTGGAAACGCCTGGTTCGTCACGCCGCTCGCAAGCCCCAACCATCCAATGTCTCGTTGGGTATTCGACGCGTTGGCGGTCGTGCCACAGTAGTGTTAGACATACGAGACGATCAGGGCAATGATGACGGCGTCGACGTATTTGTTTCCGTGAACGAGTCGAACGTGGAAGCTGCGCAAGTTGCCCCAGGACGTTACGAAGCTAGGTTTGATGTCGACAAGTTGGGACAATACATGGTCGAGGCCGTCGTTCAAGATGCCTCGGGAGGCGAACACATCGAGAAGCAAGCACTGTTTGTCGACTATCTCGACGAACTGCTGCTCAAGCCGACCAACCACACGCTGTTGAAGTCCGTGGCCGCAGCGACCGGCGGCGTCTACGATCCCGAGGATCCGGCATCCGTCTTTACCCCCGACGGTCGCACCGTGGAACGGGTCTGTGAACTGTGGTATTGGTTCGTCATGGTCGCAATGGTTCTGTTCGTCGTCGACGTTGGCCTTCGGCGATTGCGGTTCTAGGTCTCGTTCCCAGCGAAACGCCCGACAAGGAACGGTGACATGGCATACGGCGGTGTGAAGGAGGATTTCATCGCGTGCTGCCAGGGGCGTGTGCCCTCGCGGATGCCTGTTTTCTCGTTGGGGCTGGAGTTTCATCGGCGCCGCGCGGGAGTGACGGACCGGGAAGCCCGTTTGGATGTAGACAAGATGGTTGATTGCCAGGTGCAGGCCGTGCGGGAGTATGACGAGGACTGGGCGACGATCTTTCCGGACGACTACATCGAGTTCGAGCCGTTGGGCCTGCGGATGAGTGACGACGAGAACCGTCCCACCATGCCCGTCGCCTACTTGCCCTTCATTCGTGAGACTCTCAACCGGTTTCGTATCCCCGACCCACAACGGGAATTGCGGCTGCCGATCCACCTGGAAATGCTGCGGCAGCTCAAGGAGCAGTTGGGCGAGAGCGTTCTGGTGATGGGCCGCATCGCCGCGCCGTTCAGTGCAGTGGGGCTGGTCTATGGCATCGAAGAGTTGATGATCGGCCTCGTTACCCAGCCGGATTTGGTCAAAGACAACGCGAAGTTTTTCGTCGACCACCAGATTGCCATCGGCAGGGCGCAGCTTGAGGCCGGCGCCGATCTGCTGTGGCTGGGAGACTGTTGTGCGTCATCGGCCTTTTGCAGCCCGGATCACTTCTCCGAATTCGCCTTCGATGCCGCCGCCGAGGTGGCGCAGGCGTTGATGGCGGCAGGCGGTTTGCTCGTTTACCACACCGCAGAAACGTCGCTCGCGCATCTGGCGAAGCAAATTCAACTGCCCGTGCCTGCAGTGAACTGTGGAGAAGGCATTTGCATCGCCGAGGCCAAAAAGGCACTCGAACCAGAGCTCTGCCTGATGGGCAACCTTGATCCGATTCTGTTGCGGGACGGCACGTCGGAGCAAGTGGCAGAGGCCACCGAGAGGATGATCGGCGAGAATCTTCCCGGCGGCCGCTATATCTTCAACACGGGAGAAGGAGTCATGTGCAACTCCCCTCCCGCCAACGTGGCCGCTATGCTAAACGCCGCCAAGAAACTCGCTCCGGGGGCGAGGACTTTGGTTTGAAACGGCAAGGCCGCCGCTTGCGAGGTTATGCTATGTGAAAGGACCGCCTGGTGATCTCGTCTACAGAAGGCGAAAAGCATGAACGGGCTGGCCTTCGAAACGTTCTGCCTGGCAGGGTCACGCAAGCGCTTTTGCCGCCGTTTCACACTGAACTCTTTCTATGCGTCGACGATGGCACTGCGTTGTCTCTTCTCCGTTTGAACTGAGTGGCCGTCGTGGTACAATTCACAATATCGAGTTCCATAGGAGAAGCCACACTATGCCGCTGACCATTTCTGACGAATTGCTGATGGAAGCCGGCATTGACGAGAGTGATGCTCGGATCGAGATTGCGTGCCGATTGTTCGATGCCAGTCGTCTCTCGTTTGCCCACGCGATGCGATGGGCCGGTCTGTCGCGCACGGCGTTCGAGGAGGCTCTACTCGAACGAGGCCTCGCGATATTCCGACCGACGGTCGAGGATTTACAGCAGGATCTGCAGACACTGGACCGTCTGGGAGGCTGATTGTGCCGCTGGTCGTAAGCGATACCTCGCCGATCCGAGCGTTGGAGTTTGTGGACTGTCTCGAAATGCTGCCGGCTCTCTTTGACTCGATTCTAATCCCGCCGGCAGTCGCGGACGAATTGCTGCGCCCGGCCGTACGACTCGACCGAAGAAGGAGAGAAATATGAACCGGCTGGCCAGCAAGACCCTTTGTCTCGCATTGTACTGGCTTGTCCTTTCGCCCGGTCAGCTCACGGCAGGGGACGAGAGGGTTCTTTACGCCCCGGACATCGTGGGCGTCGAGCGGATGTTTATGATCGCGCTGAAGGTTCCGTTAGACGCGCCCGATGTCGAAGTGACGATGCCGGACTGTATCGCGATGTTCGACCGAACCCGGCTGCCCGCCAAGTCGGAGACCCGCAAGTTCTATTTCCGCGGCTCGAAGCCCACGCCCAAGGCGGAGGTGCGGTTTGCGTTGGCATCGGGCGAGGTTGTGGTTCCGATCGAGGTTTGGGGCTTCGAGGATCTGCGCACATTCCGCAAACTGAAGGGTGTGCAGCTTCCGCGGCGCTGGCCGCTGGGTGAGCGCCTGCCCGAACTGAAAGAGAAGCAAGTCTATCCGACCGGTGCCGAAGCGAAAAATCCCAAGTCCAAGGCAAGCGGCGGTTGGCTCGGTTACTCCGACGACGACATCTGGGCCATGCAGCCGGACAGCACAATTCCCCGCTGGCACTGGACAAACATCGAACACGGATGCCCGGTCCATGGCAAGGAGATCTATCGAAATCGCGCCTACTATCCTTGGATCATGGACTCCAAGTTTCCCTGGCGCTGGAAGATCCGGTGTCCGGTGGGCAACGAGGAGTACCCGTCGAACGATTTTGCCAATGGCGATATGACCAGCGGCGAGTTTCCTGACGACGGGATCGGCGGCGCCTGCCTTCACGAAGGCGAAAAGTACGGGTTCATCGCCGAGCTGTGCCAATTCTACTGCCGGCGAATGATGACGGTTGCCCCCAGTTGCGCCGCTGCCTACGTCAATACCGGAGATCGCCAGTACGCCCACAAGGCGCTGGTCGCCCTGTGCCGACTGGCCGAGGAGTACGCCTACCTGGCGACGATGACGCAACATCGGCACCGCAACCGCGTCAGTCAGGTCGAGCGATTCGGGCAGGGACGGTTTGACGAAGGTCCCTGCCTCGGATCCAGCGGCTTCAACACGTACCCGATCGAACAGCCGGGCCAACTGCGCACCCACGCCGAAGCTTACGATCGCATCTTCCCGGTCATCGACCAGGACCAGGAGATCATCCCATTCCTGCGTAAGAAGGGCTTCGACATCGAGACCCACGAGGACGTGCGCCGCTTTGTCGAAGAAAACCTTTTCGCCGTATGGATGCAGGGGATCATGGACAGTGCCTGCTCGACAAACGAGCCTGGCGAGCAAGAGGCGATCGTACACGCGGCGATCGTACTGAACTACGCGCGCGGGACCGATTTCATCGACTGGTTGTACGACGGTGAAGGGCGAATGCGCGTGTTCGTTCCCAACGACTACTTCCGCGACGGAGCGCCCTACGAATCGACCGGCGGTTACAACGCCGCGCACGTCGTCCACCTGACACCCGTGGTCGGCGCTATGGAGAAACTGCGGCAGCTCCGGCCGGACGTCTATACCGACACGCGATACCCGCCGTTGAGCAAGAGCGGCCGTTATCGCAATATCTTCGATTTCTGCATGGACACACTGACCATCGACCGCAGTTACCCGTACATCGGCGACGGCGGCAGTTGGCCAGCCTATAGCAAACTTCCCAAGATCGGTTGGCACAGCGCCAGCGTCGCTTCCTTCGAGCACGCATACCGGCTGTTTCGGGATCCGAAGCTCGCGTGGGCGCTAAAGCACACGCCCGGCTGGAATCCGTCGAAGGATTTCCCCTTCACACGGGAGGAAATCGAGCGGGAAGCGGCAAAGTGGCCCGACGACTGGAACGATCGCAGCTCGCTACACGATGGTTACGGAGTGGCCATCCTGCGCAGCGGGCAAAGTGACGACAAACGGGCCCTGTGGATGAGGTACGGCCGCGCGCGGAGCCACACTCAGGACGACCTTATGGATATCGGCCTGCAGGCTTTTCAGGGCATTCTTCTGTGCCACATGGGCTATCCGCGGAACTGGGGCTACTGGGAACCTTCCTGGACCAGCCACAACCTCGCGCGGCAAATCCCGTTCTGCACCATGACGGCCCAGACCGAGTTGTTCGCCGAGGCCGGGCCCGTGCGGATTGTCGAGGCCCGGGCCCAGGCCTGTGTGGACCGCGTGGACGGCGGCCAAGGCTACGAGTTACCGCCCGACCAGTGGCAGCGGCGTCTGGTGGCGTTGATCGACGTTGCGCCTGACCGCTTCTACTGCCTGGACTTCTATCGTATTTCCGGCGGCGAGGATCACTGGTGGTGCTTCCATGGCCAGGAGGGCGATTTCAAGACCGAGGGCATCGCGCTTGAAAAACAGGAAGGTACGCTGGCTGGCCCCGATGTGCCTTATGGCGATCCGAAATGGCTAAAGGAGCATGGCTGCAGCCAAGGCGTGTACGGCTGGAGCGGGGCCATGTTTGCCTTTCCGCATTTGTACAACGTCCATCGCGGCAAGTCATCGGCACCATGGTCGGCGGATTGGAAGCTCAAGACCGGCGACGGTTTGCACGTCAGGCTTACGGTTGCCAGCGCCGATGGCGTCGAAGCCAACATTTGCGACGGCCGTTCGCCCGCGGGCGGGCCTTATGAAATGAAGTGGATCATGCTGCACAACCAGGCCGAAGCCCCGACCAAGACGCAAGTGGTCAGCCTGATCGAACCGCACTTCGGTACGCCCGAAATCAAAGGTGTCCGCCCGATCGAACTCTCCGGCGACGACGAACAGGGCTTCGTCTCGCGAGGATGCGAAGTCCAGTTGGCCGATCACACGGATACCGTGCTGTTCTCGGTAGATCCGACGATCCCGCGCACGGCCAAAGTGGGGCACGTTTCCAACGTGCCTTTGGATGGTCGGCACGTTGGAAACGTGCCCCACGTCAATAGCGACATCCATTTCGCCGGCCGGTTCGGTTTGTACCGCGAGAAGCAGGGGATCCCGCTGGCGATGTCGCTGGTGGGCGGAACCAAGTTGTCCAAGGGCCGTTTCGGGATCACGTTGGACAGTCCGGAGTATCGGGGCAAGATTGTAGGTGTGGACCGCTCGGCCGAGACGATCACTGTTGCGCCGTCGCCCCCGAACCTCGCAGCCATGATCGGCGCCGAAATCTTCATCACCAACTCGGACCGCCGGATCGCATACAAAGTCCTGGAGGCCACGCCGGTTGCCGACGGCGCGCGGTTGCGTCTGAATTGGGACTCGCGAATCGGCGTCGGCCGGTGTACGGGAGCCGCGGATCACCGAATCCGGACCAGCACTCCATTCACGCTCCAGCGGTATCGCTACTACCACGGAGCCCGAGTGACCAACGCCGACGGCAGTGCCGAGTATCGTATCCTGGATGCCCGCAGTAGAAAGGCCGTCGTTCTGAACGCCAAAGCCCACCCGGACGCCAAGGCCGACAAGCTTGCTAAGGAGTTCCCCAACGACTCATGGTTCGAGATCTACGACTACGGCATAGGCGATGAAGTAATCTGGCCATATTCCGTCAGCGTGATCCTAGACCAGCCCGGACAATATCGTGTAGCCTCACCAGTGCCCGTGAAAGCGGAGTTGCCGGAGGGGAGTAAGATCACTTACGCAGTTCCAAGTGATCCGTAGAGTACGAAAGACATGCGGCGGCTGAAACGACAGAAGAATTTGCAGAATCATGGGGGCAGAATCATGGGAACTCACTTCCGCTTCTTCATTGTTCTGCCCTTCATCATTCTGCAGATCTCTTCGGTTATCGCATTTGGCGTCACGCCGCCGCTGGCGGCCGGCGAGGTGGATGCAACGGTTCCCGAGCGGTACCGCGTGCGACCGGTCGAATTTCCCGACGATGATCTTTCCGGTGCACTGGGACCGCGATTGCTGACGCTGCTGAGCAATCAGGTGGCGCGCAACTTGGAAGTTATGGAAAATGACCGAGTGAAGGCCGGAATCGAAGATCCAAACGCGATCGTAACGGACGGGCCCTATTTCGAGTACTTCGTCGCAGGCAGTGCCTATGCGGCCGCGGTTCTGTTGCGATTTGGGAAACCGGGCGAGACGATGGGTGGCCTGTCGCGAGAAGAACTCGTCAGTAGCGCCGTGAGGATGATCGAGGCGGTAGCACAAGATCATCAACTCGGCGGGGGCAAGAAGCAGTGGAGCACATTCCGATCGGCGCGGATCATCCACACACTGGGCATGGCCGCCTGGCTTTTGTGGGACGATCTGGACGGGCCGACACAGTTGCTGGTGGCGAAGACCATCGAACACGAGGCCGATCGCTTCCTCGATCGACCCGCACCGGCACGACTTCGCGGGGACACCCAAGCTGAATCGAATGCTTGGACCGGCGGAGGCATCGCTGTGGCCGCGTGTTTGCTGCAGTCTCATCCTCATCGAGAGCTTTGGGCTGAAAAGGCCAACGAATACATGATCAGCGCCTACGCCACCGCGCGCGACGTTGCCAGCGACGAAGTCGTGGATGGCAAGCCTCTTAACCAGTGGCTGACCGCCCCCAATGCCTTTCCCGACTACACGGTCGAGAATCACGGGCTGGTCCACCCAGACTACATCGGCGCGATATCCGAGATGGTCCGATGCGCGATTTCGTTCCGTCTGGCGGGCGAGGCCGTGCCGGAGGCCGTCACATTCAATGCCGAAGAGGTTCTCGACCTTCTCCTATTCCTATACTTGCCGGACGGAACGGAGCTTTACCCGCAAAACACGGACTATACGCCTCGCCGTCTGGACGTCTTTCTTCAGGCGGCCAACATCATTCCGCGCAAACCGAACCCGCTCCGCAAAGCCTGCTTGCTTCGCACATTGACCAGCTTGGAAGCGATGGCGGCCGAATGTCCGGACCAACCGATGAATGGATGGATCGGCTTTCCCTATGATTTGGGCAGCACGTGGGGATTGACGCAGAACTACTTGATGTTTCGGCTCTTCGGCGACGGCGGCGAGGCGCTGCCGGATGACCAGTTGGAGACGAACCTCGCCGGCGTTTTCGCCTCCGAGTGCGGCAAATTCGTGATCCACCGCACCTCGAACACGATATCGAGCTTCAGTTGGCATTCGACCGGCAAGCAGCCGAACGTGATGGGCCTGACCATGCCGCTGGATAAGGACGTCCTCTGCTACCCAATGCCCTGGTCCTACGTCGGGCAAGTCCGCGAACTGGGCAAACCGCCGACGCTGGAAGTTCACTTGCATCGTTTGGACGTGCATGAAAACGGGTTCGCCGCGATGGTGGAACTCGGTTGGTGTTCCGACAAGGTTCGCCAAAACTGCGCCTTTGTGTCTTTGCCCGATGGCCGAACCGTGTATCTCGAAGAGCGCCACGCCAAAGAGAGAGTCAGTGTCGAAGCAGCCACCAGTGGCAACATCACCTTCTTCGACGATCCTCGCTGGGTCTACCAGGCAGAGTCACGTATGTACTTTGCCGAGAAAGGCAGTTTGGAACCGAAAGCCGGTACGTTGTCCGCGGGCAACTGGATCAATATCGACAATCGGCTGGGCTACGCCGTATTGGGTTCCAACCGGTTCCGCTTGTTTGCCGTGCCGGGACGCGACTGCATTTGGCGAGGGAGCGGGACGATGTATCACACCTGCCGCCTGGAGTTTGAAGGGATGAATCCTGCGGCGGCGAAAGCCATCCCCGTTTCGTTCGACGCAGGTCAACGGATCAGCCGCTTTGCCATGGTCACTTGCCCCAACCAAAAGAAGGAAGAGACCGCTACGCTAGCCCACGGCATTGACAGAGCCGATTGGCATACGGCTGAGGGCGGCGTGTTGGCGATGATGTTGGACAAGTATTTGGTCTATTCAAACTTCTTGTCCGAGCCCAAATCCATGCTCGTCGGCCAGGACACGATTCCCCTGCTATCCAAGACGTCTGGATGGGTGACGAGGGACTGACTTTTCGAATCGCGCTAAATCATTCTGAAGCAGGCGCGCTTATTCGTTTAACCCGAAGCCGAAGGCGATGGCGGGCGCAACGTGTGGACGATCCACCCCACTGCCCGCCATCGCCTTCGGCTTCGGGTTAAACGGATCCGGCATCACCGGAAGCGAAAACTCAGTCCATCAGGGATCCTGCTCGCTCCTGTGTTCAACGAAGTCTCTGCCCGGAGAACTCCTGATACAGCCGGTCTACGACGGCGTCAGTGATCGGCCCGTCGTGGGCCACAAACCGGGCAGCGAACACCAGCGGCGCTTCGTCGGTCAACCGCACATCGGCGTCGAGCATGGCCGACACTTCCATCATGCCGTACTTGCGGAGGAAGAACTGGTTCCGCAGGTTGTCCGCGTGGCCCATCAGCGTCATGCCGACGACGTTCTCGCCAATGGTCCCAGTGCAATCGACCCACCGGGGCGTTTTGCGCTCGCCTTGCTGGTCACAATACACTCCTTCGAGATCCATGCGGCCTTCGGAGTCTCGCATCGTGCCACCGTCCTCGACGTCGATCAGATCGTGTACGCGTACGGTGGCGAACGAGTGGCGATCTGCTACCAGCGTCACCGGTTTATCGGCAGGTGCCAATCGGGAGTACTGGTCGATGACCGTAAACGCCTCTTGTTGGAAAACTTCGTAGCGGCGTTGTTCTACCAGAAGAGTCTCGCCTACCTCTTGGTGTTCTTCCCTGGTTTGCCACTGAAGCGTCAGATGGACGATGATCCGATCGTCGACGCTCCAACGCACCTGCTCGACGCGCTGGATTCCGGAAGGTCCCATCTGAAACAGATTGAAGCCGCGATGCCACTTGTCCTCGCGCTGGGGATCGGGGAACGGCAGCTTGCGGAAGAAGTCGACCTCCCGGTTGGTTCCCTCGACGCGCACCTTGCCGTGGCCGCACGAGATCGACTGATGGTGGATGAAGCAATACTCGTGAGAGCCCGTGACCGGAATTCCGCGCGGCGTGCACACGGGAAACAACTCGGGCTTCAGCCGAAAGTGGGTGGGGTAGTCAGTCGGGAAGATCAAGGCAGTGATATACCGGTCGCCGCGCATCAGCTTCAGCCGTCGCGTCTGCCCACCGAAGGGAACCTGGTCGATCACTCGATATACGTCGTCCTCCGATGCGGTGACGATCCGATGCGTGGCGGTTTCGGCAGCAACCGTTGCCGCAGCCGCGGCCATGAAGCGGCGACGGGATATTCCAGACACAGCAATCTCCTTCTGTTCGTGAAGCCGATCGACACGGACGTTGAGATACTACTGGCCAGCGACGCCAGCCTTCGACGCAGCCTTGCAGACCACTCGGAAGCCTACGTTGTACACCTTGGCGAACTCTGGGTAGCCGAGCCGGAAGCTCGATGTGCACCGATAGGGGCGATCTCGCCAGGAACCTCCACGAATGACCTTCCGATCGTCACCTTGCTCAGTGTCATGTCCGTCGTCCGACTGGTAGCTGCTACGAGTCCACTCGGCGACATTGCCGTGCATGTCAAAAAGCCCCCATGGGTTCGGTTGATACGAGCCCGGTGCGACGGCGATCACTGCATCGTCGTTGAAGCGAGTGTCCTTGGGGATCCAGTCGTCGTACTTGGACGGGTTGGGCAGGGGTTCGTCTTCTTTGTAAGGGTGAAGGGCGAAGTCGCTGAGTTTGGCGTCGGCCAGGTTCGCATACGGCGAGAAATCGGTCGTGAGGTCCCCATACCAGAACGGCGTGTCCGATCCGGCGCGGCAGGCGTACTCCCATTCGGCTTCGGTGGGCAGCGAGAACACCTCTCCGGTCTGCTCCGAGAGCCAGCGGCAGAAGGCGGTCGCTTGATGCCACGATACGCGCACGGCTGGCTGGTCGGACCGGTTGGCCGGGATTCCGTGGACGCCGAATTGGTAGTTGTTTCGCGGCTCAACCCGGCTGTCGTGTTTGGGGGCGAATAAGGCGAACTGCCCGTTCGTCACTTCGCAGTCCATGATCCAAAACGGTTGCGCAATCCGAACGCGGGCCGGTGGCGATTCGTCCGGACTGCCGCTTCGACTGCCCATGACGAATTCTCCGGCCGGAATCAGCATCAACGTTAGCTTCTCGCCATCGGCAAGTTCGATCTCGCGCTTCGGCGTGACGCCCATGGCCGCGACCGCCGCCTGTTGCCGGCGTTGGGCTTCGGCCGCCTCGAACGGCCAGTCCGGACAGGTGATTGGCTGAGTCGGTTGCGTTGGCACCGGCTCAGGCACAATCGGCTGGATCGAAGGTTGTTCGGTGCTGGGGACCGCTTCTGGGTCGGTATCCATGCCAGCATATCGAATCAGGTATTCGCGCCGTCTGGGGGCTTCGTGTCGACAGTCCTTGATGTCCTCGCCCCACGTGCCGTGGAATGGGCAGTTGAGGTCGATCCATGTGATGAGTCGCTCCCAAGCCGCGCCATCCAATTCGACACCGTGATGTCCTTTCGAGAGGATCTGCACCAGCTCGGTCGTGTTGGCGTGGAACTCCATCGGGTTCAGTAGATGGTAGTCGCTTTCAATGCCCGGGCGGCGGACATAGCGGTGCAAGTTCGCATAGCCTACCGTAAACTTCCCTTGAAACCCTTGCGCCTGGTTCGTCCAGATACGGAAGTCGTCGATTCGCGCCGTGCCACGGAGATCCGGAACATCGTTGCCGTCGGCGTTTGGCTCACCATCGTGGCAGCCCACGCAATGGCGGTCGATCACCGGCTGCACCTCGCGGTGATAGCTGAAACCACGCGGCGGCCCGTGCCACGGCTGGATCTGTGCGGGCGGACTGGCCATCGCCAATGTCGCCCGGTTCGGCGGGGCCGTGTTCTGCCGCTCGTGGCAACCGGCGCACGAGACCACTTCACCGGGCATGGCCGTCATCCAACTCCGCATCAGTTGTACCGCTTTTCCGTCCTTGTCAAGCGGCTGGATCGAAAACGGCGTGTTGGGTGGCACGTAGAATCGGGCCGATCCGTCCTCCTGCAACGGCACCGTGCCGAGGATCCGTTTGACGTCCCACGGCCCGTCGATACCGACGACGCCCAACAGTCCCCCAACGCCACGGTACGCGTAGTGATAGGCGAATAAGCGAAGCGACTTGACCGTTCCCCGGGGAACCCCGTGCAGCCCTTCGCCCGAATAGATGTCGGCGATGTAGACCATCGCCTCACGACCCTCGATCTTCGCCTTGGGCGGAATCACCGGAGGGCGGGGCACGCTGCGCAGCGGAATCGGTTCGAACAGCGCATATCCGGCAACTTCCTTCAGGAGAACTAAGTTATCGAACACATCGACCAGGTAGATGCCCCAAAGTGAACCAGCGTCGGGCTGCATCGCCACCAGGAAGTACTTTTCGCTTAGCGGGTAGGGGTGGAGGAACTTCGGCCAACTCTGATCGGCCAACTGGTCGACGATTACCGGCTCGACCTTCTTGCTCCATCCGGGAATGCGCTGCACGACGCCGTCGGCTTCGAATCGCCCTCGCTGCGCGTCAAACACCACCAGCTCGCCCATCCGCCGCACGCCGTGGTGCCCGGTGACGATCCCGGCCACCTTGGTCGCGTGCCCTGGAATCGGGCGGGCGCAGAAGATGCCGTTTGGCCAGTAGGAGTTACTGCCGTAGTACTCCATCTGTTCCGTGCCATCGGGATTCATGTGGAACAGCAATCGCGTGGTGTAGTGGGGTGTGTCCGTGTACTCCCACCGCAAGTACAGCACTCGGCCGCTGGGCAGCACCGTGGGGCACCAGTCGTCGTCCTGATCGAACGTGAGTTGCCGGATGTTCCGGCCATCGTCGTCCATCACGTACAGGTTGGCCACGTCGACTTTTCCCGTCACGCACGGTACGCCCTGATAGCAGGCTGTGCTGGCGAACAGGATCCGGCCGTCGGGCAAGTAGCAGGCGTCATAGCTATCGACGTCCGCAGCCTCGCCGGTGATCTCTCGAAAGCTGCTGCCGTCCGTATGCATCTCGCACACTTGCCATCGCTCGTGCTTGCCGGGCATGGAAAACAGCAACTTCTGGCCGTTGAAATGGAGATCGACGTCGGCAAGTATGCGGCCGCCATCGGGTTGAAACAGGGGCTTCAATTCTCCCTTCGGTTCGACGGGCGCGAGAACGCAGAGGGCGTCATCGTAACCGGTCTTGGGCAACGCGGCGTTGCTGTTGAAATTCTGCGGCAGGCCCAGATGCGGAGAATTGACACCGCGGCGGATCACCAACAATCGGTCGAAATCCAGAAGCGGGTTGGCCAGCAGGGCCTCGCGCCGAAGGTCCGCAAGCTGTCTATGCCATTGGTCTCGGTCGTCGCCCTTGTCGCGTTTCCCGTCCAACTGCCGCGCGAGACTCTCCAGTCGCTTCAAATACTCGTGCCCTCGAGGATACCTCGGACCAAACGAGTCGATCAGATCCCCGATCGCGCGGCGCATGGCGGCGACATCCGGAGCGGTGGGATCTTTCCCGGCAATGGCCGCGATTCCATCCGCGTTCGGCAGGCCGCGCGCCCCAGGACGGTCGAGGCGCCAACCGGCGGGAAAAGCCATCGACGAGTCGAACCGTATCGCCACAACATGTGGAAAAGCGCCGATTGCCACGTTGCGGAACAACTTCACCGTGTGCTTGCCCCGACTGATCTCGAAAACACCCGCTCGCTCCCACTTCGCCGAACTGGTCATGAAGCTGTTCGTCGAGCCGGTGCAGCACTGAGTCAAATGCTTTCCATCGAGGTACAACTCCACCGGCCGGATATCCACCGTGGCATAGCAGACGTGCAGCGTGTACTCGGCGGTCACCGGGAAGTCGATATCGTATTCGACCCACACCGGGACCTTCCCGCCGTAGGCGACCATCGGCTCGGCGTCGACGTACTGCGTGGTGAAGATCCGAGCCGTACCGCGATCAAAGGCGTAAGCCGGAATCGTGAACGAGCCAGCCGGCTCGGCACAGCTTTCGCTTTGGAGACCCAGCCAGCAGAACCAAGTGGCCAATAGCACGAGGCCCGCCAATCCCAGGCGAGCTTTTCCGTGGACGGATCGATGCAAGAACACATACATGGCATCACCAGTGAGCACACCAAAAAAAACGCGACGCTGATTACGCGACGGCTAAGGCTCGCCCTCCCACTCGGTGGCATCCGCAAAAGAAGCCGATTTCACATCGACGCGAATGGACTTAGTGCCATCCGGCATGAAGAACGTAGAGACCTCGATGTCTTCCGTACTTCCGGAAGGCACAAAGCTCCGTCCGGCTGAATGGCCATGAGGTGAATCATCCAGTTTCTTGTCAGAAGCGTCGTAGTAGTTGAGTTGCAGGTGCAGCGTCGAAAGATCCTTGTTCGTGTGGTTGGCCACACGCAAGACGATCATTTTCGAGTCCCCACTTCCCTTGAACTCCACAAACTCGACGGTGATCGGCTCGTCACCTTCGAACTTCAGTGGTTCGATCGCCTCGGGCATCTGCTCGTGGGATTCGAGCGGGATTCCACTCAGTTCGAACGGCACGCGCACTCGCTCGGTCTCTCGGATGACTCGCGCTTCGAGCGAGGCCGGTGTGCCTTCCACAAAAAAGGAACGGGTGCCTTTCCCGCCGAAGTCAGAACTGCCACCGCCGTTCACTTCCATCGTCTGACCATCGGCGTCCAACGGAACAATCGTCACATGATCCGAGTCGATCCCTTCGAACTCGACTTCGATGGTCGACATTTCGCCCGGATTGACGCTACCGATCTTCATCGAAATCCCTTCGGCTGAAGCTGTCGCGTCTTTGGTAACGTCGGAAAACTTCAACGTTGTCATTTTGGTGGGTAACGCAAATGACAACTCTCCGTTCAGTTGCTCAATCTCCGCGACGCTGCGGATCAGGTTCTTCAACTCAACGGTTCGCACGAGCATAATCAGTTTTTGCGTTGCCTGCGTCACCATGCCGAAGGAGGTTTCGTCAACTACATTCTGCCCGCCCGTGCCGGTCACCTCCAGAAGCCGAAACGTAAGCGTGTCATCTTCCTCGTCGTTCGGCGAGAAACCAAGGCTCTTTATTTGAGCGATCGCAGGGGCCGGTATTGCGGCTGCCAGAAAGCGCAGTTCGATAGAGCCAGTCGCATACGGCACAGCTTCGTCCAGGCGTGCTACCTCGACCAAAAACGGTCCGGTGAAAGCGGCGGGCAACGGCCGTGGCCCCGACCGAAAATCAAGCTTGCGAAGCGTGTAACGCGGATACAGGCCCACTTGTCGGGCAATCTGTTCAATCGCCTCGAGTCGCGAGACCGCCTCTAACTTGATCGTAACCGGTTGCGATAGCGCTTCTGCCACTTCGCCCGGCTCCTGCAGTTCAAGGCCACATTCCTGAGCAAGTTGGCGCAAGGTCTCGATGGCAGGCTTTTCGCTTACCTCCAACGAAGTTTGCCACGCCGAGTTGAAATCGTCGATCGACACGGCCTCGACAGGCGGAAGCGGATCCTCCTCTTCGAATCCAAAGGAAAAGCCATCGTCGAAGTCATCGAAACCACCTTCAGAACTCCAGTCCGCTGTGTCATCAAAGCCGGACCCCATGCCTGTTTCCTCTGTCGGCAAGTGAACCAGCCAGCGGCCGTTCGAGCGGCGGAATTCAATCGGCTGCGGTTCTTCATCAACCGTGACCGTACCGGATGCAGTATCATCGGTGATCGTCACGTCGCTGAGTTTGCCTGCTGCAATATCGCCAAAACCCGACCCGTCTGCGTTCTCGTCGAGCCATCCGATCATGTCGGCAATGAAGGCCGGTTTATCCTTGATCGGACTGACGACCGCCTTCAAGGCTTCTTCCATACTGGCATTCTCCATTCCAGCGGGACCTTCTTTGGGATCAATGTCGAGACCGTGCTTGCTCAGCAACTGCTCGAACTTCTTGCCTTTCTCTTCCTCGAAGGCTGCCACGAGCGACCCCGCAAAGATCATTGCACCCGCCATCGACTCCTGGGACTCTGTCGTAAGCAACTCCGCAACTGCCTTCCAGTCGCCTTTTTCCGCAGCCTCCTGAAGGGCCGCAAAAGCAGCTTCAGGTGTCTGTGATGACTCCGGTGTCCCCGGCGCTGCCGGCGTCCCCGGCGCTGCCGGCGTCCCCGGTTTGCTGTCTTGCTGCCCACCACAACCGGAGAACACTGTCAACAATGCACTCAGCACGACAGATGACCCAAAAGCACATCGCATGGCCCGTCCTCCAAGCAAGAAAGGTGCAAGGAAATGAGAAGAAGCTCCCCAAGAACACGCAGGCTCCCTACACGCGCATTCTATCGGGCTTTTCCAGTCAAACCAAGACAGCGCGATGCCATTACAGGCAGGCCCAGAAGGCCGATACACCCTATGCCTGCATCTGGAAGGCGATGCCACAGTGTATGCTTTGACGATTCACCGAAAGCCAAGCACCTGAGAAAACGTCCGGATTACGGTATGTCTCATAGACCCACGTCTCGACCAATCTAGCGGACGGCCATCGGAGATCGCTATTCTTCCCGGGCTGCGTGCCGATGGAAGTTAGCGACAAACTCGTCTGCAGAGGCATGTATTGCGAAACAGCGGGGTCACAATGGCGACGGGTCTCGCGGCCGCGAGTGTGTCAAGAATAGGGTCGGTACTGGGTGGATGTCGCGCGGTTTGCTTCCACCGTAACCGCAGGGCAGAGCGCGAGGGAGTGAAGAGGACGGCAGAGTTGCGGGCGATTCGCTTGACATCCCGCTCCGACGCAGTATGCTACCGATTCAGGGCGCGGGTGAGGATTCCTGTCAGTTTCTGTTCTCTCAAATTCGTGCTTTCCATGGGGAAGCGATATCTCACCATCGAAGAAGCCGCCGCGCATCTCGGGATAACGCCCGAGGAGATGATGGAACTGCGGAATCGCGGCAAGATTCTGCGCATCCCGGACCGGGGTACGTGGAAGTTCGATGTGGACGACGTCACAGAACTTGCCCGTACCCGCGCGTCACAGGCCACTCCTTCGTCCGTCGATGTCACCGAATCGGCCGAGCCGACTGAAGGCATCGCCGCGGCTGTTTCAACGCCGGTGCTTCGCGAGTCGCTGGAACCAGTGCCGGACGTTGATCAGCTTCGGCGCGAACTCCTTGCTCGACGGTCTCCAATCACCAGCCAGGCGATCATTGATTATCTTTCGGTGGTCTGTAGGGTTACCGGCAACGATGCCGAATCCGTGGTGGACGGGTTTTGGAACGATGCGATCGATATGGGACACTACAAGGACCGTCGATCGTTGATCATCCCGCATTTCGGGGTCTTTACGCTCCGTCGGCTCGACGATCAAACGGGGCTGGCGTTCACGTCGAGGCCGGTTGATTCCATTCGCCGGCGACTCCAGCAGCGCCGGGGAAGGACAGCCAGTGAACAATGGATCGACTATTTCCAGAGGAGCGGCAACGGTGACGCGACCCGACTGTCGGTGAAGCGTCGAATGGCCGTTCGCATCGCGAGCGAAACCCAGCGCGATCTTCGTCAGGTCCACCGCGTGTTGTGGGAGCTGTTCGACGTGGTCTGTGAGATTTTCGCGTCCGGCGAGAAGAAAATCCGCTGGGCGATGCGGGGCGAGATGGCGCCCCTCAATTGGCGGGATGAGAGTTGGTATGATTTTCGCTGTTATCGACGTCTCTCTGCACGGCTGCCCGACTGGGCGGAAACACAAGAGCTCACCGGCCGCGCTGTGAGCCGCACAACCGAAATCAAGCACGAGACGCGGACATCGCCTCGGACCGGTCACAGCCGAAAAACTCCCTCTCGGCAAACACAGGACACCGGCTGTCTTGTCACGGTATTGGTCACGATCATTGCTCTCGCTGGGGTGCTCGCGGTGGCCGTCTGATCGGTAACCGGCAGCCTTCTTGTGTGGGAAGATGGGTAACGCGCTTTCGGAATCTGAAAACGGCAGAACTGCGGGCGATTCGATCCGTCTCGCGGAGATACTCAGTGCCCCGCCGGAGCGTTTGAACGAGATCCTCGCATCGGCCGATGAACTGTACCGCGTTTATCCGCTAATCAAGGGAAGGAAGAAGCGCTGGATCGAAGCTCCTCGCAGTGAATTGAAACGATTGCAGCGGCGATTGCTCGATTCGGTTCTCTACCGGCTCGTGACGGATGAATCGGCCCACGGGTTCGTGCGGGGACGCTCGATCGTGACGAACGCGCGCCGGCATTGCGGACGGGCCTGGGTGGTAACAATGGACATTCGCGATTTCTTTCCGTCGATCGGTGCGGAAAGAGTTGACCGGCAACTTGTCAGCCTGCCAATGACCGAGGTGGAACGTGAGAACCTCGTGCGCCTGGTGGTCAGAAATGGCCGGCTGCCGCAGGGCGCGCCGACAAGTCCGCACTTGGCGAACTTGGTCTCACGTCGGCTCGACTTGCGATTGAAACGTTTGGCGGAAACGACAGGCTGGACCTATACCCGCTACGCCGACGATCTGACATTTTCGGGGGAGGGCAAGCCTGGGAAGTTGGTCCAGATTGTGGAGAACATCATTGTCGATGAAGGATTCCAACCGGCTTGCCGAAAGACTCGCGTGATGTCGCGGCATCAGCGGCAGGTCGTGACCGGGCTGGTCGTCAATGACAAGGTTGCACTGCCGCGACCGAAGCGACGCTTGTTGCGGGCGATGCTGCACCACCTGAGTTCTGCAAACCAAGATTCTGTGTGTCTGCCCGATATTCATGTCATCCACGGTCATCTCGCTCTGGCGGCGCTGGTCGACCCGGATGGATATCGACTGACCTGCCGTCAGGTCGCACAACTGGTTGAAAACAGATACGATGACGCTTGAGAGACCTCTGGCGTCCTCCTACCGTCGAAGCATCTGGCAAACGACGAAGTGGAAGGGTACAATTTACGATTACCGCGAAGTGCGTTCCTGCGGGGACAATTGTGATTTCAGCTTGTTGGTTTTGTGTCTGACCGCGCGTCGAGTGCAGGCACGAAACCTCCTTGGGCGTTTCGCCCCGGGACAACGAATGGCGTCCTTCGCTCCTTCGGTAATGGTGGGCCAATAACGGGTTGCTCCCTTACCGCCGGCGGCGGAGTCGCAGCCCGTTATTGGCCCACCATTACCGGTCGCTCCGGAACGTGAAATCACAATTGTCTCCGCGGACCGTTCGAGGTCAGAGCGCCCTCACTTGTTGTTTGATCGTGACTTTTCTTCCCATTAGTCCTCTGTGTTGCTTTTCCTGTCGATTCCGGCTAGGTATCATTGAGATGGTCACTTTGGCATCGCTCTTTTGAGCATGGCCGATGTTTCGTCGGCCGGTTGGTGAAGTACTGCCCTGAAAGTGGGCGGTGTACCTCTTTCTCGGTTCGCGGACTCTCCGAGACAAGAGGTACAGCAAGGTGACAGGGGCGTGGGCTTGTCCCGTGCCCTCTTTTTTTGCTCGGGCTTGCGATGGGAATCCTGGATCTGCTTTTTCAGATTGGCGACAGGCCGGGCCATCTGGACATCAGCGAATTGGCCCGGCGGCTTGACATGTCCGTCAAGGCCCTCCGCGAGACACCGCTGGAATACAAGAGATTCCGGATCGCCAAGCGGTCCGGCGGCAAGCGGACGATCAAAGCGCCGAACCCCAACCTCAAGGCAGTCCAGCGGAGGATCCTCCGGCGGCTCCTCGCGAAACTGACGGCCCACCCAGCGGCCACGGGATTCGAGCGGGGAGAGTCGATCGCCACCAACGCTGTGCGTCACACCGGCTGCGAGGCGGTCCTACGACTGGACATCATCGACTTCTTCCACAACACGACTGTCCAGAGGATCAGGCGGTGCTTCCATCGTATCGGCTGGAACCGCAATGCCGCCAACCTGCTGGTCCGCCTCTGCACGCTCGACGGCGGGCTGCCACAGGGAGCACCGACCAGTCCGAGGCTCAGCAATCTGGTCAACTACCCTATCGACATCCGCCTGAACGCCTGGGCGGAGAAGAACAATGTCAACTACAGCCGCTATGCCGACGACATCACTTTTTCCTTCGAACGTGAAACCGAAGATGACATCGGCACTGCCATCCGCCTGACACGGACTGTCACGAAGGAATACGGCTACCGTATTCACAGAGACCGCAAGCTGTCGATCCGCAGGAAGCACCAGCGTCAGATGGTCACGGGGTTGGTCGTCAACCAAGGGGTCGCTCTGCCCAGGAAGACTCGCCGGTGGCTCCGCGCGGTCGAGCACCGCTTGGATACCGGCCAGACCGCGAGCCTCAGCAAAGAACAACTCGCCGGTTGGCGTGCGTTGGAGCGCATGATCGACCTGCAGGCTGGGCGGCGTGCCAAAACGCATCGCGATAGCCCCACCGCCAGACCGCCCAAGAAGAGGGCCCCGGAGACCGACGACATGGTACGCGCCCAGCTTCAGTTGGCCAGAGAGCAACTGTTGGACCTGACGATGCGAAACCGGCTGCTGAACTTCCAACGCACCAGGCGGACGACGATCAGGATTATCGACGAGCTGCCCGGCCAGCTCTGGGAGCTGTTCGTCGAGAAGCAGAAGAAGCTGGCGTTCCTTGCCGCGGAGGAACACGAGTTATTCCAAGCGGCCGGCGACGACTTGCCTCCCACCGACGAACCCGGCGAGGAAGAGCCGGACGAGGACGCCATCCCCGGTGACCTGGCGAAACTCTTCCACCAGCCCCGGCCCGAGACCGCCCTGGAGGACGGCCAGACGGAGTTGCCGGCGAGATACACCGACCTTTTCCTCCAAACCGACCTGCGGGACGAAGACCTCCAGATCAACCTCCTGCGAATCGATCAGCAGAGCCACTCGGCCCTGGAAGAGCGAGGTGTGAACCTGCTGTTCCTGGCGATGGGGTTCTTGGAGTGGCGACCGGACGACGACGAACCCAAGACGCGCCGTGCACCGCTGGTACTTGTGCCGGCCGGCCTGGAACGGGCCTCCGCCCGTCGGCGTTTCAAGCTCAGGGCCCTTGACGACGATCCGATCCTCAACCCGTGCCTCGTCCAGAAACTCCGCGAGATGGGAATTGGGCTTCCCGCCGAGCCCCAGAGCTGGGTCGACTTCGACACTGAGACCTTCCTCCGCGATGTCGGCAAGGCGGTTGCGGAAATGCCCGGGTGGCAGGTGCATGAGGACGTGTACCTCGGATTCTTCTCTTTCACCAAGTACTTGATGTACCTGGACCTCGACCCGGCGAACTGGCCGGAGGGGCGGCGGCTGCTGGAAAACCGTATCCTCCGGACGGTCTGCGGCGATGCGGAGTCGATCGAACAGATGGGTAGCTGGCCCGATGTTGCCAGCGAGGACCGTGAGCGGGATCCCGCAGAGACCTACCAAGTCCTCAACGCAGATTCCAGCCAGCAGAAAGCGATCCTCGCCGCGCGCGAGGGGCGGAGCATCGTCATCGAGGGGCCGCCGGGGACCGGCAAGAGCCAGACGATCACGAACATCATCGCCGAGTGCCTCGCTGCGGAAAAAAGGGTCCTCTTCGTTTCCGAAAAAATGGCGGCGTTGGAGGTCGTTAAACGCCGACTCGACGCGACCGGCCTGGGCGACTTCTGCCTGGAACTCCACAGCACCAAGGCGAACCGCCGAAATCTCGCGACGGAACTCGGACGTGTGCTCGACAAGGGACGCCGAACCGCGCGCGATGAAATGGGGGACGGCGAGAGACTCCGCCTGCTCAAACGCCGCATCAGCTCCCTTGTAGCAGCCGTGCACGATCGACACGAGCCCCTCGGCATGAGCCCGTACGAGGCCATCGGCCGATTCTCTCTGCTCGCGGATGTGCCCGACTGTTTCTGCGACATCCCTGGCTGGCAGGACTGGGATCGCGGGCAGTTGGAGGAGATGAAAGGCAGGCTCGATAGGCTCGGCCGGCAAGAGCAAAACGTGGGACCACGGGAGGACCACCCGTGGCGTGGCGTCCGGCGGACACATGTCAGCTCGCAGGATCGGCGGGACGCCGAGCGGCATTGTACCAGGCTCGCGGGCATGCTCGCGGACCTGCCGAGATTCCTCAAGGCGGTGGCCGATGACATCCAGACGCCTGTTCCGGGAAGCCTGGACGACGCGAGTAAGGCCCTGGAAGCGGCGAGGCTGGTGGCCGATTCACCCGGCCCGCCGAGGCGGCTGCTGCTGGGATCGGAATGGGAAGGCGACAGACCCGATCGGAAGGCGTTCCTCGGCCTGGCTACGGAGTTCTTCGAAGGGCAAGACTGGATGGCCACGCGATACCGCGAGGGAGCCCTGAACGGCGTAAACTGGGAGGGGATGCACCGGAGATGCCTGCGATACTGGGCCTCGCCGCTACGGTGGTTCCGACCGCAGTATTGGTCCGATCGTGGCTTGCTGAAAGGCTTCCGCGAGTCCAGCTATCGGCCTGACTTCGCCGCACAGGCGGCCGACCTGAAGCGACTGGCAGACTTGGCCAAGTTGAAGATGGAAATTGACTCCCGCCGCGAGGACGGGATTCGGTATTTTGACGAGGCATGGCAGGGATCCGCGTCCGCTTGGGGGCGGCTATCCGCGATGGCGGACTGGCTGACGCGGTTCAGGACACTCCATCGGGATGGATGGCTGGGAGACAAGGCGGTCACGACGGCCTCGTACGCGGGCGATCACGCAGCGACCGCGAAGAAGGCCCGTGCCCTTGGCGAGAAGCTCGACGCCTTCCACTCCGGCCTGGACGAACTGAACGGCCTCCTGGACTTGTCTGCAGACGAGATGTTCGACGTGCCGGTCCTTCAGGTCGACTTCGATGTCATCGAGTCGCGGTTCAAACGGATGGCTGCTGCCGGCGAGGAACTCGTTGTCTGGACGCAATACCAGGAGGCATTGCAGCAGTGCGAGGACTCGCCTCTCAAGTCATTCCTTGAGAGCGCGATGGAAGATGACCGGCCGATGGACTCGTCGGTCCGGCCGCTGGCGATAGAAAAGCAGTTCCTTCGGCTTTGGATCGAAGACTGCTTCGAACGCCGCGAGGAGCTACGACAATTCAACTGTGGCGATCATGAGGCCGCAATCCTTGACTTCGCCAAGCTGGATGTCGACTGGATCCGCCAGAGCCGTCAGAGGCTTCACGGCAGGCTGTCGTCCCGCAGGCCGGACGGGCGGATGCAGGCGGCACCAAGCTCGCAAATGGGGATCGTCCAAAGCGAGGTCCGCCGCAAACGAGGAGGCCGGCCCATCCGAAAGCTGCTGGCCGATGCGGCCGACGTGATTCCCCGCCTCAAGCCGTGCTTCATGATGAGCCCCTTGTCGGTGGCGCAGTTCCTCGATCCCGCTGGCATCGACTTTGATGTGGTCATCTTCGACGAGGCGAGCCAAGTGGAGCCGGCGGACGCGCTCGGCGCGATCGCGCGTGGCCGGCAGTTGATTCTGGTTGGTGACCCGAACCAGCTCCCGCCGACCAGCTTTTTTCACTCCGGCCCCGCGCCACGGTCGTCGGCGGACGCGGAGGATGCGGTTGGGCTTGTCGACATGGAAAGCATCCTCGACCGTTGCGCGGTGGTCCTGTCCAATTGTCGGCTTCGGTGGCACTACCGCAGTCGCCACGAGTCGCTCATCGCATTTTCTAATCGCGAGTTCTACGACAGCAGATTGGTCGTTTTTCCCTCGTGCCATACCGGCGACGCAGAGCTTGGTCTGAAGACGATCTTCCATCCGCAGGACCGATACGGCCGCGGCAAGGGGCAGACCAACCGCGAGCAGGCTGCGCGGGTTACCGACTTCGTGTTCGAACACGCTCGCCGCCGTCCGGACGTCTCCCTCGGCGTCGGCGCGTTTAGCCGCCGGCAGCAGCAGGCGATCCTGGACGAGATCGAGAAACGCCGCATCGAAGACAACTCGCTGGAGGCCTTCTTCGACCGGAATCGGCCGGAGCCGTTCTTCGTCAAGAACCTGGAGACGATCCAAGGCGACGAACGGGATGTGATCCTGTTAAGCGTAGGCTACGGCAGGAGCCGTCCCGCGGAACGGTTGAGCATGAATTTTGGCCCGTTGAACCAGGCCGGCGGCTGGAGGCGGCTGAACGTCCTGATCACCAGGGCTAGGCGACAGTGCGTCGTCTTCAGTTCGATCCTCGGCGAGGACTTCGACCTAAGCGCCACGCAGGCCCGCGGCGTCCACGCTCTGAAAGGCTACCTTGATTTTGCCCGCGATGGCATGCTACCGCCGACCGTCGATGAAGCGGAAGAGGACAGCTCCGCACTCGAACGGGCGATCTACAACGCCCTGGTGGCCGCGGGTCACACCGTCTGCCGGCGTGTGGGCTGCGGGGCAGACGCAATCGACCTGGCAATCGAGGACCCCCTCCGACCTGGACGATACCTGCTGGGCATCGAATGCGACGGCGCAAAGTACCGGGACACGGTGACCGCGAGGGATCGTGACCGGCTCCGCCAACAGGTCCTTGAGGGCTACGGTTGGCGAATCCACCGCGTTTGGTCGGCGGCATGGTTCCTCTCCCCGCGCAAGGAGATGGAGCGACTGACCGCGGTGATCGCCGCGGCACGGGCCGGCACGTTACAGGCGAGGTTCCTCCCCATCGCCTCGGCGGCAACGCAGGAGATTGATGACGAGATGGACCTTATCCCGGCTGACGACTCGTCGCCGATCCCCGTGAAGGCTTACCGCCGCTACCGCCCGCGGAGGCGTCGGTCCTCGGAACGTTTCTACACCGACTCCCTCACGGAACTGGCCGCCCTGGTGACGGAAGTCGTCGAGGTCGAGGGACCAGTCCACGAGGATCAGGTCTCTAGAAGGATGCTCGATATCTACCGTTTCAGCCGTGGCGGCAGCCGCATCGACGAGAAGATCTCATCCGCCGTCCGGGTCGCGGTTTATGGCGGCAAGATCAACCGACGCGGCGACTTTCTTTGGCCGGCCGACATGGAGACGCCGCCGCTGCGCCGCCGCGATGACGACGATATCCGCGACATCGACCTGATCTGCCACGCAGAAATCCGCCGGGCACTCCGCCTTCTGCTAGAGACCCAATTCGGGATGAGCAGGAACGACCTCACCACACAGGCCGCGCGGCTCTTCGGCTTCCAGGTCAGCGGCTCACGCATCCGCGACCGCATCGGTCAGGCCATCCAGGGACTCCTCGAATCGGGCAAAGTGGCCGAGTCGGGCGCGATCCTCAACGTCAGCTCTCAATGATTATGCGCGCGCTTACCCTACGTGCGCGTCGTGTGCTACGTTGGCGTCTTCCTTCGCAATTCTTAGCGTCTACTCGATGGCGGCGTGTACAAGACTGCCCCGCAGTGGACTTTCCAATCGGGGTGTTCCTTGCTTCGCGTTGCGTAGTAGAGCGTCAGCACACGCCCGTCTTTGAGCACGACGCTGCTGGGATAACCACAATCGCCGCTGATTGCGTCATTCACGAGAGTGAACCGCTGTTCCCAATCGAAGTTCCCCTGAGCGTCGCTGACCAAACCTTCAACACCATAGGGCCCGACGCGGTAACCCGTGGCCAACAACACCCGGCCGTCGGGCAGCAGCACCAGGTCGGCTGGGTGGACAGAATCGGGCGTGATCTGTTTCGGTTCGCTCCACGTGGCGCCGTCATCCGTACTTTCGGCAAGCCACACCTGAGCGCCGCGCCGAGAACGCATGGCCGCCAGGATTTTTCCTGAAGGCAATCGAACGAGAGCGGTCTCGTTGAATTGCCCGCCGCGGGAACACTCGGCGTAGCGACTCCAACTTCTTCCATGGTCGGTCGAGCGGTACAGGTAACTGTGATCTTCTCGCTTCGCCGCCTGTTGGCCGGTCGGTCGCACGGGACCGCCGTAGACCGCCATCAAAATCGCCCCATCGGGCATCGCAAGCATTTTGCCGTAGGGACTTCCCCAGCCGATGTCGGACACATCCAATTCAGTCGCCTCGGACCACGTCTCGCCGCCATCGGTGGAATGGGTTACCCAGGTGTTGCGTGGCTTGTCCAATTTCGGGTTGTAGCGTCCCGTCTCGTCATATGTGGCGGTGCGCCAGAAGCCGACAATCAGGTCGCCATTGGCCGTCTGGCCCAACGCCGGGTTACGGTCGTCGGCCGGCGAGTCGTTCACGACGGTTGGCTTGGACCAGGTCTTGCCTTCATCCGCGGAGAAAACGATTTCCAGTCGCCCCTCGATGCCCAGATGTCCCGCCCCGCCGCGCAACACGGCCGCAATGCGCCCGTCCGCCAAGCGGAGTGCGACAGGGAAATAGCCCTGCCCCGTAATCACCGGCGAGCGTTCCAATGCTATCGTTCGTGACACTGTCTCGTCCGCCGCAGCGGACCAAGCAGTGACCGTAACCACCAGCATCCACGCAAACATCGAGCTTCGAGCCAACATTTCTTTCTCCCTTTATCAGTGGATCAACCGATCTCAACAACAGGTTGAGGATAAGCGCCCAGTCCGTGGCGTCAAGAGATTAGTCGGGACTCGTCGCTTCGTCCGATGGCTTCCTTTCGTTCGTGCCGTGAGGTAATTTGGTGGGAGCTATTGCTAAGTCAGCATTCTCGGGAGGGGGCGACACGATGACAACGCATGACGTTCGCGGGAAAGTCGGGATTCATCCAGGACTCAGCCGGCGCAGGTTCCTAGGGGCGATCGCGGGTTCGGCATTGGGCTTTCAGATCGTTCCCCGCTGTGTGCTGGGCGGATTCGGGCAGACACCACCGAGTGAGAAACTGAACATCGCGGGAATCGGCGTGGGTGGCCAGGGCGGCGGCCTCGTGCGGGCGATGGCTGGCCTTGGGCAGAATATCGTCGCGTTGTGTGACGTGGACGGGAAATACGCTGCCCGCACGTTCAATGCGTACCCCGATGCACAAGTCTTCAAGGACTATCGCGTGCTTCTGGAAAAGCGAACTGACCTGGACGCCGTTGCAATTGGCACTCCCGACC
>JADHUC010000126.1 GCA_016784735.1 Pirellulaceae bacterium | reverse complement strand
ATCGTTTCTCGATCCGGCGCTTGCGTGCGGTTAACTTCTTTCGTAATTTGACGTTCACTCGAAAACCCTCCGTGACCAAGTGATGGGGACGTTGCCTTCCCCGGAAAAAGATCTGTAATTGCGGGGAGTTTTCGAGTTTTTTGTCCCTCCGTCAACCCCGGTCCCAAGGGCCTATACTGGTTCAAGGTCTAGAGCCACGTTACAAAAGTTGGACAGGATTACCCAATAAACAACAAAAGCCCACAGAATGCAATCTGTGGGCTCTGGTGTTTGTCCTGCCTGATGTACTGCCTAGTTGAATTCCTCGATAATCTCCAAGCACTCATCAACGTTATCGAGACCTTTCAAGGTGGCAACCAGTTCTTTGGTTTCCTCTAGTCCGATCTTGTCCGTTATGGCCTTGAGTGTCCTGATTCCATCCAGGGTCTTCTTCTTACCCCCTCCCCCTGGTTTTTTCTTCGCCGAGTAGAAGATTTGCTCGCTAACCACGATGTCCCATCTACGCTTTGCCTCGGCAATAACATCCTCTGCATCCGAGACACCCTCCGCAATCAGATCTCTGACAGCCTGACTGCCTGATTTCGGTTTCGCCAGACATTGGCACATTGGAAACGTGCCCCACTTTGACAAAGCTACGATCGGTCAGTTCTCTTGATACGCGGTGTCATAGGCTATTGATACCCCTTACGCTCGGTGTTCTGACCGCTTTGCGTTCCTGTCGAGTTCCGCACCTTGATCGTCGTCCCTTCGTAGCATATTGCCGCATTGTCCGAAATGACGGCGTCCTTGCCACCGTCCAAACGGATTGCGCTGCCGGTTTTCGTCTCAATGTAGTTGCCCGATATCGTGACGGGCTTGCCGTAGGCGTACACGTCGATGCCGTTGAATCCGTTTGTCTTCTTGATGTAGTTGTCTTTGATCACGGTGCCGCCATTGATCAACATTCCTCGCCCCGGCTGATCGCCCGTGATCCGGTTTCCGGTAATCACGTTGCCATCGGACAATTCGCCGCCTTTCGACGATATGTCCGCTCCGCCGCCGCCTGAGCCGCAATTGTGCACGACGTTTTCCGCGATCGTCGAATTGATCGCTTTCATGTAGATCGCTTCGTGATCCCTCGCGGCGTTCAGATTTTTGACCGTGTTCTTCACGATTTTCAGGTTTGTCCCATAGGCCAGGATGCCGTGTACTTCGGGGCCGGCTCCGTCGACCTCCGTGGTCGGTCCTGCGATCGTGTCCATTTCGTTGCCGGATATGACGGTGTCCTTCGTCGTAGCACGCGTGGCGTTGCTTCCGACGACGATGGCCGAGCATCCTTTCCTGGTCGATTTCAGATTCTGGAACGTATTGTCAGTGATCTGCACGTTGGACATCAGCCCATAGACGAACGCAATCGCCGCGACGCCCGCGCCCTCCATGTTGCGGAACTCGCAGTCCGAGATTCTCACGTTCGTGATCACGCCCTTTGGATCCTTGCCGGTGTTAATGGCGCTGGAGAGATTCTCGAATATGCAGTGTTCGATGAAAACCCCATCCAGCCTTTCTCCCTCTTCGGCAAGCGGCTTGAGAACCGTCCGACCGTAGTTGCGGAATGTGATGTTACGAACAGTAAGGCTCTGGGAGAACGAGAGAGTACTGCCGTTGGTCAGTACGGTCGACTTCTTGTCCTCGCCGATCAAGCTCAATGGCCGGTCGATCGTTCTTGAGAACTCGGACAAGTCGTAAGTACCCGCCTTGATGTAGACAGTATCTCCGGCCCCGGCGTGATTGATTCCTTCCTGCACTGTTTTGAAAGGCGCTTCTTCCGTACCGGGATTCGTGTCGCTGCCATGAGGTGCGACGTAATGAGTCGTCGCCGCAACCGCCAATGACGCAGGAAGAGGTACCACCACAAGAATCGCGGTCAACAGAGACCTGCGAATCAAGGCCGGTCGGCGTTGGATCTTCAGTTGTATTCGCATGACGTTCACCTTGTGTCCGGCGTGAGAGGGCATTTTGACACTAGCGATTGTTACTTGCGTCGTGAGCCGTTCAAGCGGCCGCTGGCTAATAACAGTGTGCGATCTAACACCAAGACCGCGGAAAGCCAATCAGTCGGCCAGGTTCTCCAGGTCGTCTAGATCCCTCGGCCGACCGGACGCCCTCTTCATCTTTCGCAGCCATTCCAGCGACACGAAGCGGATTCCGTGCAACTCCTCCGATGTGCGGAACAGCTCGTTCACCGATTCATCGGGGAATCCCGGAATGTAGTCGAAAACGTCCAAGTAGCCGTGGTCGGTCCATAGCATCATGAGATGTTCTCCCTGGACAAAAGCCGAGGAGACAGGCACCAACCGCTCTAAACCCGTGCTCGGATCGATCTCGTCGGAGATCCACGCAGCGTTCATTTCGTCGCAGGCCCGCAAGAAAGCCGCCTCGGACTCGGGGCTTCGAAGCAGCACAACATCGTGATCTTCCGTGGCGCGGATGTAGCCGTGATAATTGACTGCGTGCCCGCCGATGACGACGAATGGTACTCCGTGCCGCGTCAGGACGTCGAACACGTTAGCCGCCTCAGTATCCATCGCGGTGGATCCTCCGTTTTCGTCGGTTCCGGCGTTCGAAGCGCTGCCGACCTTCCTCGGACATCCGATTCAGCGACTCCTGCTGCAACTTGTAGAACCGCGCCATGCGCTGGGCGGGTGTCAACTGGCGCAATTCCTTCGCGGTTCGGGCCTTTGTTCGATCGTTCATCAGCGTTCTTTCATAGCGACCGGAACGGACTGTAACAAACGCGAGAGACTCTACCCCAACGTTGCAGAAAAACAAAGTAAGATGGCCTTCCAAGGCCGTCTTTTTCCATGCGAAACACCAAGTTGAGCCTTGTCGGCAAATTCCACGTTACGTGAGATGTGGCTACAGGACGCCAATCGCGGTCTCATGCCGTAATCGACGGCCTTGGAAGGCCATCGTACCAAAGAAATATGCAACGTTGGGGTCTACTGTGCCAGCGACACGTAACAAGAGAACCAAGAGCCGTGAGCAGGGTCGGGACGTCCGCCGGCGTGACTTTCCAGTGCTCATGGCATCGGCCTGGCCGTTACTCGGCCGTGATCTTCGCCATTTCCTTTTCGGTGAACTTGCTGCCGGTGAAGGGCCCAGGTTCCCAGCAGCATTCGAGCTTGCTGGGCCGTGGTTTCAGAACGGGAATCATGAGGATCTCTTCGCCCGCTGCGTCCTTCTCCACGCGACCGCCCGATCGTACGACAGCCTGGTGGACGATTTTCTTGGACACGTCGATCAGCGTGGGAAAATCATACGGCGTGTGGCTGAACTTGCCCTTCGGATTCAACGCCGACGTGAATCGGTCGGGCAGTTTCGAGAAGCCGACGGTCGTGAAGAGGATGCCACCGGAATTGGCCGGATTGCAGTCCGAGTCCTGCCCGCAGCGAGTGGAAATGACAATCGTCTCGTCGTAGTCGCCTTTGCCGTACAGGAGCCCCATCAGGATGTAGGCGCCGTTTATCTTAGCGTCGATTGAAAAGGCGCCTTTGGCGCCGGGGCCGCTACAGATACTGTGAGTATACTTTGGATTCTTGTGGTATTTTTCTTCGATCCATTCCCAAGTCTTCTGCCAATCGTCAGGATTCTTCTCGTACCAAGCGAGCAAGTCGCGGACCATTTCCGCGTATTGACTCTCCGACGGAATGCACGCGAGGCCCGCCTTGACGATTTCGACCATGTCGTCCGTGAAGAATGCTTCGGCGTACATACCGCCCACAAATTGGCCGGCGTACATTCCGTCGCCGTAGTTCATCAACCGGCCAAACTTCTCGCCAAACTCGATCACCAGGTTCGGCATGCCCGGCGCGATCAGGCCGCTGTAGTCGGCTTCGATCTGGTAGTCGATGTCGTCGGCGTGTTTGTTGAACTGCGGATGGCCCGAGTCGGGCGGCGCGATTCCCTTGCGCAGGTTTGTCCGCCCCGCGTTGTTGGCGTGCCACAGCCGGTATCCGCTGTTGGCAAAGTCGATTCCTGCTTGCCGGATGGATACGTCCAGGCCGTGTACGTCGAGCGTTTGCATAAACGTCATTTCGACGTAGATGTCGTCCTGGCCGAATTGGTTCACCTTCTCCGGTTGCCATTCGGGCATTTTGTCAATCGGGATGATTTCGCCCTTGTATCGAAACTCGGTCGGGCCACCCCAGCCGACGCCTACCATTTGACCGATCCAACCTGCCTTCATTTTGTCGACATACGTCTTGACCGGCAGTCGGCGAAATTGGGCCGACTGGTCCGCCGCCATCGTCACCGATGCGACGAGGGACAGCAGTACACAGACAGCAACCGAATGGTTCTTGTTCATCTCGATGCTCCTTGCTGGCGTTTGAAACGGCACATGACATTCTTTGTTGTGATCAATTATCACGCCAAGCGCGGACGGGTGCAACTTGGTTGTCCTGAATGAGGCCGCGTTCCTGCGTCAGGAGGGCTCGTTTCACCCGCAGCCGGAGGCGCAGGCGCGTAGCGGCATGGACGCTGCACGTGCTCTGCCCGCCAGCGCCTCCGGCTACGGTTTGAGTGGGGGAGCGACCCAACGCGGGATTGTCGCGGCAGCAAGGATAGCCGTGCCAAGGTCAGAGAGGCTATACTGATGTCGATTCATCTCACGGAATTCACTTTCGTTAGCAGAGGGAGAGGCAAGATGCGATGTGCTCAAGTTGCCGCGAGGATTCTGGCGATCACTTTGGTCGTCGCAACAGCGGTGTTCCAGGCCGAAGTGGCATCGGGAAATGCGGAAGCGAAGCCAACGCTCGATGGAACGTGGAGCGTCATGTCGATGGAGGACAGAGGCGAGACGCTGCCGAAAAGCAACACTCAGGGCGTTCGATTTGTGTTTTCCGGCGACCAAATGAAGATGCGCGTCGTCGACAAGGTGATTGCGGAAACGGAATTCACGACGGATACGACCGAACAACCGCCAACGATTCGTATGACCTATGGAACCAAGCCGACGCTGGGCATCTTTCAGCTTGATGGCGATGATCTGAAGATCTGCCTGAGTGGCTCGATCAACAAACTGCCTTCCAAATTCGTCTCCGAGGCGGGTTCGACAAATCGCATGCTGATCGTCCTCAAACGTGGCGACCATGGCCCGACCGGTTGGCCGCTGTTTGTGATGGGTGTCGACGGCACAGGGTTGCGCCCACTGGCTGAGTTCCCCAAGGACATGGCGATCGGGTCGCCCGACTGTTCAGTCGATGGCAGGCGGGTCGCGTTCGACGCGTGGAGGCTCGCGCGGAACGAAACTTACGGCGCCGCTCGCGTCTACACCGTGAACATCGACGGCACGGAACTGAAAGACATCGCCGTGGGAGCCATGCCCAGTTGGTCGCCCGACGGCAAGCGGATCACCTTCTGCCAGTACAGTCCCAATCGTGGCGTCTGGGTCATGAATGCCGACGGCTCGAACAAGCAGATACTCGACGCGGATGGATGGGGATCGGACTGGTCGCCCGCCGGAAATGAGATCGCCTACACGGCCGATGTCGACGGGGCCAACATTTGCATCGTCGATCCCGATACGGGGGAGCGCAGACTCCTACTCAAGAATCAGGAGTATCAGTCCATCTACTGGAACCTAAGTTGGTCAGCGGACGGAAAACACGTCTGTTTCAAAGGGGTCCGCGCCAACGCGGCCGAGGAAATCGCGACCGTCAGCACCGAGGGAGACGAGAAAGACTTCAGAGTTCTGCTCTCCAGTGAAGACGAAAATCCGTTCAAGAACATAAGGCCGATTGTCGCTTGGGACGGAAACAGCAAGAAGATCCTCGTTTCCGTACGAGGCCCCGACGACAAATATCCACAGCTCTACGCCCTTGATCCCAAAGGCGTGAACCCGCCAAAGCGTCTACTGGGCCAAGACGCGAAACGCATGAACGGAGACATGGCCTGGTCGCCCGACGGTAAGACGCTCGTGTTCTCCAGCCAAGAGCGCAAGTAACGGTCGCCTCGCGATCCAGTCAATCGACCGGCCATTCCTCTCCACCGCGTTTCAAGCAGATACGGCTGCGCCCGCGTTCGCCGGGGGTGAACGTCCATTCGTCCTTTCGTTCGTCAAGTTTTAGGAAGAAGCCACCAGCCGTGGCGGGGCTTATGTTCGGGAGGACTGCTCCGGCCGGATATTGCGCCCAGTCTTCGCGACTAGTGCTGCCCGCTGGTTCGACGGTAGTCCGGAACGGATAAAGCAGCACGCGGAACCGTCCTTCCTGGTCCTTGCGCGAGACTACAAGCCGTCGGGCCTTGTGAGCCACGCCACGGGAAATCCCCGAGGTGTACTCCTCCAGCCTGATCGTCGGTTTGCCTGGCCCCAGTGGCGAGACCAGCAAACGCCGCGAGCCGACGTTGGGCCGGTCGTAGGTACGCTGTTCGCTCCGTTCAATCAGCAGAACGTTCCCGTTTGCCTGCGGGACGAACTCCACGTCGTCAGGAATTTGCATGTACCAGTCGTACGTTCGCTGCTGATCGTCCTTCTTGACGTCATCAACGATGATCGCGTAGGGATGCAGGCCGCGGACCAGCACGCCCGTCCGCCAGCAGAACTCTACCGGATTGTTGGGCGCACGCCAGAGATTGCAGCCTCGGAAGTTGTACTTGGGAGCGTTCTCGTCGTCATGTCCGTGAAGTGCCGGTGGTTGACCGGGACGTTCCCACGTCCAGCCGAGTTCCTCGAAACTGCGTGTCTCCGGTTCCCAACCCTCGCCGGGCTTTTCCCAACTGTGAGCCCAGAGCCAATCGTAGGCATTTTTCAAATCCATCACGCCGAAGCTCAGCACACCAAGGTCATCCCCGTTCCCGACATCCCCATGTTTGATCAGCCGGGCATTGGGAGCTTTGCCACGTCCTACGCTGGCCTCGGCTTGCGCCATGCCGTCGACATGAACCAAGTTGTGATCGCTGCTTTTAGTCGCTTGAGCCCACGGACGGTCGATGGCCCAGCGTCGGCCCAACGCGGCAAAGACGAATCGGCCTCGATCGACATTTTCATGCCGGTCGTACCATGCGTCCTGACGAGCCAGCATGTTCAGATAGGCGGCTTCGTCTGACCATTCGCTGCGCGTAATGAACAGGCCCTGATACGGAAACACGGCCGTGATGGGCAAATCCAGTTTCGCCATGTCCAACGGCAAGGCGTCGGTGTCTTCCCAGTTCATACAAAACAGTGTGGTCATGGGCGCATACTGCCACCGATTTTGGCGGCTGTAGTCGTGGCCTTTGTATTGTCGCAGGAAGAAGTTGATATTCTTGTCGCCCGGGGCCGCCCACCGAGCCATCACTGGGGCGCTTTCATAGGGTGAAAGTCGGCACGACGAGTAGCCCACGGTTTCACCCGTGTCTTCACCGGGCACCAGGGACAAGACAGCCCACTTCCAGTGGTTGCGGATGTTGGGCCGGTCAAAGTGATTCTCGCCGCGACGGGCCATGGCAATCAGCGTAAACTGTCCCTCGCGCAGCGACGTGTTGCCCGTGTAGCCATCCTCGTTGGAACCGCCCGTCTCGTAGATGTGTACCTCGGCCCAGTCGCGGATCGCCTGCCGGAACCTCTCCCATTGCTCAGCGTGGTACCCTTCTTCGCCCTCGATGGCCAGCAACATGGGGCCCAACTCGCCATGGTAGCCGTACCAGTTACTGATCCCACGTCCACGCGGAAAGCCCATACCCCAACAAACCAGATCCTTGGTGGCCGCCGAGAGCGCCGTGCGGCAGACGTCGCGCTCGCCAGGAGCCATGTAGTCGTACAGGTAGTCGTAGGCCAAAGCAAAGTCGGATCCGCCGCGATACCAGAGATGCCCCAGACCCGCAGCGATTCCGTCCAGCCCCTTGATGTCGCCGATGTCCTTCTCGATTTTACCCCATTCGGAACCGTGTCTACTGCGAGCCAGAACGACACGGGCGAAGCTAGCGACTGCGCGGCAAACGTGCTCGGCCCGCGCCTCGTCCTGGTGGTAAATTACGTCCAGCGTCGCGTAGAGCAGTTCGTGGTTGTCGCCAGGACCGGAGTTGGGGTAGGCGGCCAACAGGTCTTGATCAAAGGTATCTGGTGTGATCGCCGCCAGCGTGTCAATCCGCTTTGACTGGAACCGTTTGGCGAAAAACGTTTTGCCGCGGTAAGTCTTGATGACCTCCTTCCGCCAGCCGGGCAAATCGGATGGGCTCATCAGCACACGAGGATGCACGCCGACCTCGGGAACAGCGGAAAACACGCGAACGCCGTTTTCATTAGTAACGCCGTAATCGTTGGCGCTCACGGATAGCGTCCACACGAGAAAGACCACGGTCAACGCGGCTGTTGAAATTTCAGGTCGTATGGCGAGCGATCGAATCGGCATGGTACGGATTACCTTGTTCGAAAAGGGCAGAGAGGGATCTCGCACTTGTGGACGAGTTTTCCTGTTTCGTTGCGGTCTTCATGGCGATGCGGGTACTTCCCCGGCGGATCGCATACCGGTACGCATTTCCTCTTGGAAGAGGATCGCCATGCCGCGAAGCTTTCGTATGATTGTGCCGTTGCGTACAGGCCTTGATTCGCCAGGGTCATTCGCCAAATCGTAAAGCTGCAGCGTCGGATTCAGGAAGAGTTTCCATTGCTTCCATCGAACGGCGGCCAATGCGCCCTGGCTGCCGTGGTAGAAGAAGGCATTGTTGTATTCGTCGCGAGTTATCAGGTCTTTCCATTCCCCTGGTGGGTTCCACGGACGGCGCAAAGGGACCGTAGCGTTCAGTGACAGGCCCTCGGCCGGTGTCGGCACGTTTTCCGTCTTTCCGATCAGTAGCGGACTGATGTCCCGCCCGTCGATCACGCGGTCCGCCGGGACCTTCGCACGGGCAAACGACGCCAGCGTTGGATACCAGTCCATCGCGCGCACAATCTCGGAGGTTTCGCAACTCGATCGCACACCTAGTCCCGGCCCCCAGGCGATACAGGGCACACGGATGCCACCTTCAAAGGTCGACAGCTTGCGACCGCGAATCGGTTGACGCTCGTTACGTCCCGGGCCTCGCCCGTTGTCCGAGGTGTAGACGACGACTGTGTGGTCGTCGATTCCCAGTCGCCTGAGCGTATCGAAGATCCGCCCAACGTTGTGATCGAGTTCCTGAATCGCATCGCCGTATTCGCCAAAGCTGGATGTACCCTTGAACTCGTCACTTACACCAAGCGGGGTGTGAAGCATCGTATGCGGGAGATACAGAAAGAAAGGGCAATCCTCATTCTGCTCCATAAACCCGATTGCTTCGTCGGTGTAGATTCGTGTCAATTCCGCGGGATTGGCCGGCCGTTTCACGACCGCTCGCCCGCGCATCAGCGGCACGCCACCGTCTTTTTCGAAATAGACCACCTCGACCGGATCCAGGTTGTGCAGCAAGCCAAAGTAGTGATCGAATCCTTGTTGCTCAGGCAAGAACGGCTCGTGAAAACCAAGGTGCCACTTGCCGATGCAAGCCGTCGCGTAGCCATTCGTCTTCAATAGCTCGGCAATCGTCAATTCATCCGGATTAAGGCCGATTCGCGAATCGGCACGTTGGACCCACGTCGCCAGGCCGACTCGGCGAGGGTAGCAGCCGGTTAGCAAGCCGGCTCGCGACGGACTGCAGATCGGCGCTGCTGCGTAGTAATCCGTGAACCGGACTCCCTCGGCAGCCATGGCGTCGATACGAGGCGTCTTGACCTCCGTCGCTCCGTAACAGCCCAGGTCGTAGTACCCCTGATCGTCGACCAGAATGAAGATGATGTTGGGCTTGACGGATTCTGCGCGAAGTGTGCTCGCACGACTGCCGAGTACCAACACCAACGCGAGAGTGGTGAACTTGTGCATTGGAATGCGAAGAAGGAATGGCAGAATCATGGGGGCAGAATTATGGAACACAAAGAGGTCATGGGATGTTGTCGTACAGCTAGATCTCGTCACAGGCCGCCAGAGCAAGGATGGCGTAGGCTGTGCCGGAATGGGTGATGTAGTGTTTGCTGTCCTTCCACATGGATCTCGTGAACCAGCGGCCGCTGGTTCGCTGATGGGTCTTCAGCCAGGTGATCCCTTTTTGGATTCGCGAATCTTCGGAGGGGATGCCTGCTTGGCGAAGAACGTAAATCGCAAATCCGGTTCCGTAGCCATCACTGGATTCCATGTCTCGCGGCTTGTCGTCGGACCGCTCCCAATTGCCTATGGTGACCACGCCCCATCCTCCGTCAGGCTTCTGAAGCGCGAACAAGCCCTCGACGACTTGCTGCCGCTCGGCCTCCGTCATAATCCCGTTAACGCGTATCGAAGCCAACAGCTTCATCGCACGGTGGTGCAGGTTGGCCGGCGGATTGTTCTTGAAGAATTCGCGGATCTTGGCGAGTCCGGCTTTCGCGGCCGGCGTCTCGGCATAGCCGTCGGGAGCGGCGCCTACCCCGATGGCAGCCACCGTGACACCGTAATGGTCGTCGATCTCCGATGGCGGCTGGTTGTATTTCATCCAGTCGAATCCGCCGTCCTCGCGTTGCATGGTCCACATGTGGTCCAGAGCTTTGCGAGTCGTTGAGTGCAGCTTTCCGGTTGTGAGCGCGTCGTTTTGAGCCAACATCGACGCCACCATCACCGCTTCCGTCATACGGTACTTCACATCCCGTGGATTCTCGGCGAGATCCTCGAGTCTCGACCGTAGTTGCTGATGTGCCGGAGCCTTCCAGTCGATCAACGGGCGGGCGTAGAAGAAAGCGTAGTCCGAATGGCAGGCAAAGCACTTGCGATTTTTCTGCCAGTTCAGTGCGGTGGCGTCCAGAAAACGTGCCGCCGCGTCGATCGAGAACTCCTCGCGGATAGGCTCGTCGGGTCGGTTTGCCTCCAGAGGCGTGACGTTTTCGAATGTCAGCGGTTCATCGGCCGCGGACGTCGCGGCCATCACCGGCGCGATCGCCAGTATCGTCAGAAAACGGTTCGCAAAGTACTTCATCTTCATTCTCCTCATCAATGGACGTGCCCGCGTGCATTACAGTAAACTGCAGACCGCGTTCCGTCTACCTATCAAGCGAAGATTGACGAGGCCCTGACCTTTCTTGCCATCGTGCAGACTGGGCTCGGTAGCCGAGTTGAGTGGAGAACACCTATGCAAATAGCTCTTTCGAAGCGATGGTCACGACGGCCTATTCAACGGAGTCGGCGACAGATCCTCGCGCTGCTAATCCTCGTCCTGCTGGTCACGTCGACCCGAGGTGATGCCTTTCCCACGCCGAAATTGGCCGACGTCAACCCGGCCGGAATTGACGGTGCGCTCGTCATCTGCGGTGGCGGCAAACTGCCGGACGCGGTGCTGGATCGATTCCTAGAACTGGCCGGCGGCAAGGAAGCGCGTCTGGTGGTCATGCCCACCGCCGCGGAACGAGCCGACGATGGGGAACTCGATTCCTACGCGACGACCTGGCGAGACCGCGGCTTTCCGACCGTCCATGTCCTCCACGCCAACGACCGGACCGTTGCCGATTCGGACGCCTTCATCGCGCCGCTCAAATCCGCCACGGCGGTCTGGTTCGTCGGCGGTCAGCAGTCACGTATTGCCAAAGCCTACGTCGGCACGCGTGTCGAACAAGAGTTGTACGCCCTGCTCGAGCGCGGCGGCGCGATTGGCGGGACCTCCGCCGGTGCGGCGATTCAATCCCGCTTGATGATCGCCTTCGGAAACCCCGAAGCAACCGTCGTACAGGGGTTCGATCTGGTGCCCGGCGCCGTCATTGATCAACACTTCAAGGCCCGTAACCGGCAGCCGCGACTTACGGCGGTGCTGGCGGCGCATCCCGGCTACTTCGGGCTTGGGATCGATGAACGCACAGGGCTCATTATCCGCGGTCGGAGGATTCAGGTCGTTGGCGATTCCACGGTAACGGTCTGCCTCTCCAAATCCGCCAATCGGCCGGCATTGCAGTATGAAATCCCCGCAGGCAAGGCCGCTGACCTGACCGCGCTCCGCCGCGCGGCAATCGCCCGTGCCGCACCTGCCTTCCCACCGGAAACGCCGGCGGTCCCTCGCGTAGAAAAAGGCTCGCTGATGATCGTCGGCGGCGGGCGGCTGTCGGAGGAGATGTGGCGACAGTTCGTCGAACTCGCCGGTGGATCGGAGTCGCATATCGTGATCGTCCCTACCGCTGTCGAGAATCCACCGTTGGGCGACCGCCGCGAAGTCCGCGAGTTGAAACAGGCGGGAGCCAAGACTGTCACCGTCCTGCATACGACCGATCGTGCCGAGTCCGATCGGGACGAATTCATCGAACCTCTGCGGCGTGCAACGGGCGTGTGGTTTGGCGGCGGCCGGCAGTGGCGGCTCGTCGACGCCTACGAGGGGACCGCCACCTGCAAGGCGTTTCACGACGTGCTCCGTCGTGACGGAGTGATCGGCGGCAGTTCGGCCGGCGCGACGATTCAGGGCGATTACCTGGTCCGCGGCAATCCGCTGGGCAATCGGGACATGATGGCCGAAGGATACGAACGCGGTTTCGCCTTTCTGCCCGGTTGCGCCATCGACCAGCACTTCACTCAGCGCCGCCGCCAGCCGGATATGGAGGCCGTGAAGCAAGCGTTTCCGCAGTTACTCGGTATCGGCATCGACGAGTCCACAGCGTTGGTCGTACAGAAGACCAACGCTCGCGTGATCGGCGCTCATGACGTCTACTTCTACGACGCAACTCCGTGCGAAACCTCAGGCCAGCTCGATTTCACCAGAGTCGGCCGCGGCAGAGCTTACGACCTGGAGCGTCGCGTGCAGATCGAGTAATCCGCTTGGATGCTCTCTAGAGCCTTGGCGGCAGCAAGTCGGGCCGTTTCGTACTTGTCCTGCAGCATCTTCGTTAGGGAGGGTATGGCCGTTTGTGCCTTTGAGCCAAATCGACCCAATGAGTCGGCCGCGGCAACGCGGACACCGAGGTAGTCATCCGCAAGGGCGCCGCTTAGCGCGTGAATGGTGTCCGCCTGGGCCGGAAAATGGCCGAGGGCAGTGGCTGCGGCGATACGGACATCAAGCCGTCGATCATCGAGTGCCTTGATCAACGCCTGAGAAGCTCGGTCATCATCGGCGGCAATCTGAGCCATCGCCTTCGCTGCCGCCACACGAATGCCCGGTGTCGGATCTTCCAGACAGTCGATCAGGTCTGCGGTTGCCGGTTGTGCATCTGGCCCAAGCGAACCGAGCCCTCCGGCCGCCCGGCAACGGGCGTGGAATGGTCCATCCTTAAGTATCCGCCGCAACGCAGGAACCGCACGCACGCCGATGTCCGCCAAGGCTTGGGCGGCCCGCTCGCCTACGTAGACTCGATCCGACCCGTTGCCGTAGAAGTCGCCGCCGACCCCGTAGTAACCGTCGTCGGAGATCAACTCGCGAAGCCTTTCAATCACGGCCTCAGGGGGCGATGGAAGGTGGCTGAGAATCTCGGCCGCTTCGGCACGGATATCTGGTTCCTCGTGGTCACACAGTTGAATTAGCGGGGCAACCGTCTTGGATGCCTGCTGCGGCATGGCAATCAGCAGTCGCGCACTGGGAAGGCGAGTTCCGGCTTCCCAACGGCGGTGCAGACTCCAATCCCGGATGCTGTCCGTGTATTTCTCCTTGCGCTCATTTACCAAGCCCGATTCGAGGATCTCAGTCGCAGACTGTCTCACATTCCCGAGACGCGACCACATTGCGAGAATGTCGCTCGCTTGTTCGTTGGTGAGCCAACTACAGTCCGTGAAATCCTTGGCAAAAACTCTGACGCCAGCGCGGTCATTCGGATCGATTCGAAGTACGGCCGCGGCGATCAAAACGGAATGCTCCAAATCTTTGTCGTCAGGCTGCCCGATGGTCGCGATCAGCTTCGGTACTGCCGGCCGTGCCTTCTTGCCCAGGTCGCCGAGCCCCTGCGTCCCCATCACAACGTGCATCCATTTCTCCGCGAGACATGCCTCGGTCAATGCGGAAAGAACACGGGGTTGCTCAGGTGTGATCCTCGCCAAGGCGTAGGCCGCGGGGAAACGGTTTTCCGGATCATCAAGGAACTGCTCGATAGTCGGAACCGCGGCAACGGCGTCAGGACCCAGCGAGCGAAGCAACCGGGCCACTTCGTAGTCGATCCCGTTGGTGTTCCGCATGACATCGACAAGTGCGGGGGTAAGGTGCTCGGCGCGCGGACCGATTGCCAACAGGGCTTCCCCGGCATGATGGCGAACGGTGTACGTCGAGCAGATGCCGCTTGCTCCCGGGCAGTAGTCCCACTCTTCCATGTCCTCAAGCAACGGGGCGAGTAAGGTGACGGCCCTCTTTGATGGCAACCCGTGTTCGCCCAGGGCGTAAGCCGCTAACCCCCGAACGTAGGTTTCCTCGTCGTCAAGAAGCATCGTGAGCGATCGGACGGTCGCGTCGGACCGCGGGAGACGCCGCAACGCCCCGATGGCCCCGCCGCGTACCATGGGATCCTTGTCCTTTGTCGCTTCGAGAAGCACGTCGGCGGACGCCGGACCGATGCGGCCCAGGGCGACCGCGGCGTCGCGGCTGACGCACCACGAATTGTGTACGAAGGGCATCGAAAGGACTTCCGTTCGGTGCAAAGCCCAATCAAGAGCCGCCGTGGCGTCCGCGGCCTCAGGCCCAATGCTCCCCAGCGCTTCCGCCGCCCCGATTGCCACTCCGTACTCCTCGCGTTCAAGGCGTTTGATGAAGGTGGGCACTGCCGCCCTCGCTTCCGGCCCAATCTTCTTAAGCAATTGGCCGGCGGGAGAATCGTGCAGAACGGCCCGGGATTTTCGCGGCTTCTTTTCAGGGGCTTCCAGTATTTCGATCAAGACGGGAACGAGTTGGTCGGCCGGCGCATCCATCGCCCACAGGGCCTCAGCCACGGGCACAACAACCTGGCGATCGTCGTGTTTCAGGGCAGCTTCGAGCGTCGGGATTACATCTCGCGAGATGTCTGGGGCAATCTCGGCCAGTGCACTGGCTGCCGTACGTCGGACCTTCGGATCGTCGTCGTCAAGCGCCCCGGCCAGATCGGGAGCAAACGGCTTCCCCGCCGAACCCATTTTCCAGACGATCCGAATCGCACTACATCGGATTCTCGCCCGCTCGGCCTCAGGTATCTCGCGCTCCGCGGGAAGGGCCGCGTCGGCCGGATCGTCCGCAAGCAACCTGTGGATGGTTGAGGAAACCGTTTCCATCCGTCTCTCGATGTTCCACAGGGCTTGGGCCACGAAGGGCAGATCCGCCGCGTTGCCGCTCCGCAACGCTTCTTTCAGCAACGGTACAGCTTCCCGGGCAGCGGGCCCGACGTCGGCGAGTCGCTCCAGGGCCGATTGGCGCAGCTCGGCGTCTCCTTCCCGAAATACTTCGATCAATGCGGGTACAACCGATCTGTTTGCCGCGCAGTCGAACTGCATCTCCCACAAAGCCCGCGACCGAGCTTTCCGGTCACCGTGCCGGAGCGACTCGATAATCTCGGGCACGGTAGGCCCCTCGGACGCGTTTACGCGTACCGCAACAAGTGCCGTCAAGAGACACATCGCAGCTAGGAGTCGCATTGTTCATTGCTCCCTACGTCTGGGCCAATGGAACCCTCGTGTGGGATCAGGGATCCAGCTTTGAGTGCCCAGACGCAGGTCCCGGTTCCGGCCCGCGTTTCAGGGCGAATTTGTCCAGCCAAGTGGCTTGTCCTCTTTGGATGATCACGTCGTCGATGTGCTTTGTCTCACATCCTTGGGCCTGAACTCGCAGCGAATACTTGCCCGGCGCAAGGCCAATGAACCGGAAGCTGGCTTCGCCGTAACACGTACGCGTCGGACGCCCTGGTTGTTGCGGTATGGCTTCAACGGTGGCGCGATCCCAGGGGCCGGCTGCCGGATTGTCGAATGTCCCGGATAGCGCCGAGGGCAGCATTTCGATTTCCAGCGGCGCCATTCTCTTGCTGACCTCGAAATTGCGCGTCAGCAAAGTCTCGCTGCTGCAGAACGCAGCGATGTACGTGGCGGTAAGCGTGAGTCGCCAGCGGCCCGGCGGAACGTTCGGGATGACGATGTCGCGCGGATTCTCTTCGAGTAGTTCTCGGGGACTGAACTCAAACCGCTTCGTGTAGATGGGCCAGTGGGTCGCGGTTTCGTCGAGAGGCTCCAACTGGCAGAGAATATAGGAGGGTTGCACACGAAGCCGCCCTTCCGCATCTTTGATATTCGATCGTTTCCCCGTTTTGGGATCGACGTGTTTGGCGATAACGGCTGCGTCGAGTGCGGCCCCAGCGTGAACGTCCCGCGACGAACCATCGCCCACCACGAAGTTGATGGCCAGTTGATGGTCGGACTCTGGCGAGAATAGTCGCAAATCGATCGTCTTTTCCGGCGTAACACGAATCCAAACCGACGGATCGTGGGGGCCGTATCCGCCAGCGCTGCCGGTCAGTCGCAAGACATATTTCCCCGGTGGGCAGGCATCGATCCGGAACCGGCCTTCCGCGTCGGTCATGAATCTGAGGAGATAGTAGGAACCACCGACCGTGTCGAAGTCGTCTTCCCCGGCACAGATGTATCCGAAAGCGTTGTCAAAGGGTTTGTGCTCGACGTCTGGGTTGTGAGCCACGCCCGTCACGCACCCGGGCAGGACACCGGCGTCATGCAAGTTGATTGGATCGAGTTGAAGCTCGGCGCCCTCTATCGTGATGGACCTTTCCCACGGTTTGTTGGGTGACGCGAAGCCGAACGTCGTAAATGCCCCGACGCCTGCGTTCATGTGGCCGCCGCGACAAATCGAGCTGATCGCGGGATGGAGTCGGAGCGTGTACTGCCCGTCGGCTAGGCCGAAGAACGCGAAAGTGCCGTCCGCCTGCACTCGGGCTCGCCGCCGTAGGTCCTCGTTCGCCGCGTTGTCCAGAAGGACCACGGGCGTGTTCTTCTCGTCCAACGGCACCTGGGCCACGAGTCTTCCGGTTAATCGGTGGCCCTCAGCAAGTCTCGTAATGATAGGGCCGTCTGTGGCCTCCTCGCGCGAGTATTGTCTTAAGCTCCGAACAGATCCGGCAACGGATACCCGGAGCGTGAATACCTGATGATACTTCGTAATGTGCTCTTCCCACTTCCCTTCTTTGTGCGGGCCGGGAATGGTGTAGAAATCGGACCCAACATTCTCGGATTCGCGTTTGAGTTCGATCTTGCAGTGTTCCAGAGGATTGCCGTTTTCGTCGAAAATTTGCCCTCGGATCAACGGCTCCGGTTCAAGGGTGACGACCGTTTCCTGATCGAAAGAGAAGCTTTTCAAGGGTACATCCAGCGAACGGTGGTTCAGAGCATAGAAACTGATTTCCTGTTTCTCCCGTTGCTCCCACTCGTCGCGCGTCACTTTCAAACAGAATCGCCCCTCCGCATCGGTCTCGTCTTCACACCAAGTTGCCGAAACGCCTGCGACCGGCTTGCCGTCGCTATCGACGACTCTGCCGGCCAGGGTCATCAGGGGACAAAGATGCAACGTGAACTGACGAGAATCGTTCTCGACCTCGATACCGCGATAATCGGGATGTCTAGCTGCGATTCCTTTCGCACTTCGGGTAATGACTCGATAACTCCCTTCCTGGTCGGTCTTTGCGGATTCGTCCCAGTCTGCCCAGGCGAAATGGTGTCCCCATTTCAACGGAGCTACTTCGGCGCCCGCAATCGGCTTGTCGGTCTGCGCTTCGAGCACCTTGCCCGTGAGGACAATCCCAGGCTCCAACTGGATAGTCGTTGGCTCGCTGAGCTTGTTGGTATCGATACGGTAGGAGAAGGAACCATAGCCGTGACGATACCCTTTCTCCAGATCGTCCGCATCGACCCAGACGCGGATCCGGCCAAACGGCGGGAAGGGCTTCGGGATACGCAGCACTCCGTTCTCAGACCGATACGCAATGTCAGTTCCCCGATGTGGTTCTTCCTGGTCGGTGCTGTACAACGCAAGACTATATCGGAACGCCCGGACCGGCTGGGCATCCGGCTCGACATCCACCACACGAAACTCAAGGCGAGTGATTGTCGTTTCTCGTTGCTCGTCATCCGCCAATGATGGCGTGATGGCCAAACCCACCAGCAATAACGGAAGAAGGTTACGGACGCCCGAGCCCCATCCGAAACGACTCGTGTGACCGATGATGGGTTGCGTCGACGTCCCGTAGCAGAAGTATCGAAAGAAAGGGCGCGGTAGCCGGTAAATGGTCATGTTCACGGCTCCTTTGTTCTCGAGGGTCGGTTTGTAGACGCTCTGGTTCTCCGTGAACGCGCGAAGGGGACAGTCCCATTTTCGCTCCGCAAAGCCTGCGCGAAAATCGGGGCAGTCCCCACTGGTTCTGGGCCGGTCTCCTGACCGGCCCAGTGAGTTCGACCGCAGGTCTCCCGTGCTTCTGGAGACCTGCGGTCGGGCAAGTCTCGCGGTCGGGAGACCGCGAGACAACACATCCACAACAATGACATCCGAACCGTCCTACTCGCTTTGCGGCGCGCCGGACGATGCGGCTGACGAACCGAGGGCATTCTCCAACTCCGTCACGATCGTCTGGTCTCGCAGGTTCTTCGCCACGACCTTTCCGTCGGGTCCGACGAGGAAGACGCTGGGTATGCCCGAGACGTAGTAGGCCGACTGGACCTTTGACGAACGGCCGATGAACCCTTGATGCCACTTGAGTTCATTTTCTTCGATGCACTTCTTGACCGTCTCGACGTCGTTGTCGGCACTCAGGGAGATCATGGCAAACTTGGGGCTGTCCTTGAACTTGTCGTAGACCGATTTCATCTGGGGTAGCTCCGTGATACACGGCCCGCGGATCGTTGATGGCTCGAAAAGTGAACCCCAGTGCGCGTAGGGTCTGATCGCCGTTTGTGCGATCGAGTTCGGCAACCAGTTCCGGGACCGCCGGTTTGCCGATCTGGGCCAATTCGCGAATGGCTGCCGCCCAAACGTCGTTGCGGCAGAAGACACGATGCTGACGCAATATGTAGATCTGTTCCCGGGCGCGCTGCGTCACGTCCCGTGCGGCGGTCGCTGGTTCTCTTCTGGACTTGCTCGGCTCTGCCTTGCGAGTGACGGAGCGACCGGCTTCCGGGGCACTCAAAGCGTCGATACTCTGGGGGCTGCCACTGCCGGCATCTTCTCGAACATCTGCCGCTTGCGTCGTCGCCAGCGATAGGACGACGATCACCAAGAGGACCGTACTCGTCAATTTCACGTTCATGACTCGCTCCTCGATTGACTGAGGCCATCGAGCGATTCAAAGTACTACTCCTGTGTCTGCCCGGTAGGTTTGATCTCCGCGGCCTCGGTTTCTGATTCTCTCCGCAACTTGACCAGCAACCGGCGGTCACCCTCCTTGGTCTCCAACTCGTTCGGCGCAGGAGCCTCCGGATCGAGTTCGATGCAGATTACCAGCGCGTCGTCCTCGACCGAATAGATACCGCCAACCGGCGACTTCGAACTGCTAGAAAGCGCCGAGAGCCGGATACCCTTGGGCTCCGTTGCCACGTCCAGCGTGTACGCGGTCTTCAGGGACTTCGTCTTCTCCACGATCGTGACGCTGATTCCCTCGAAGGCGAAGCTTGAAAGGGGCGCGTTGGTCAGCGACTTGCCGCCGAGTTTGCATGAGACAACTTCCCACGTTCCGCGGAGCTTCGTCCGCTCGACGTACTTGGGATCGTTCTTTTCGGCGTCGGTCAGGGAACGGACCTCGAAGAAGTCAAAGACGGCGTCGACGTCGCTGGCATCGGGATTGCCGCCGTTCTTGGCGTAGATGCCGATCCGTTTCGGAGCTCCGTCACGCCAGCTCTCCTCGCCCGCCACGGTGAACTTCTCGCCATCGGTGCTGAAGCTGTACTGGTAGGCATCGCCGCGCTTGGTGAAGCGGAGCCAGAACTTCTCGGTGTCGGCCTCGGGCATGGTGGCGGAGTAGTCCGATCGTCCATCGGTCTCCTGGAGAAACACGATCGACACGCCGGCCGGACTGTTCCGGTCCCATTCCAGGTCCCACTTCAGGTAGTTGTCGTCGTCGTCATAGACGATCAGGCCAGCCTGCTGCCAATGGGTCTCCGGGGAGAATGACTCGATGCAGGTTGTGGCGACGAAATCGCCGTCGCCGTCCGCCGGGTTGGGGATCAAATAGAGGTTCTTCGCCTGGATTCCTTCACCGAACGCATCGTTCTTTTCATCACCATGGATGCTGCCGCGTTGGGTGGTAATCGTGAACTTGCCGGGGTTCTTCTCCAGTGATGCATGCGTCGCGTCCGGACGCACCGGGCCCCATTTCAGCGCGAGCTTACCGTCGAACTCGTCATAGGCCCGAAACGCGGACTCGTCGGCAAAACCTCCGGATACCGACCAGCCAAGAGAAAATAGCACGACCAACGGAAGACTAACGGATCTGCGACCACAAACTCCACACAAAGAATGCATCTTCTGGTTCCTCTTCAAACTAGGCCAACGGATTCCGCGAGATGTCGACGAAAACAAAGGCCGACTGAAATCATGATGGGCGATGTGGCGCAGTCGGTCAATGGTTACGGGCGGCGAACGAGGCCTGCATTGTGTCGAGGCGAACCAAAGAACCAGCGCCAATTCGTGTCGGGCAGCGGCGGGAGAACGTGCGCTGCCCCATGGAGGGTTGCGCGGATCAACCGTCGTCAGACTGGACCTGCACGGCGAAGGCCAACGTTTTTTCCTGTACCGGTGTAACACCCAGTACGACGCAGTGCCCCAGAGGTGCGGCAATCTCTGTACTGAGTTCAACCAGCCGCACAATTGCGCTGCCTCGGGCGACACCGTCTCCGGCCTTGTGCTCCGCCATGGCGTTGATCTCGATTCTCAAAAGGGGCGTCTTTTGCTCCATGATGTCGAGTGCCCCGCTGATTTTCAGATCGGCTAGATCGTCTCCCAACTTGGCCGAGCATCCGATTTGGAATTCGCCGCCGGATGTGGTGTTGACCATCACTTGCCCCACCGAGCGAATGGGCCCTATGCCAATCCGGGACAGTTCAGCTTGCACCGCCTGCAGGTCCTTGTCCAGCTTGGCCGTATCGTTTCCCGGCGATCCCTCCGCAAACCAGACGATGCGCACGCGAAACGCCTCCTCCGACTTGCGTCCCGGCGATTCCTGGTCCAGCCGCATCAGTAATGCTTCGACCCCCTCTAGCGTACGCTCCGGTCCGGCCGCCAGGATGGAATTGGTTCTTGAATCGACGGCCATCTTCACGCCTTCCGTGTCGATGATTTCCGACACGGCCTGCGCGATCCATGCCGCCTCGGTATGGACGAGTTGGAACACTTTGATTTGGTCGCCCCCGCCGGACTCGGGCGCGATGTCGATCTGCTGGATGAATTCCTTCAGGCGCTTGTGTTCCGATGCCGATGCGTATGCGATCAGTCGCTTGCTGTCGCTGTCCAACGTCATCATGGCATCCGGAACGACCTCCGCCGCCATCATGACAACGGTCTGACCGTCCGCGTACTTCAGAGAGTAGACCTCGAGGGTGTTCTGTTCCTCCTTTTTCTCGCCGGCTTCGGGCGGGACATCGAGTGCTTTGATCAGTTCTTCCACGACTGCGTGCCCCGACCGTGAGGCGTGCACCAGCACCCGGTTGGTCCTGGAATCCAACGTAACCGTGGCATCTGGAAAGACCTGCGGCACCGTCGTGAGAACGGTTTGGCCGTCCACATGCCTCAGAGGGTAAACTACGAGGAGTTTCTGTTCGTCCTTCGGTGCGGCTTTCTTAGACGCGACCGCATAAGGATCGGGAAGTGTGGCGTCTGCCGCCGCTGCCGGGCCGACCGACAGGCAAAACACGCCGACGAGACTTGCCAACAGTCCAAGCCCGACCGCAAACCGTGAATTGGTACAACGCATCATCGTTTCCTCCTATCCTAGGGGTAAAAGGGTCAATTTGTATCGGCGCCGTTGGGGCGGCGAGCCGGCTTCACCGTAGGGTGAAACCAGACGATAGTCACGTTCGGGTTTTGAGTTTGCTCGGTAATCAAGATCGCCGCCGACGGATCGGAAGGCCTAACCTGCACGAGCGGCTCGGCGTCCGAGGCGTCCTGGGCGGGCGGCCTCACGTCCTGTTGGACGATCATGGGTTCGTCTTGCCTCTTGGGGGCCGGTTGCGGGCCTTCTGGCCTCCTAATGTGTAACCACACGCCGACCAGCAGCACCATCGCGGCAGCCGCCGAGAGACCCCAGGCCGTTCGAACCGTCCGGCGACGACTGAAACACCGGATCTGCGACTCGAGACGGTCGACCAGCCCGTGTGGAACCGGTTCGAGCCGTCCGGCCGCTTGGGCGAGCAGACCGTCAATTCGCCTTTGCTGATCCAGTTGTCTCCGGCAGACTGCACAGTCGGCCAGGTGTGCTTCAAAGTCCGATGCCTCGGTTTCGGACAGCCAGCCAGCGAAGTAATCGTCGAGTTGATCGCATCGTGAAGCATTCATTGCGGTGATTCATCCCGTAGGGAAGCGGTCCGGACACAGATCATCGAGTTGTCGGCGCATTCGTTTTCGCGCCAGGGACAGACTGGCTTTGACTGCATCGGAACTGATATCGAGCACGTCTGCGATCTCTGCAAGGCAAAGCCCTTCGCATGCGTGAAGATACAGCACCTCGCGTTGCCGTGGCGGCAGGCCATCCATCGCGTCCAAGGTCCGCTGGACGTCTTCCCGGTCGATCACATGTTGTTCGGGCGGCATGTTCGAGCTTGGCAGTTCGTCAGCCGACGAGGTCGTCTCTTCCGAGTGGCGTCTTGCGCGGCGCGCCTGATCACGCCACAAGTTGGTGGCGATCTTGAACAGCCAAACCCGCGTCTTGTTTGGGTCGCGGAGACGACGACGGTGTCGCCACGCCCGCAGCAAGGTCTCTTGCGTCAGATCTTCCGCCTGGTCACGGTCTCCGGTCAACCGCAGCGCGAAACGCCATACGCGCGGAACGTGTTCTTCCAGCAGAGTTCTCACCGCACTTGGCCGCCCGTGCTGAGTCGAATCCCGGCTCGCCTAGCTCGCCCACTCGTTTAACCGCAAGTCGGAGGCGTGCGCGGGATCGGACGCGCACGCCTCCGACTTGCGGTTAAACGAGCAACCTTTTCATCGCGCTGCCAAGTATTCTAACCTGCCAGACGAGCCAAAACCGGATTGGTCAAGCGCTTTCTTGCCCAGATCGGGCCCGCGGCACTATCTTCCCGCCACAAATCGCTGGCATGAAACATCTTGCGTCAATTCGGCCGAATCGTCTGAATATTGATGCCCAAAGGCCATTCGTCGTTTGCCCAGATTTCACCTCGACTGCTTGTACATGTGTTTCTTTCATGCCGCCTTCAAGGACCGAACAATCTGCCGCCCCTCGAAGGGTTCTCACACTCGAGTTCAAAGCCGAACACGGCGTGCGCAGAAACTACTGGCTGCGCCCTATTGACATCTACTATCAACTATAGTACGTTTGTTCGTAGTAACAAAATAACCATTGAATCTGATATACGGAGATCATGCGTGAGCAAGAAGTCACTTGACGATTTGGGCGAGCTTCAACGGGCGGTCATCGAGATCGTTTGGGACCTCGATCAGGCCAGCGTCCACCAGGTCCGCGAGCAACTCACTCGCACGAGGAAGCTGGCGTACACAACTGTCTTGACGACTATGCAGAAGCTGGAGAAGGCCGGCTGGCTCCGCCACCGTACCGAAGGCAAGAGCTACGTCTACGAGCCCACTCGCACGCGTGAAGAGGCCGGGGCACGGTCCGTACGCGGGTTCGTCGACCGGATGTTCGGCGGCGACGCCGTCCTGATGTTCCAACACTTGATGCGCGAAAGCAAGCTGACCGATTCCGAGCTGGCGGAACTGCGCAAACTGATCAACCAGAAGCGAAAGGAGGGCAAGAAATGATACGGCAGATCCTGACCGAGAACGCTCTCTTGTGGACCTTCCTTTGGCAGAGTGCGGCCTTCACTACGATGGGCCTCGTTGCCGCTTTCGCATTCGTACGTCGCCCGTCAAGAGCGCATCACGTTCTGCTCCTGGCGATCGTCGCCGCCGTCGTCGTGCCCCTGGCGACCGTATCGGTCAGGTATCTTGGACTCGGACTCTTTGCGGCCGAGCCGGTCGCGATCGCCGCGCCCGCAGAACCTATCGCGGTCAATCTGTCCGCTTCACCTCGGCTCGATATCACGAAGGCTGCGCCCATGCACCTTGAGTCGAGGACAGACCGTTCCTTGAGGTCTGTCTCACTTGTGGAAACCGAGGGTGTTGAAGTGAAGCCAGCCAGCCCGCGGGCTGACAGATACTCCGCTCCGCTCCCGACGCCATCCGAGAGCAGACAATTCCCATGGCGCACGGTTCTCCTCTTTGCCTGGGTGACCGTGAGTGCGATGCTCGCACTGCGCCTGGTCCTCAAGTTTGCCATGGGCGTCCGCTTGGCAAAATCCGCCGTCCCCGCCGATTGGCAAAATGTCCGCGAAGCCGCCCACCTTGCAGGCGCCGAGGTCGGAATCGGTGGATCGGTCCGCCTCTTGGCCCACGAGCGCGTCCATAGCCCAATGATCTGGTGCTGGAACTCGGAGCCCGCTCTATTACTTCCCCCCGTCGACGGCAACCACGACGGAATCGACTGGGTCAGCATCTTCTGCCACGAATTGGCGCACTACAAACGCCGAGACCACGTTGCCGGCCTGCTGGCCGAGTTGGCCGTCTGTCTTCTGCCCTGGCAGATCCTCCTGTGGTGGGCAAGGAGACACTTGCTGACTCTGAGTGAGCGAGCCTGCGACGACTGGGTATTGGCTTGCGGACGCCCGTGTGCCGACTACGCCGAATCACTCCTGGACCTCGCGCCCCAAGGCCAGATGGCCTTCATCCCCGCCGTTCTCCGAAGCAGAAGCGGCTTGGCCGCAAGGGTTCGCCGCGTCCTGGCAGGCAGATGCCCCAATCCAAGAGCCGGCCTGCTTTGGCTTGTGGCTGTGGGTCTGGCAACGGCAAGCATCGGGCTCGGCGTTGCCTTAGCCCAAACCCGCCCCGCGAGGCCCGTCATCGAAGACAAGCCCGCGAAGCCAGTTGACGAGGCCGCAGCCAGACTTCAGCCAAAGCCTGACAAGTCCCTTTATTGGGCGGCCCAGAACGGCCACGGGGATCTCGCCAATCGGCTGATCTCCACCGGCGCGGATATCGAGGCGAAGAACGGCTACCGTCGCACGCCCTTGGCCGTCGCTGCCCATGCCGGCCACAAGGAGATGGTCGAATTGCTGCTGGCCAAAGGAGCCACGATTGAAACAAAGGACATATGGTACAAGACGCCGCTGTTTCACGCGGCGGCTAACGGCCATGCCGATCTTGTCACGTTCCTGATCGCCAAGGGCGCAGACGCAAAGGTAAAGAGCAACCTCGGCTATACGCCCTTGAGCCTGGCCGCCGAGAACGGGCATGCGCCGACGGTCAAGATCCTTTTGGATGCTGGTGCCGAGGTCAACACGGTTGGCAACGGACGAACGCCGCTTGGCCGGACAGTTAGCGCCGGGCACCTCGAAGCGGCAAGACTGCTCGTCGCGGCTGGTGCCAATGTAAATGCAGAGGGATCAAGTCACCAGACGCCGCTGATGAAGGCCGCGTCCGGCGGTCACCTTGAAATTGCCCGGCTGCTGATCGCCGCCGGTGCCGAGGCCGATCGAAAAGCCCTGTACGAGGCTATCATGGCCGGCGACCGGCAGATGGCTGAACTAATGCTTGAGAACGGTGCGGCGGTCACCTTTCCCGCCCTGCATTTCGCTGCCTTCACGGGGGATCTGCCAGAGGTAAAGAAGCTGGTCGAACAGGGCGCCGACGTGGATTCGAGGGACAACGACAAACAAACGCCACTGGTTCTTGCTGCCCTGGGTGGCCAGCGGCAGGTCATTGAATTCTTGCTGGACAGCGGAGCGGGTATAGAGGCAGTAGATTCGCGCCGCCGTACGGTCTTGCAGAAGGCCGCCGAGCGCGGTGACAAAGGCATGGTCGAGTTCCTGCTTTCGAAAGGCGCCGCTGCAAATGCCGCCTCCGGCGAGGGCATTCGCTCGATCACACCTCTGGGCTGCGCGGTCCGCTACGGGCACCGCGACGCGGCGGCCGTGCTCCTGAAACACGGCGCCGATCCCGACGCAAAGGGATTGTGTGGCCGGACGCCCTTGCAGTGGGCTGCCGTACGAGGTCACACGGAAGTGGCAAAACTGCTTCTGGAGCATGGGGCGACGGTCAACGCCCCAGCCGGTAACGACGGAACGCGGCCACTCGAATGGATGCGTGGCCGACCGCCACTGCACGATGCGGTCTCATGGGACAGGTCCGAGATAATCAAGCTGCTTATCACCCACGGCGCAGACGTGAACTCAAGGGACCGCTACGGAGCCACGGCGTTGCACAGTGCTGACCCAACCGGTGCCGCAATCCTCATTGCCCACGGAGCAGATATCGGCGCAAGGGACGAAAAAGGACGACTGCCCATCCATCCTGCGGCCGCATCTGGAGAGCCACGTTTGGTCGAAATATTGATTGCCGAAGGGGCCGACGTCAACTCAAGAGACGGAAAAGGACGCACGCCGCTGCACTACGGCGCCGCCAGCACGTATTCCAAAGTCTCGGACTACAACACCGATCCCACGGCGACGATTAAGGTCCTTATTGCCGCGGGCGCAGACGTTGACGCCAGGGCCGACAACGGCGCCACCGCCCTGTACGCCGCCGCCGCCAAGGGCAATACAGAGGCCGTCAAGCTGCTCTTGGCCGAAGGCGCCGACTTCAATGTCACGGCCAACGAGGATGATGGAAAGGGCCTCACACTCCTACACGCCGCGGCAAAACACTTCAGGCTGGACATGATCGCACTGCTGATCGCGAAAGGCGCGGATGCCAACGCCAAGACCGCAAGCGGAAGAACACCAATCGACCTTGTCAAGGCAGCGACCGGTGTGTCCGGCGGCAACAGAAGGAGCCTTCAGAGGCGTACAATCAAGCTCTTGGTCGAGCACGGGGCGAAGGAGTGAACCTCCGTGCTCTCCACCGGCTCCTGATTAGAGAGTGGTTCGTCGCATCCGCAGTCCTCGCTGCTCCTCCCCTTCACATCGCTGAGTTCTGATAGCAGAATGTCAGAGAAAGGCACGCCATACGGAGGAGTAGTATCATGCGCATCTCTTTGTTGAATCCGTTCCCGTTGTTGGTTCTCTTGGCGGCAGGGCTCCTGCCCCACTTCTGCTCGACGCTGTCGGCCGACGAACGGCCGAATATCCTTTGGCTAAGCTGCGAGGACATCGGCCCGCATTTGGGGTGCTATGGCGATCCACAGGCCGCCACACCCGTGTTGGATCAGCTTGCCCGGAATGGCATGCGATACGAAAACGCGTTTGTCACCGCCGGCGTCTGTGCCCCGTGCCGATCGGCCATCATCTCGGGCATGTATCAAACGACCCTGGGGACGCATCACATGCGGTGCAAGGCTCGGTTGCCGGACCACGTGAAGCTGTTTCCTCAGTATCTGCGTGAAGCCGGATACTACTGCACGAACAACTCGAAGACCGATTACCAATTGGTCAGCACCCCAAAAGAAACCTGGGACGAATCGAGCGGCAAGGCCCACTGGCGAAAACGGAAGGACAAGAATCAACCGTTCTTCGCAGTCTTCAACTACACGGGCTGTCATGAAAGCGGCATCGCCAGCACCAGCAAGTACGAAAGCGTGACCAAAGGCTTGCCGCCGAGCCACTTGCACGACCCCGGCAAACTTACGCTGCCGCCGTATTATCCCGATACGCCGGTCGTGCGCGAGGATTGGAAACGCTACTACGACGTAATCAGCGCAATGGACCGCTGGGCAGGCGGCCTCTTGAAGCAGTTGGAGGAGGACGGCCTGGCGGATAACACCATCGTCTTGTTCTGGTCCGATCATGGTGTCGGTCTGCCGCGTGCCAAACGTTGGCTCTACGACTCGGGCATGCACGTGCCGCTGATCATCCGAATTCCGGAACCGCTTCGGCAGAGCGGACAAGGAGTGCCCGGAACCGTCACGGACGAACTGGTCAGTTTGATCGACTTGGCGCCGACGATGTTGAATCTGGCGGGAATCGAAATCCTTAATCACATGCAGGGTCGAGCGTTTCTGGGCGATAAACTGACGCCACAGCGTCAATTCGTATACGGGGCACGCGATCGCATGGACGAACGCTACGATATCATCCGCGCGGTGCGGGACAAGCGGTACAAATACCTTCGGAACTATGAGCCGTTCAAGACCTATTACCAGTACATGAACACACCCGAGAAAGGCGCCACGATGCGCGAAATCCGCCGTGTTGATGCCGAAGGCGACCTCCCGCCAGCGGCGCAGTTGTTCATGGCGCCCACCAAGCCCGTCGAGGAACTGTACGATTTGGAGAAAGATCCACACGAACTTCACAACCTGGCTGATTCGCCGAACCACCAAGAGATCTTGACGCGGATGCGCAAGGCGCATCTGGAATGGGTGCTGGAAACCAAGGACTTGGGTCTGATGCCGGAACCGGAGATCGTCGAGCGCGAGCGGCGTCTGAACAATCGCTTCGGCATTCTTCGCCAGACAGGCGGGAGAACATTGATGCAGCAACTCCGCGACTCGGCTTCGCTGGCCCTCGAAGGCACTGACGCCCTGCCGCAACTCGTCCGTACTCTGTCGAACGAAGATGCGGCGGTACGTTACTGGGCAGCCATTGGGCTTGGCAATCTTGGCACCGAAGCCGTCGCAGCCAAGGACCGGCTGCTGGACGCCCTGCGAGACGCTTCGCCCAGTGTTCGGATCGCATCGGCGCGGGCTCTGTGCATCATGGACTCCGAGGACAAAGCGTTACCCGTGCTGATCGACGAATTGGGCAGCGACGGCGAATGGGTCCGACTGAACGCCGCTATCGTGCTGGATAGCATTGGCGACAAAGCGCGTCCAGCCATTCCCGCGTTGAAGGAAGCATTAAAAGACAAACAGAACAAATATGTCGTCCGGGTGGCAAACCGCGCATTGAACGTCATGCAGGGAACGGAAAACGCGGTCAAGTAGCGAAACACGATTCGTAGATCTCGGGAGCCATTCCGTTGATCCAAGGCGTTGTTGATCTCAGTTGGGGATACATACTCAGCGCCCTGGGCCTGTTCGCCGGGACGTTCGTTTTCAGTATCGTTGTGATCGGCTTTCTTTTGATAAGACTGCCGGCGACCTATTTCCTGGACAGCCACAATCGCGACTTGTGGATCGACCATCACCCAGTCCTGCGGTGGTCGGGAGTCATCCTGAAGAACCTCGGCGCCGTAGCGCTCATCATCGTCGGCATCGTCCTATGCTTTTTTCCTGGCCAAGGTGTTCTGACAATCCTGATTGGCCTAGCGTTACTCGACTTCCCAGGCAAAAGGCGCCTGGAGCGAGCCATCCTCCGCAAACCGGGCATCTTCGACCGTGTGAATCGACTGCGTCGCCGGTACGGTCGACCGCCCTTGGTCGTGGAGGAGCCGAGGCCGGCCGATGATGAGTGACGCTGCAAGGCGAAGTCCGAATTGCCCCTTCGGTGCGCCAAATCGGGGCTTCGCCTTGCGCAGTCGTTTCGAGAACCGGGCTGTTGACCGCCACGCCCGGTTTATTCATCACGAGCAGATAGATCGTGACGCTTGGTTTTGCGTCGAACTCATTACCTTGCTTCGACCGCCAGGTGCGTCAGAAACGCGTTCATCGCCCTTTGCCTGGTTCCGATTTCCGCGCGTTATCCTGCGAAGCCGCGCCGGATAGCGCGCACAGCGGACTTTCACTTCTTTCGTCCAAGTCCATGATCGCAGGGGACTTACGGTAAGCGACGGACCAGCGTGGTTCGCGCGTTATGCGGCGTGTGCGCGCCGGTTAACGCGCCGGGACACTCGCCGTCGGATAACGCGCAAAGGCGCAGCGCGATATCCTGCAATCTCATGTCCGGATATCACGCGAAGGACAATGGAGCTTTCGTCTCGTAAACACTTGACACGGCACGACTTAACGGCTAGCATCCCCCTCAGAAGCACACACGATATCCTGCAGGATGGCGGTCAGATAGCGCCGCTTCCTCCGCAGGCTAATTAGAGAGTTGAACTAAGCCGGGAAGCTCGTGCTTTTTTGGCGTTGAGTTTGTCTTTGGTGGCGTGTCGAATTCTCTTCTTTTGTTGCGCTCGTGCCACGTACGTTCTCGCTAGCTGATCCTCTCCAAGCGGGCTAGCTTTGTTCG
>JADHUC010000125.1 GCA_016784735.1 Pirellulaceae bacterium | reverse complement strand
GTTACGCTGCCGTCGCGATGTCTCTTGACCTGCTGTGTGTGGTGCCAGCGGGTTTCTGTCACTTGCGTGGCGGCCTCGGGGGCGAAGCGTATCTCGACATCGTGGATTTCGCCACTGCGAAAGACTCCCCAGGCGTTGCCAAGGTACGCCTGAAGGTCGAAGTCGGCCGGTATCTCGGCATCGACGTCGAGCAGTTGGAGCGTCTTGAAGCGATTGATGCGGTAGGTCCGCAGTTCGTCCTTGTCCGAGGGCTTGGCTATTAGGTACCAGGCATGTCGGATCAAACACAGTCGATAGGGATGAAGCGTGACTCGATACGGTTGGCCCGCGTAGGGACTCGCGTACTTCCCGGCCAACTGCTTCGACTTCAGAAGCGCCCACTGGATCGTCCGAATCGCCTCCTGATGCTGGCTATGATCCACCATTTTCAGATCGAGGATCGAAACCAACTGCGATGCCTGATCCAACAGACGCCGCGCCGCGTCGTCTGAAACAGCGGCCAGCTTCTGTGTCGTGGTCTTGCCACCAGTGCCGAGGCCCAGCCCCTCCGTGCCGCTGACAACGGCGGCCAGCGCCTGTCCCAGCAACTCGTCCTCGTTCAGGTTCAACGTGGGAAAGCGAAACTCCGGACGGACACGATAGCACCTCTGCTGGTTGTCAAACCAGAAAGGGATGCCGGCGTACTTTAGCACGTCGAGATATCGGTGGACGGTGCGTTCGGTACACTCCAGCTCTGCGGCCAAGTTGGCCGCGTTCCAACGGCCGTTTCCCTGGATAAGTTCCAGGATACGGAAAACCTTGGCCAAGCGGTCCGCCTGTCGAACCCGGCGGTCAGCGTCGGGTCGGGCCTTCGAGGTTGCCGATTTCTTCGCCGGCATGATCCTGTTCCTCCGGATGACGCTGATGTCAGATCACATTCGTTCTATCGCATTCTTGTCCTCGGCGTTGACACAGGTGGGACATTCTGCCGCGATTTCAGAAATTCTTTTTTGGCCGATGACCCGCCTTTGTCAATGGCGTTGCGTATTTGTTTGACGTAGAGACCCGACTCGATTACCTAAGGAACTCCTGAACATGCAAAGAAGAAGCGACGAGGCATCCTACCTGAGTAAACCCTACTGCCAAGCGACCTTGGCTGAACATCGCGAGGCCGAGTTAGATCCGGTGGAGAGACATCTCCGGCAGCATCTCGGTGTAGAGCGGTCTGAAATGGGTAGACACGCGAGTAAACATCCCGTGTACGACCTGCCCCAGATCCACAACGCATTGGCGGCATGTCTTCCCAAGTGGAAACTGGAGTTCGAGGCAGGCGGCGAAAGGGAGTGGCGGAATTGGTGTCCCTCGCGTGTGCGTTGGCAGATCAGACCCGGCGAGTGGCGAGACTTTGTCGACAACGGCAGTCTTTTCTACCGACTGCCAAACGGGAAAGGGCGCGTACTGACGCTGTCAGGGCCACATAATACTGGGGATGGTGAGTATTATGAGTTCGCTATCATTTCACGGCGGGACGATCACAAGGCTGTGACCGAAGAGTTCTCGATTCTGGAGCGATGGATGCGGGACAACCACTACCTGCGGAGGCAAACGCTGCGGGCCGACGGCAGTCTGCTGCCGCAGTTGCCAAATCTTACGTGGGATGATGTCTCGCTGCCCGGCCACGTCCGCGAGGCCCTCGTCGAGAACACGGCTGGGTTGCTCGAACGCCGACAATTGTTCCGGAAGTACGGTGTTCCCCAGAAACGCGGCTTGCTGCTGCACGGCCCGCCGGGTACGGGAAAGACGATGATCGGTAAGGTACTGGCGAGTCAAGGGCTGGCCACTTTCATCTACGCGACGGCAGGAGACTGCGAGTCTTTGCCCTCCATGCGCCATCTGTTCCAACTGGCACGGCGGCTCCGCCCTACGATTCTGTTCTTGGAAGATCTTGATCTATTTGGCGCCGATCGATACTCGCAGCTTCGAACCGGACCGTTGGGAGAGTTGTTGGCCCAGATGGACGGGCTGGAGGGGAATGACGGTCTGATCATCGTGGCGACAACCAATGACTTGGATGCCATCGAGCCTGCCTTGAAGGATCGGCCAAGCCGCTTCGATGTCGTCTTGGAGATTGGAATGCCAGAGAAAACCGAGCGACGACGGATAGTCGAGCTTTCTCTTCCTGCGTCGGTTTGCTCTCCAATCGTCTCGAATGAACTCACGGAGGCAACTGACGGCTTCTCCGGCGCTCAGGTCCGTGAACTGGCCTATCTGGCGATGCAGGCGGCTTTGCTCCGGGGAGATATCGGCGACACGACTCGTTTGGTGGTTGAGGATGTCGATATCAAGAAAGCGAGACAGCAGATCATCGGCTCACGGAAGCGCGACGGCAAAGTAGGCTTCGCCTACCGAGGAGCGGGCGCAGAACTCGTGACAAATACGGCTCCAGGTCCGCGGCGTCACGGAATCAGATGCAAGGTTCGACAATAATTTGGGTAATTGAAGAGGTCTGCGATGGTACGCTTTGCGAGAGTGGAATTGTCTTCGCCGGATGAGGTGCCATCGTCGATGTGTGAATCAGGTGGTGCGGCGGTGCTTTCTGCTGGAAACCGATCCGGTCACCGGCAAAAATCACAGCCAGCCATCGCGGCCGAAGCTGCTTCGTCGACTCTTCATGAGTCGTTCATCCCGAACGCATCCTGGATGTCGTCTGGCAGGAGATCGAAATCGGGAGCGATGACGACCCGCCCCTTCCATTGTCCGCCCTGCCGGGGTTGCGGAGGCGCCGGTGTGCTTTGGTCCGGAGTTAGTAGGTCGACTCGCGCAACAGTTCCGTCGGGAACTTGCAGTGGCTGATCGAACACGACCACACCATTTCGAACGTGTCCCATGACAGTCATAGAGTTTGCCTCCCACCGCGAACTGCCGACCAGACCGACGCGAACTCCCCAAGCCCAATGATCGGCGACTCCACCGTTCGGCACCAACCGGGGTTGCCGCACGCAAAGCTCGGCACCGGCAACGGGCTCGTTACCCCTTATTATCTCAAGATCGGTGCGGCGCGGGAAGACCTCACGATTGTCGGGTTCCATCCTGCGAATGCGTCAGGATGCCCATCGACGTGAAGTGACTGGAGGATTGGCGTGGTATGATCTATGCTATAGATTTGTATTCGATCGCACTTTCCTCTGACCCGCGAGGGGAAAACCCGATGCCGAACCCCTTTCCAGGCATGGATCCGTACTTGGAAGGCCCGGCGTGGACCACGGTTCACAGCAACCTGATTGAGGAAATCGCGCGTCAGTTGGCCCCCAAGTTGCGGCCGCGGTATTTGGTCTTGACCAACGAGCGGGTCGTCGTGGCAACTCCCGACCCCATTGAACTCGGCCCGACCATACGGTCGCCCGATGTCGGGGTGTATGCTTCGGAACCAGGGGACAATCGTGCCGAAACCACGATTGCCACGGCTTCGCTGGTGCTCGATGTCTTGCTGCCCGAGAGCCTTCCGCAGACTTTTGTCGAAATTCGCGATGTCTACGAGCGGCGCCTTGTGACCGCCATCGAGTTGCTCTCGCCGACCAATAAACGCGGTGAGGGCTTGGCGGAGTTCCAGGCCAAGCGTCGGGAATACCTTGCCAGCGACGTACACTATCTGGAAATCGATCTGTTGCAGATCGGCGAGCGATTCCCCGTGGCCGGGGCCCTCCCGTCGGTGCCGTACTTTGTGTTCCTCAGCCGCGCGAGCCGACGGCGGCGCGTCGAGATCTGGCCGATTCCCTTGGAACAGCCGCTGCCGACTACCCCCGTGCCCCTGCTGCCCGGCGACCCGGACGTCCCGCTCGATCTGCAGCAGGCATTCCACACGATTTATGACCTCTTCAGCTACGATCGCGCAGCAGACCATTCCAAACCGCCGCCTGTCCCGTTGGCACCCGACCAAGCCGCGTGGGCAGAAGCTTGCCTACGCGCGGTCAGGTTGCAGTAGGCGGCGGTGTGTCCGGCAGCCGGATCGGCATCGAACGGATGCGCAGGCCGGTTGCGGCAAAGACGGCATTGGCGATGGCCGGCGCGATCGCAATGATCGGCGTTTCGCCTCCGCCAGCCGACGGATAGTCGAGCTTTTTCTTCCTGCGACGGTTTGCTCTCCAATCGTCTCGAACAGACGTTCCCAGAGAGGACTCTCCCCGCTATTGGGACTGCTGACCGAACTTGACCTTGGCACAGTCGCCTGTTAACATTTATCTTAACATCGAGAGCCCCAATGCCCTACATTGAATTCATCTGGGATCTGGGGGGGAGAATGATGGCAAAGAAGCAGGCGAAACGAAGGTCACGTGGGCGATACCTCACGGACGAAGAAGCCGCCAAATACGATACCATCCGTGAGCAGGTGGCAGCAGAATTCTCCGACCGCATCAAGAAGCCAACGGTGAGTCCCGTCGCGCACGCGGCAATCATGGAGTTGAAGCAGGCTCGTGAAGCACTAGGTCTTAGTCTCGCGGACATCCGCGATCGCACCGGCATAGAACGCTCGGCGTTAAGTCGCCTCGAAAATGAAACCCCGAATGTGACAATCCGCACACTGGAACGTTACGCGGAAGCGTTGGGAAAACGAATTGTAATCGAAATCGCTGACGCGCGGCCAACGTGAGGACAGAACCAAGCCACCTGGGCAGAAGCTTGCTTATGCACGGTTAGGTCGCAGTAGGCGGAAGTGTACCGGGCAGCCGGATCGGCATCGAGCGGATGCGAAGACCCGTTGCGGCAAAGACGGCATTGGCGATGGCGGGCGCGATCGCAATGATCGGCGTCTCGCCTCCGCCGGCCGACGGGATGTCCGTGTTGTCGACCAGATGTACGTCGATCTTGGGCATGTCCTTGAACCGGGGTACTTGGTATCCGGCGAAGCTGGCGTTCAGAATCTTGCCGTCTTCGAACTGCATCGCTTCTCGCAGCGCAGGCCCCATTCCCATCATGATGCAACCCTGCACCTGAGACACCAGGTTGGCCGGGTTCTGAACCGGTCCGCATTCAAATGCCTCGCACACTTCGTGCACCTTGATCTCGCCGCGTTGGCGATCGATCCCCACTTCAACACACGCCGCCACCGCCGAGTTCTTCTCCGTACCGCAGGCCAAGCCCACGCCCAGTTCCGGCGTGACCTTCTTCCGCCTCGCAGTCCAGTCGAAGTGTTTGGCGGCGACCTCCAGCACGGTTCGGATGCGAGTGTTCTCGAGACGAGCCAGCCGGAACGCAAGCGGGTCGGCCTCGGCGGCTGCCGCCAATTCATCCATAAAGGACTCGCGTGCAAAATTGTTGGCCGTCGCCGCGAGGCACCGATAGGCGCCTTGGCGCAGAGGAGAATCGGAGCCCACGGATAGGATTCGTGTATTGGGGACCTCGTAAGGCGTATCGATTGCTGAACCGCCAGCGTTGATATTCGTGAAGTCCCAAGCAATCAGCGAGCCCCGCTCGTCCAGCCCACCTTTACACTCGATCAACGCCGCCGGACGGTAGTACGCCCATGTGAACTCTTCCGCCCTCGTCCAATGCACGGCCACCGGACGTCCGGCCGCCTTGGCCAATCGAGCTGCCTCTTCCGCCGCCTCGCCCGAATGCTTGCCACCGAATCCGCCTCCCATATCCGGGACAACGACACGAACGCGGTCGCTCGGAACACCAAAGGCGCGCGACAAGTCCCCCTGGACTCGCTGAGGCCCGTCGACGCCGGTCCACACCGTCAGTTTGCCGTCCTTCCACTCCGCTGTGGCCGCTCTCGGTTCCATGGGCGCATGCTGAACGTACGCTACTTCGTATGTCTCGCTCAGACTCTTGCTCGCCGTGGCCAACGCCGTCTCGACCGATCCTCGTGTTCTGGGCCGTCCCATCCCGGCGTGTTTCTTCAGATGAGGGAACAATTCGTTGCTCGACGGATGTGACACGGTCTTCCACTTTGCCGTCTTCTCAACCGCATTCAACGCCTGCTCGGCACGAATCGTCGATGGCGCCGCGAATCCCACAAACTCCCCGTCCCGCACCACTACCACGTCCTTCATCGCCTCGGCGGCGGATACGTCGATAGATTCGAGTGTCGCGTCATAGGAAGGCGGGTGAAGTACTTTCCCGTAAAGCATACCGGCCCGTGCAATATCCGATGGGTAGCGATGCGCACCGGTAACCAGGTCCCGAATGTTCGGCCGAGCGACCGATGTGCCGATCACTTCCCAATCGCTGACCGGCGTGACAGAAACATCCGAAGGAATGCTCCGCTTGAACGCCTCGGCAATGTCCTGCGACTTGGCCAGGTCGGCATAGCTGACAGTCCGCTTCGAAGCCTTGTGTGTGATCGTGCCGTCTTTCACCTCCAACACGCTGCCGTCCACTTTCCACTGCTCCGAGGCAAGATCCGTCAAAAGTTCTCTCGCGGTTGCTGCCCCTCGCCGCACTGCGGGTACGGTGCTTGGAGTCGTCCGGCTGCCGGCGGTAATGCCATCGTCGGGAACCAGCGCCGTATCGGCCATCACCAAGTGGATCTTCGTGGCGCTCACCCGCAATTCCTCCGCGGCGGCCTGCGTGAGCTGCGCGCGCGAGCCCTGCCCTTCCTCCACCTTGCCTGTCATCACCGTGATCGTGCCATCCTGGTTGATGTGAAGCCTGGCTGCCACATTCTGTGCACCTCGACTGCCACGCCGTCCGCCGCGTCGCTGGCCCGAGGAGGTCCGTTCGGTGACAGTGATAAGAAGACCCGTGCCGAGCACCTGCATGAACGCCCGCCTGCTCAGATTGGCCTCAGGTCTTGGATCGTCCGACCGCACGGATCGTTTCGCCTCGAAGGTATTCGCCAAGACTTTCCTGGTCATGAGTTACTATCCCTTCATCTTTTCCGCGGCCCGACGAACCGCAGTAACGATCTTCGGATAACCGTTGCACCTGCATATACTGCCGTTCATCCCTTCGACAATTTCCTGGTCCGTAGGTCTGGCATTCTCCTCAAGCAATGCAATCGCCGTCAGAATCATCCCGCCAGTGCAATATCCGCATTGCAGGGCACCCTCTTCAAGGAATGCTTCCTGAACAGGATGCAGCGCATCGTCGCTTGCCAGCCCTTCGATCGTTACGATGCTGGTCTTGTCCACCTTACTTACGGGCGTGACGCAGGAGCGCACCGTTTTTCCGTCCACCAACACCGAGCACGCGCCACACAGACCCTCGCCGCAGCCGTACTTGGCGCCGGTCAGCCCCATATCTTCCCGAAGCACGTCCAGAAGCGACCGTTGCGAATCAGTGGCAATGGTCTTCTCTTGCCCATTTACCGTCAGCTTAACCGTGATATCCATAGCTGGCCTCCGTCGATCTGTGAACAGACAGCATGCATTTAGAGTAACCATTTGCCGTTTACCAGTCTACGTACCCGACTATGGCAGTGGCAGTTTCTCGGCTCGCGAACCGTTCAGATCCTGTTCAACAGCGCCTTCAGTTTCAACGCCGGCAGCCCGCGCTCCCACTGGCTAATGATCGTGGCCGCGTTGGCCTCGGCCATGATGGCCCCAGCGGAACCGGAACGTACCAGATTCACCTGAGCCGCCAACTCCCGGCCCCAACGTTCGTATTGGGCTACAGCTTCCTTGTCTTCCGGCACAGACGCCAGCACCTGCTGGATCTCCGCCTGCTTCTGCGATAGCGGCCAGTTCGCGAGGCTGGGGTCGCTGAACGCAAAAGTCGTCAATTCTTCCAGCAGCGTTTGCGCCCGCCCACGCAGATCGGCCTTCGCGGCCTCGTTCTTCTTGCCGGCGTAGTCGAAAAAGACGAACCGAAAATCACGCTGCGCGGGCTTGAGGTCAATCACCGTTTCTATGCCGTAGCTGCCGACGGTGAAACCCACCTTCTCGGACTGGCTGGGGATCCACAGCATCGCGCACGGCCCGACTCCGGTACGCGTAGTACCGATGTAACCCGCGTCGTAGACGCGGTCGTAGTACAGGGTCCACCATTCGTTTTCGACATCCAGCACCGCGCGGTCCCCTTGGGCGAAGTCTCGCTTCGCGGTCTGCACGTGACGACGTCCATCCTGGGTGAAGCCCGAGGGATAGCAGCGCGTCGCAACCTGCACGGACGTGATCGCCTGCTTCGGCTCGAACAACGCCTGAGCGTAAACGCAATCTCCGCCGACCTTGGCGACGAAACGCACGCGGACCACCGCCTGCGAAGCATCGAAGACAAAGTCCGCAGTACCTCGGCCTTCGGAACTGCGCCCGGTCAGCGAGTGGATCAGCTTGCCACCGATACTCTTCCCGTTGAGCCGTAGGTCGAAGAACCCGCCCGCGTACCAGTTCTGATCCGACGGCTGCGGCATGCCGATGTAGCCCTCGCCCGGAATGGCCGCCTGTGGGTCGTTCGGGTCCAGGGCGACCGCATAGCGCAATGCGTAAGTCCTCGCTCCGGTGCCCATCACGATCGCATGCCGATGGCCTTGCAGGCCGATCGTATGCCGCGGTGCTCCAGGCCCAATGGTCACCGTGCTCACGCCCGAATCGGTGACCAGTACCTGTGGCGGCTCCTGCGGCGATTCCTGAGCCGGCGACAGGCTAGACAGAATCAAAGCCAGGCAGGACGCTGCGGCCAAGTGAAACTTCTTCATGTGTATTCTCCTTGCTGCCATGGTTCGTTTCGATACTCGACCGCCGGCATCCAGCCGAGAGATCATCGCGGACTTCTGGAAGTCCGCGATGATCTCTCGCTCCTTCTTCTGGAACGCGCGGCATCAAAACGCGCGAGCCAGAGGACAAGACAGTTTCGTCACTCCTTGTTTTTCGGTTTCTGGTCTATTCGACGGTGAACTGTGCCGTCGCCGTCGTCCCCGTGTACAACTCGATCGCGTTGACAGTCCATGCGCCCTTGGGATCGTTGTACGCAACTGGTACATCGACCACAACGCCCTGGTTGTCCGTTACCACGACCGTGTCTATCCAATCCACCCGGCTGCCATCGGGCAGCTTCACCTGTACTTTGACGGCCTGATGGCCTTCCGGCAGGGTCGAGGTCAGCGTGACTCGCTGTACGCTTCCGAGTTGGACAGTTGGCGCTGCTTTCAACACGACTGCATCAAGAGGCTGCGGCGAGAGCGCGTAGAACAGCGCCCGGTAGGGCGTGACCGTCAGGTTCACGGCCTGTTGTTTGCCGAGGTCCTTGTGGGCCTTGAGGTCGTACACGTGCACCGGTTCTTGTAGCTCCAACTTCGCTGCCTCGGGCAGGCCATGGTGGCGGAATACCGATACGATCTGCACCGGCCCGTTCATCCAGCGCGTGATCTCGACATTGCGCAGACGCTGGCCGTCGGCCGCCGTCAGGCTCAACGGCAGGGCGACCCGGCTCTGCCCCAATACCTGTCGCCAGAGGTGGGCCGCGGCTTCCGGCGTGCCCTCGCCGCTCAGGGCCGGAAAGCTGGACATCGCCAGGTTCAGCAGCATGGCCTGCCCCTTGCCGAAATGGTTGCTCAGCAGCAATGGGGCCTGTCCGGCGTAACCTGCCGCCGATGCCTCCGTGGCCTGAATCCCCGCATCGGCCCGCAATTTCGTCAGGTCCAGCGGGTCTGGCTTCCTGCCTGCCGAAGATACCTTGATCACGCCGTCGGCGATGAGCGCCCCGGTAAAGCCCGTCCGCTTCACCCCGAACACGTCGTCCAACTGACCGGCAGCCAGAGGCTTGACATGGCCGTCGTAGATCGCCAGGCGCACGTCCGCGATCAGCACACCGCCATCGCGCACAAACTGCCGGAACATCTCGGCCTCCTGCTCGCCCATGGCCTGGGTCATCGGCAGGATGATGACGTTGAACTTGCTCAGGTCCACCTCGCCCAGCCGCATTTGCAGATCGGTGAAGTATCGGAAGTTGAGCCCCAGGTCACGCAGGGCATTGTGCACGGCCGTATGGTTGCTCTCGTAGCTGCCGAACGTCGGAGAAGCCTGCACCTTCGCGGCATAGGCCGAAGGCTGCGAGTACAGGATGCCAATGCCGTCGGCTTGCATTTCCGAGGCAAGCAGTAGATCGCCCAGGCCGTCGCGCACGATCTGCGTGTCCTGCAGGATCTCCTTGACGGCGGGATACGGGTCGAGGCTGGGCGCGAGCCAGCCGTGGAAGCGTCCCAGGGCATCCCAGCGCCACCACCAGACCGCATCGCAGCCGCGCGTGATCATGCGCCAATACTTTTGGAGCAGCGTGTCGGCGTCCTTGGTGTAGCCCATCCAGTTGGAGCGGGGAAAGTCGCGCGGGGCAATCGAGCGCAACACCTCGTCGGCCGTACCAGGATACGGCGACCAGAAGGCGTTATGACGCACGAACCCGTCAAGATCGTCACCGTCCCGGAATCTTCCGGCCCCCTCGAAGCCGCAGCGGCTCTGTGGGTCGATGCGGCGGAAGCCCTTGCCGAAGCGCTCGCACAGTTTGCAGAAGTTGTACGACCGAAAGGCTTGGCGGTCGAACCAGCGCGGGTAGTTGCCGGTGCGCAGCGCCTCGGCCTCGTCGTTGTCATCGGACTTGCTCAGTTGCACTTCGTCGAAGCCGGCGTATTTGCTGCCCCAGGAGGCGTTCAGCGCCGCAATGTCGCCGTACTGCTCTTGGAGGTAGTTGCGGTAGCCTTCTAGGCAATGAGGGGCCAGGCACGAACCTCGCACCGCGATTTCATCGCCCAGCGAGTAAGCGAATACACCATGCCGGCGCGCGGGGACGTGTTTGTCGACAATGGCGTCCACATGTGCTTGGATCTTGGCCTCGTCGCACCAGCACACTGGCTTACACGCGGCGCCGATGTGGGTCGTGTAGGGAATCCAGGCGATGTCGTAGGCAGCAACCTGAGGCTCCGGACTGCCGCCGCGCAGGTGCACCGTGACTCCGGTGTTGGCCAACGCCTGTTCGGCCCAAGGTGCCAGATTCCCACCGGGCGTATCCCACATGATGAAGTTGAACCGGCCGCGATGGCGTTTGACCACTCGAGCGAACTGCCAAGCCGAGGCGACCTCGTTCTTTCCGTCCGTCAACACGACGCGGGCTTCGAGTAGCATTGGGAACCAAGGCTGCACGGTGAAGCTGAAGGCTTGCTCGGTCGCGTCGGCCTGGACGATCTTCCGCGCGATTTCGCCATCCCTCCGGTCGACCAGGCTGATGACCAAACGCTGGTCGGCGCGGGCCTCTTCCGCCAGTTGGACTTTGCCCGCCAGCCTCTGGCCGACCTCGGCCCAGTCCCGGTCGAGTGCAAGCTGAACGTCCTGCTGGCAGATGACGGCGAGCGGGGCGTTGGTGAAGCCGGCCACTCGGTCGCCGTCACGGGCCACGATGTCGAGGTGGTATCTGCCGGCACGCACCAGCGGAATGTTCACGTCCAGATCGCCTTCGGGCTTGTCCAATGCCTGCCTGGTGGTGACGATGACCTCACCATCGTCACGGCGGAGCGTGATGTTGGCGGCGATGCCATGGGTCGCTCCCTGCCACTGGAGCGTCGTCGCCGTGGCCGGCAGCGTCGCCCGCGTCAGTTCCTTGACTCTCGGCTGAAGCGTCAGGCTCAGCTTCGACTCCTTGCCCGCCGCCCACAGGATCGCCTTGCCCAACCGCATGGACCACTCGTCGTACTCCACTTCCCAGCCGGGCCGATACTCGATCGTCGGGCGATTGGGCAGCCGCACGCCCCGGCCCTGCATGATCGTGAACGCCGTTGCGCCGTCCACATCATCCAGAAAGGCGGGCAGGTCCTTGAGTCGGTTCTTGTCCTTGAGCACGCGTTTGTCATCAGGGCCGATCAGCACCAGTCCCGCGCCGGCGGTGACCGCCTTGACGATTTCGTACTGCTGCTCGACCGGTACCTTGCCCAGCGGAATATCCAGGAATACAAAGGCATCCCACCGCTGGGTCAGCAACCGGGTCATGCGTTGGAGGCCACGTTCACCGCCGTGCCACTGCTCCTGAGTGCTGTCAATGATGCGCGCCCAAAAGACCATTTGTGGGTCGAGGTCGAACCGCTGCTTCAGTTCGATCACCTCGCGCGGGTTCGTACCGCGACCGTTCAGGAAGAACAGTACCCGAGTCTTGCCGAGCACGTAGGGTTTGGCCCACACCGTGTGGGGCGTGATAAACTCGGAGTCGACGTTGTGGTCCACTTCGAGTTCGGCCATGTCCTGAGCCAGACAGGCCCCGCCGGCAAATGTGAGACCCAGCAGCAGTACGCGATATCGCATCATGACGCCCCCTTTCCACACGTGTGACCGATACGAAGCTTGATCCCCCGCCGCCCCTGATGCAAGCATCCCGATCACCCATACGCACGTTTTTTTCAACGTTTTCTATCGGGGGTTGCACGGGAAAGGGGTAACACGCCGCGTCATCCGGCTGACGCGGGAGCTGCCGATTGAATTGCTGCCCCATTTCTGCAATCCTGTGGCATCTCCGCCCGAGACAGCGGGTTCGAAGGACTCTCTACAGCCCAACGCGTCATCAAGAGTCGGATTTGGAGGAGGCGCTGATCAACAACCTGCAGGACTTTCTGCTGGAACTGAGAAAGGGGTTCGCCTTTGTTTCGCGTCGCCGGGCCGTACCTGGCGGTTGACGGCCCGGAGGCAATTCGCCGTCGTGGTCCAACCGATTTCGAGCGACGCGAGGAGATCTCTTACAGAACATCGAACGGGCAATACGTGGTCTCTTACACGCGGGGATATCCCGTTGGCAGATTTGAGCCAACGCGTCGAATGACCAGGAGAGAGCAAATCAGAACGCTCAATCGGCGCCAAACCAGATGGGGCTGGACCAGGCGATTTCTTTATCCTTCTGGATCACGCGGACGTAGTAGTAGCTTCGTCCGTCGGCTGGCTCGCAATCGACGAAAGCCAATTCGGCCGTCCGCCCTTCAGGATGGTTGGTGTAGACGAACCGGTTGTTGCGGCATATTTCGATGCGGTCGATGTCCGCGGGGCAACGGACACGGACTTCGACCTTGACCGACTCGCCGGGCGATTCGTCGACCTTTTCGCCCATCAGGTATCCGTTGGCGCGGACGTCCAGGAAAATCTTCGCCGCCGTCGTACCGAAGCAGCGCCGGGCGCGCAGGGCGTCCAGGATCGCCTCGCGGGACAGGTCCGGCGCAAAGACGCACGCTTTGCCGTATCCGCCGCCGTGGTCGGGACTGGCGATCACGCCAATCACGATTCCTCGAGCCCAAGCGTCTTGGATGAAATAGCCTTGACCGGGCGTCGAGTGGACGGCCTCTCGCGGAGCGCCTTTGTACTCGTAGGACCCGCGGACCTGGAAGATCTCGGCCACTGGCTGCGCCTGCTCGTCGGTGAAATCCCAATCGACCGGTACGTTGCCTGTATCGGCCAACTGGTGCGGGATTTGGACAAAGTTTGCGTTCAACTTGCGCAATTCTTCCCACAGTTCTGCCGGCGTCCGCCCGGTCTGGGCATTGAACCACTTGGGAAAGTACGGATCGGCGAATACCAGGTTGCGATGTCCGTAGTAGCCGTAGGGATGCTTCTCGCTGTACTTCTCGAAGGTCGACGTCCATTCCTCGCCAAGAAACGTCAGAAAGTGGCCCGGATCATCGTTGGCTCGCGCAAGCTTGCCTGTGTAGCACCAGTAGTACGGATTCAGGTTGAAACCATGGTCGGTCACACACGCGAAATCCAGATGGGTGACGTCGCGCATATGCTGGTAGCTCTCGTCGATCGACTGGTCGTAGATCCGCTGGCACACGGACACGTCGGTGTGTTCGTGGAGGTTCCCGTAGAAGAGCTTCAGCGTTTCTCCTCGGTATTCGATGGTCGGCGTCCTGGCGTCTTCGCCCCGCGCGGCGCGGATGTCGGCCGCGGGAAACGGTTCGTCGGGCTCGACCAACGGCTCCAAACGGATCGCATCGGCAGGCAAGGCCGGTGGAGCGGAATCGAGGTCAACAACGGCCAGGATAATGTCGCTTTCGGGCTTGAGCGCCTGCTCCATGCTTCGCCACCAGGTCCGCGAAATCTCGTCGACCTGCAAGGCCACGATGGCTCGATTGCCGTCCACGACAAGACCCGCACGGCGGTCCATTCCTTTTCGAGCGCACAGACGGCTGAGGGGCTGCCATGCTTTGCCGTTGAAACACGTGGCCCACACCTCCCAACCGGCGTCTTGAGGTCGCTGGGGCCTGAGTACGGTCAGCCACATCCGGCCGGCGACGTCGAAGGCGGCAGAGGCGGCCTCGCAGTGGTGGTACAAGGGCGATACCTGGCGATAGTCCTCCGGCGCGAGCAGTCCGGCTGGTGTGACCTTGGCCACAATCAGCCGCCGCAGGTCAGTCTTGGTCACTCGGTACTCACCGATCTGATCGCCAAGTTTCTCTTTGTCCCCAAGCTGCGCGTTCTCGTAGACGATCCAGAGGTCATCGCCGCGGCAGGCCAGCACGGCGTGCCGGTCAATCGTAGGGGCGCTTGTCAGGCGAATCTCAGGGCCCCAGGACATGTCGACAGCGCGACGTCGCAGATAGATGTCGTAGTTGCTTTGACGGAAACTATGCCAGGCGAAACACACTTGCCCGCTGTCAAGGACGGCGATCGAAGGATCGTAGCAGGAGGCCCCCGGTTGGCTCACGGCGATGGGTTCAGAGACGTCTCCGTCACGAATCGAGGCGGCAAAAACCTGCCTCCAGCCGTTCCGATTCGATTCCCACGTCACCCAAAGCGTGCCATCGTGCCAGGCCGCGTCGGGCTTCACGTCCACGGCGGCGTCAGAAGTCACGGCTACCGGCGCCGACGGACCGCCAGGACCACACATGGTGAAATAGACGTCCCAATTCCCGTGTTGCTCGGCGGCGAAAAGTACGACGGCGGAATTACCGGCACCGACAGCGCGGATGCCCAGGATGTATATGCCGTGGCCACGGAGGACCTGCCACTGACCAAGCCTATTGAACTCCTCGTCCCGCGACTGGTATCGCGCGATCTGCAACGAATCGGTCCCGTTGCGGAAGCTGTTCCAAGCGACGTACAACGAACCGTCGTCGGCCCGAGCGATAGCCGGTTCGTCGTTGAATCCCACGCCCTCGGAGACTGGCACGGGCGCGGGCATGGACGTCTCGTAAAGCGCGATATCATCAATCCATATCCGCCCCGGCGGCGCGCTGTACGAAGAAGGAGCGACGAGCTGCAGATCGAGCATCCCATTTCGCTGCGCGTACAACAGCGCCGTAAATCGAGACCATTGCTCGGAGATTCCCGGCCAGGCGGCGATAAGTTGCCGGTTGGTTTGCCCCGGCTCGACGACGTGCAGGACCAACTTGGTACGGTTGGTCGCCCTTGCCCAAATCTCGAAGCGATACTGGCGGTTCGCCTTGACTTGCACATGTCTACGCAGGAATAGGGCCTGGTTTGGCTTGGTTACTTCCCCGGCCAGGCACGCTTGGCCCGAATGTGCCGCGCTAATTTCCCTGACCAGAGAATGCCCGGCCGCCGGACTCCATCCGGCCACACCTTCTTCGAATCCCCCATTGGAAAGCAGATTGACGGAATCCAACTCGCCGGGCGTTCCACCAAACAGGACGCTCAGCAGGAAACCCGTGACGGTTGCGGATCCAACAGATAGCATGACGCCGTACTCCTTGCGTTGCGCTAGTCCAGCGATTCTCGTGTTTCACTTTTCAGAAGGTGGCTATTCTTCTGTGAGCTTGACTGCAGGGCACGCCTCACTCTCATTGCCGGACGCGTCAAACGCCGATGCCGCGAATGTATACGGTATCGCCGACGGACTTAGACGCTTGAAAGTGTACTGCGTATGGCCTGGATCCGTTACCGTCGTGACTCGCGACCCGTTCAGCCATACGTTGTAGCCCATTATGCCTTCGTTGTCCGTGGAAGCTTCCCACGTTAGCTCCGCCTGTCCTTCTGAAGCGACGCGAACTGTCAGGTTGTGTGGAGCCGTTGGTGGTTCGTCGTCTTGTGGTGATTCTGGCGGCCAGTGGTCGCGGAGCGGGTGTGGGTGCGCGTACGGTTTGTAGCCGGGTCGCGGAGTGTCGTTGTAGAAATCTCTGTTCTCCTTGATGTGCTGCGCCCCGGTGCTCACGTGAACATCGGCGTCTTCGCCGTCGAGTGTGTTGTTCCATTCATACAGGGGTTCGATCACCTGATTCGTCGAGCGGCCGATCTGGTCACGGGCTGGATAGCCATTGGGCTCCTCGTTGCCATCGACGGGGTTCTTGCCATCGCATATGCCCCACTTGCCGCACAGCTTGCGCATCGTTTCTGAAGACCGATAGTTGGCAACGTCGATGCCTGTCGAAAAGCCGCTGAGCGTGTTATTGAAGACGACCCCCGTGCCTCCGCGGAAATGCATCCCCCGTGGCACTTCCCACGAGCCGAGCTTCTTCTTCCCGATCACGTTGTCGTAGACCTCGTAGCTGAAGGTAGAGCGGTAGTTGCCCGAATCGCATCCGTGTTGAGCCACGTGCGTATCAACGAGCGAATTATGTCGGAACACGAATCGAGCTCCGTGATAGCCGTCCGTTGCTGCCCCGCCGCCGTCGAAGGTGCAGTCCTCGATATAGACGGCGTTCGGCAGACCAAGCTCGAGCGGTCTTTCCCAGGACAGCGGCCCGTGGCCCTTCATCACCACGCCTTGGCCTACGTTCAGAAACGTGCAATTGTCGACGAGCCCGAAGCAGCCGGCATACGCCCAGACGCCTCGCGGGCTGCCAACAAACCGGCAATTGTCGATCCGCCAGTTCTTACAGTCGCCACGCACGGCGATGGCCGCAGCGCCGCGGTTCTTGTCGATGAAGCCTTTGAAGGTGAATCCGGTCACGCGCGCCGGCGTTTCACCTTCGATCCATATCAGCAGATCCCTCCACGCGACGCTGTTCCCGTCGATGATGACGGACTCGTCCACGCCTGCCCCGCAAAGCGTTATGGCCTTGCCGGAGATCAGCACGGCCGGGCGGTTGTTGTCTTCTGCAATCCACGTAGCCGTTCCCGCCGGGACTTCCACGACATCGCCATCACGCGCAGCATCAATGGCTGCCTGCACATCTTGCTGAGAACAGCTTGTCGCCTTGACAGTCTCGGCGTGTGCGCTGCCCAGATGCATAAAGCTGCACACGAAAAACGCCAGTGCGAAGAGTCCAGTGTGTTTTGGCATCGGTTTCCTCCCATGTCATCGGCGATCAACCCAGTTGTCTTGTACTCCCGGTTTCTGCAAAATCCGGTGCGCTCAAAGAGCCCGCTCACAATGCGCGTATCTTACGGTTTGAGACTCCGGGGTTCAAACACATAACACCAAGAAGGGTTCGCAAGGCGTAGAAACTGATCTGCCGTTGAGGTATTCTGAGAGAGGCGATGGCAGAAGGGGAGTGTGATGCTGAGTGCCTCCATGAGGATCTCGAAAACGATCGCGATGGCTGCATTGGTCCCGGCTCTGGCCACGGCCGTCGCCCAGCGTTGCGGTGCTGCCAAGGAAGCCGGCGCTGCCAACGCCGTTGACGTGGGCCGGCAGATTCAGGCTTTGGTCGAGGCCGACTGGATCGACTGTGATCGGCGATTTGCCGCTGCCAACGCGCAACCCGGCGGGCCGGTGAAGGTCAACGCCCAGGGTGTCACGACCGCGCAGGATGCATCCGGCGCCGTGGACGGTATCAAGAACGGCCGCTTTGGATTCCACGTTGCTGTGGGAGAAAAGGATCCGTGGTGGCAGGTCGACTTGGAACAAGATTACCGACTCGACCGCGTAGTGATCTACAACCGGACGGACGGGGGCCATGCGCCTCGCACGCGCAACATCGCCGTCCAAGTGTCACGCGATGGGCAGGTTGACAGGTTCGAATCGGTCTACGAACACGACGGCACTGTGTTCTACGGCGTGAAAGAAAACAAGCCGTTGGTCGTCAGTCTCAAGGACAAAGACGTGACCGCGCGGATGGTGCGGCTCTTTGTGGGCGGCGTCTGCCATCTGGCACTGGACGAGATCGAGGTCTACGGAGCGGACGATCCGCAGCGGAATATCGCTTTGGGCAAACCGGCCGATCAGAAAAGCGTCAGCCGGCATTCGGTTCCCGGCACGGCAGGCGAAACATCCACCGTGGCGGCACCCGCAGACGGCGGGTTCTCGCTTGCCCACTCGCGAGACATCGTCCGGCGTGGACGCCAACTGGCTGCGCGGTTGCAGCACAATGGTAGTGCGGCGCGGCTCGATCCTTTGGTGGAGGAGTTGGCGCAGCTCGACGGGCGATTGACCGAGTTGGGGAGGGCCGATGCCGTACCCATGAACGTTCGGAAAGACATCTATCTCCACGCGCGCCGACTGGTCCGCAAGATCGCGTTCTCGAACCCACTTCTGGACTTCGACAGAATCCTGTTCATCAAGAGGCGCCATCCGTACTACCAGCACATCTGTGATCAGTACTACGGCTTCACGTCGACGGCGGGCGGCGGGCTATTTGTGATCGAAGATCCGTTCAGCGATCGTCCGAAGGTGACCAATCTGCTGGTCGACTCGGAAGTCGAAAACGGCCGCTTCCGGGATCAGCGATTGGTGCCGGGATCGTTCCTTTCGCCGGAACTGTCCTACGATGGCAAGACGATCCTCTTTGCGTACACGGAAAACGCTGATCCCGAGACAGCGTCGGCCCAAGCGGAGAAAGAGCGGGTTTGGACGACAACCAACTGCTACCACATTTTCCGGGTGCGCGCCGACGGCTCCAAACTGACCCAACTGACCGACGGACCGTGGAACGACTTCGATCCGTGCTTTCTGCCCAGCGGACGGATTGCCTTCATCTCCGAGCGTCGTGGTGGTTACGTCCGCTGCGGGACGCGGGCTTGCCGGAGCTACAACCTGTGCTCGATGGAGCCCGACGGCAGCGGCATCATCGCACTCAGCCGCCATGACACCAACGAATGGCATCCCAGTGTCAATAACGACGGGATGCTCGTTTACACCCGTTGGGACTACATCGACCGCGACACGCAGGCGGCCCACCACCTTTGGACGTGCTACCCCGATGGCCGCAATCCGCGGGCGCCGCACGGCAACTACCCGAAACGCCTGGCGGACCGACCCTGGGCCGAGCTTGACATCCGAGCGATACCCGGTTCTCAGAAGTACATCGCCGTGGCCGCTCCGCACCACGGTCATGCATTCGGGTCGCTGATTCAAATCGACTTGAGAATCGAAGACGACAACTCCAATTCGCAAATCGAGCGACTAACGCCCGAGGTGCCGTTCCCCGAGGGAGAGGCTCCGATCCGTCCATCGCTGGTTTATGGCACACCGTGGCCGCTGGGCGAAGACGACTACTTGTGCGTCTACGATGGCGGTGCGAAGAACCACGGAGTCTACTGGGTGGATCGGTTCGGCAACAAGGAATTGATTTACCGCGATCCGGAAATCCCCTGCTTCAGTCCGATTCCGCTGCGTCCGCGCCCCTTGCCACCAGTGATCCCGGAACGCACGACCCGGACGGCCATCGCGCACCAAAAGGAAGCCGACGACGAACGTGGCGCGACGATCGCCGTGACGAACATCTACGACAGCGATTTCGCCTGGCCGGAGGACGCCAGAGTCACGAGTCTTCGGGTGCTACAGATCCTGCCCAAGAGTACGCCGCGTCGGAACGTACCCAAGATTGGCGTGGCCGAGCAGAGCAACGCTCGGGCGGTGCTTGGGATCGTGCCGGTGGAAGCCGACGGGAGCGTCTTCTTCGAGGCCCCAGTAGACAAGCTGATCTACTTCCAGGCACTGGACGAACAGGGAATGGCGGTCCAGTCGATGCGTTCGGCCACGTATGTACACGCGGGCGAGCAGTTGACCTGCCAAGGGTGTCACGAGCCGAGACCACGAACGCCGACTACGACAGCTCGGTCGCCGCTCGCGTTTGAGCGTCCGCCTTCGAGAATCAAACCCGATGTGGAAGGCTCGAACCCTTTCAATTACGTCCGCCTGGTGCAACCGGTACTGGACCGTCACTGTGTTGACTGCCATCGTCAACAGAAAGCGATCGATCTGAGTGGAACGATCCAGTACCTTCGTGATCGGGACGGCCGGGACTGGCCTTATACTCGGTCGTACCTGAGTTTGGCCGAGCGGTATGGATTCTGGTTTCAGACGCTCGTCCACAGCCTCAATACGGCGGGTGTCCACGGTGGCAGCCGAGTGGTGCCGGGCAAGTTTGGAGCCCGCGCGGCCAAGTTGCTCGATTATCTCGATCAGCAGCACTATGGCGTGAAACTCTCGGACGCGGAACGCCATCGCATTATCCTTTGGCTAGACTGCAACTCAGAGTTCCTGGGTGCCTACGAAGAGCCCGACGCTCAAGCCCGCGGCGAATTGGTGACGCCCGGGTTGAATTGAACCTGTGTTCACGAGGTGGTTGTCATGCCCGCGTTCACGCTGGTTAGTCTTGCCAATATCGAAACTGCCATCAGCGCAGTAACCACGATCGACGGTGCCTACCAGTCGGTGGGTCTGCTCGCCGATGCCATGGCAAAAGTCGAGGAACCACAGGACTTTACGGCCGAAGTCCAGAAAGTCGAGCAGAAACAGGGCTTCAGCTACGAGGGCCCCGAAGATGCAGGCAAGCAGGTGATCAAGGCGGTCAGGACCGCTGCCAACGCCTCCGGAAAACGCCAGGACAAACTGCTGGAGCTCGTGTCGTTGGTCGTGACTCGCCTGGGAGTCTCCCAGGGAACCAGAGTCCTTTCGGTGCTGTTGCTCTCGTGCGGCATCAAGCCAACGCTGATCATGGTCGTGCTCAAACTATGCGTCATGTTGAGCCGGACGAAGGTGGGACGGCAAATTGTCGCTGGCGCCCAACCTCGTCTGAAGGAAGCCGTCGGTGCCGTTGCGGACAAGTCGCAGTTGGCCAAACCGATCCAGCAACTTGCCGCCAACATGGGCGCAAAAGGTGGGCAGTTGATATCCACCATCACAGGAACGCCGCTCGATGCCACTCGTCGGGCAATCCTGGCGGGTGGCAACGCGTTCGAGAAACTGCTACCCGGCAAAGAAAAGCGTTCTTCATGACTGGTTATAGATTGCCGGTTATATATCAAGAACCGGAATTCGGCCGGAGCCGCAGATGTCTTCGTCTATCACCGTCAATCCACAGTTCTTTCATCTATAACCACTAATCTATAACCAGCCTCTCGGCAGCGTCGGCACATCATTGTCGACATGGTACCTGCAATGGCCCGTTACTTCTCCGGCACAATACCTCGGATTCGCCGCAAGTACATGTTCTTCTCGGTCAGATACTTGCATCCGCCGGTCAGGTAAAGGTCGGCGCCCACGAACGCCATCTCGCCGCCGCGGTCCAGTTTGCCTACGGCATCAATTGTCCCGTCCTTCGAGTCGATGCGGACTAGGACGCAATTGATGTACGAGTAATGCCACTTCTTTTCGGGATTCACCGGCTCGAACCGAGCGCCGGTGAAGGTCCAGACTTTGCCATCCGGTCCAAGCCTGAAATCGAAGCCATCCTGGTTCGCAAAGTTCTCGTTCGTGCGAAAGCCGACGGGATAGGGGATCTTCTTCGTCCACAGCACTCTGCCCGTGGCGACATTCACTTTGTACAGGATGCTGTTCCGGTCGAGCAGACCGTAGGCTCTCTCTTTGCCTTTGATGTATTCGACGATTTCCTCGGGCTCCGGTTCGCGCTGACGATCGGCAGGATCGTACGTGAGGCCCAGCAGCTCGTCACCGCCCACACCGGCGATGTGTCCCGTGGCATTCGCTCCCGGCACCGGCACGAGGTCGCGGACGATCTTGCCGGCCTTTGTGTCAAACATGAGCAGCTTTGCTTCTTTCGGCGCGGCCGTATCGGAAGCCTCGTCGCGCACGGCCTTGGTCGAGACCGCGACGTAGCGACCGACGGCCGTGATATTCGTGACCTGATAGTTTCTGAACGGATCGGAGATGCCGCCCGCCGCCTTCTCCGGATCGGTTTGCCGCGGATCCCACCAGCCCAGACCTCCACCAATGCCGTTGCGGTACCAACGGCCGCCGAAGTACGCCTTGCCGTCCGCGCCACGCGCCGCGCTCCACATCTTGTGACAGCCCGCACCATGATGTGCCAGGTACGCGCCGCGCCGCGGGTTGCTGTCCTTGTGATCCGGAGCGACCGGGGCGACGCCGGGCTTCGAACTGACTTCGACGGTCCAGGGATTCTTGGGATCGAAAACATGAAGAGCCGAAGACGGATAGCCGCTCATGTACACGATGCCGTCCAGTAAGGTAGTGCAATAATGGCTGAGCGGCAGACGGCCGAGGTGCTCGTGCCGGCCGGTCTTCGGATCGTAGATGAAATTGCCCATGTACGACTGGCCGGAGCCGCACAAACGCCCATCGTCCAGCGCGACGAGCCGGAGGATCGGCACGGGGTACGTCGGCACGTTCAGTTTGACAATTTTCCACTCTGAATTTTCGGAGTTGACGTCAGCAGCGCGGTACCAGACTTCGGCCTTGCCGTCGGATTTGGGAATCGCCTTGCCGAGCCAGACCTCGGGCTTCGCTGGCTGCACGATCCACGGTTCCACCTTCTCAGGCTCAGGCCAAGGCGGCTTTTCTCTGGGCTCTTCCAGTTCCCTGGCCTTGCCTTGATGTAGCCAGTAGTAGGTAGAGGGCTTGCCCTCCGGCTTCAAAACAGCACGACATCCGTACCGAAGCTGGCTGACGCCAATGTAGTCGCGGGGATTATTGGCTGTCAGTAGAACCTCGTCTTTGCCGGTCTGCTTGTCGTGGGCTACCAGGTACCAAGGAATCTTGCCGCTGGCGATATACACGTAACGGTCGTCTGAGCCCAACGAGTACCCCCAGCACTGATTCGGCGCATGCGAAGGGCCCATCTTGCCGAAGTCCGTCGTCTTGCCCGTGTCCGGGTCATAACGGTAGGCGCACGCCGTGGCACTCCGGCTGCCACCGCCGTAGATCTTGCCGTCCGTCCCGACGACGATGGGCTTCGTCTCGCCACCCACGGGCACCGTGCCGGGCACGTCCTTGGTCTCGTTTTTCACCGGGTCGTACGTCCAGAGAATGGTCCCCGTATGCTCGAAGCGATGGCCATAGAGAATCCCATCCAAGCCCAGCGTCGTACCGCTGTACAGCGACTCGGGGACAACGTGTTGCCTGACCTTGCCGGTGGCCAGATCGATGATGAACGTGGTGTGCGGTCCCCAGTAGGTGTCGTAGTAACGAATCAGATAGTCGTACGTCTTTCCGTCGCGATTCGGCACAAGGATTCCTCTGCCGCCGCGCGAGCCGCGAATGGGCGTGCATAGATCCTCGACTTTCAGTTCTTTGGCAGACTCGATGCGAGTCTGCAGATCGTCCGACGGAGCGGATCCACACAAGCCGATTGCCACAACGGCGAACGCTAGAAAGGCCCGATTCCTGAATGTGGAACAGCTCATTTGACACCTCTCCCAAGACCCCCAAGTGTTCAACTCAAACCACATTCGTCCTCAACAACATCAATGTCATTCCTCGCCATCGGGCGATTCATTTTGCGGAGCAGTTGCGCCTGCTTGGGCCTTGTTGAAGACCAGCAAAAAACGGTCGGCTGCGGGCGGCGGACCCTCGCGAGAGAGTACGAAGCCTGCTTGGGCCATTTCTTGCTTCACGGTCTCCGGGCTGATCTTTCTACGATGGCTCGCCTCGCGTCGAGCCAGAGGCTCCTTTGCCGCACGGTCGAGCACATAGACACAGCCGTCCGCGGAAAGCCGTTCGTGCAGCTTGGCCAGCAGCGTCTCTTGATGGAAAAGAAGATGATAGGTATCCAGGAAGAAGACTGCGTCGATCGGATCCGGTCCCAGCTTTGGATCGCCTTTTTCAGTCAGCACGGAAGGCAAGGAGACACCGGCAGGTAGCGGCGGCCGTTCTTCCTTCTGCGTAGCCCATTCTTCGAGAACGATTTCGACTGCCTGACCGGACGAAGCTTTTTCAACGATCGGCGCTACAAGCTTGCGGCCCTCTCCCAAGGCGATAATCACTGGTCGTTGACAGGCAAGGCCAGACGGCAGGATGGAACGACACGCCTCCTCTGGATCGAGCGGCAAGAACGCATCCGGATCACATCCCGGTTTCTCCAATCCCTGTGGCCGCTGGAACACGAGGACGAATTCATCTTTTCCATGCCAGCAGTTTTCTGCACACTCGACGTACACGAAACCTTCTTCCCTGGCTTCGCGAACCACGGTTGTCTCTGAAGTCCAGTGATGCTTCTTCGCGCGAGTTTCCCGCGCTATCCAATCGGTCAACGTGCCGCGCTGCTTGTCAACCACCACCAGATATCCGCCTGGTTTGAGCGACTTCCAGAGGCCGCGCAACATCTCCCGCGGCTTGGCAAAATGGTGGTAGACGTAGTGCATGAAAGCCAAGTCGGCGGACGCCGCTGGCAAGCGGGGATCGTTGTCGCGTCCATGAATAGCGCGAACCTGGGAGAGCTTGTTCTCCTTGGCCTTCTTCTCGATCAACTTCACTTTGCTCTCCACAATTTCCTGGGCAAGGACGGTACCCGTCTGGCCAACAATTTCTGCGAAGACCTGCATGTCCCTGCCGCCCCCTGCGCCGACATCGGCAATTGCCGAGCCTTCGCCTAAGCCAAGATGCTCGGCAAGAGCGCGAAGCGAGTCGTTGCGGTTCTTTGGCTTGGTAGGACTTGACTTCTCGGACTGCTCGGGGGTGGAAGCCGTCTTTGGTTCTGACGCAACCGCGGGAGCGAAGACGAATAACGCCAAACAGAAGGCGGAGAGCCACAGTCTCTTAGTGATCATCAGAGGATGCCTTTCTACTCGTGCTGGTAAGGTCGTTTCTTGGAGTCGAGGTGGGTGAGTGAGGCAGGTATTCGCGTTGCCCTGCGCTGTTGGCCAACGCGCGGTGAGCGCCAGGTCAGTCCGTCGCGGTACGCGGGAACCAGATCTTCACTTCGGGATGCATTGTGTACATTCGAAGCACCTTGCCATCGTGGACAAAGATACCGCTGGAATCGTTGCTGCGGATCACCGGGTTCTTTGAGTACTTCTTCCAATGGACCAAATCGTCGGAGACGGCCAGGCAAGTCGTCCAGGGGCCTCTCCATTTGGGATCTGCGTTCGCATGATAGATCGCATAGTAGCGTCCCTGGTGGCGAATAACCTGGTTCAACGCGACGGCGCTTCGGTCGTATGCCTCAGGGCCGCAGGCAATCACGGGATCATCTTGGACGTTGGTCCATCGCCGGCGGTCGGTCGACGTAGCCAACCATATTCCGCGATCGCCTCGTTCGTAGAAGAGGTACCACGTGGCCCCTTCGATCCAGACGGTGGGCGTACCATATGGACCGGCGCTGAGCGGCTCGCCCGAGGTGGTGCGTACGTTCAGTCGGCCGTGGTCTTCCCAATGAACGGCGTCTTTGGAGGTTAACATGTGCGCAATGTCACGGCGGCCTTCGGCGACCATGTAGTATGTGTCGCCGTGGCGCACCACGCACATGTCTTCGACCCACGACTTGTCGAACACGGGATTCCCAGCGTGCCGCATCCAACGAAAGCCGTCCGTCGACGTAGCGTAACCGAGAAGTTTCTTGTCGGTTCGTTTCGAATTGTAGCCGGTGTACCAAAGGTGCCATTTGCCGTTTTCGCGCAGGATGTAACCGCGCTCGCGGATCTTCTGATCCCATGTGTCGCCTCCTGTGCCAGCAAAGACGGGGTTGCCGGAATGCGGCACTAGATCGACCAATTCGGTGGGAAACTCGCCGGAAGATGACTCGCCCGCTTGTTGGGCGCACAACGATTGGCAATTGCTGACCGCGGCCAGAATCGCAGGCAACAGGAATGGCATCGGGTATCGCGAGACGTGTACCAGTGACGGCATGGTCAACGGTCTCCTTTTTCATTGTCGATCGGGGCATGTGGTGGTCGCGAGCGTCGTCTATCATAATACGCGGACGGAAAAAGGTCATGCGTCTTCGGAGAATATCACCATGATTACATATCGAACGTGCCGTGAGTGTCGCGGTCGGGAGACCGCGACACAGCGCTCGGAGACCGTGACACGGTGTTGTGCGGCACGGCGATACACGAATCTGTTGGCTTCTGTGGCGGCGGTCTGGCTTCTCGTTCAGGGCGCGACGCAGGCGGAAGTTGTCCGATTCGAAATCCAATCTCGCGAGCCGTTTGCCGACGGCAGAGCTTTCGGCGAGGTCGGCCCGTACGAACGGATCGTCGGTCGCGTCTACTACGAACTGGATCCCGATCTTCCGCAGAATCAGAACGTGATCGATTTGGAGCTGGCCCCGCGGAACGAGCGCGGCAACGTCGAGTTGTTTGGCGATCTGTTCGTTCTTGCGCCTTACGACTTGGCCAAAGGTAACGGAGCGATCCTGTACGACGTCAACAACCGCGGCAACAAGCTCGCTCTGCGTTTCTTCAACTTTGCCAGCGGTAGCAACGATCCCAGGAATGACGCGCACGCAGGCGACGGTTTCCTCATGCGATACGGTTTCACGATCGTCTCGAGTGGTTGGGACGGCGAACTGTTGCCGGGCGGCAACCGGCTTCGCCTGGCTCCGCCGGTGGCGCGTGATGAAAACCAGCCAATCACCGGTCTGGTACGATGCGAGATCGTGCCGAACAGCGACGTCAAACGGACTGTTGTCAATTGGGCCAATCACGGATCGTACCGGCCGACGAAACAAGGTCAGAAAACGGCGACGTTCACTCACCGCATTCTGCCGGCCGACCCACGCGTTCCAATTCCGCGCGACCGGTGGACGCTTCATGTCAGCGAGGTGCCGAGCGACTCACCCGGCCAACTGCCCAAGGTCGAGTTGGAGATGCCCGATGGCCTCAAGAAGGCGCACATCTACGAACTGATCTACGAGGCCCAAGATCCGCTCGTGCATGGAACGTGCTTCACGGCATTGCGCGATCTGATCTCGGCGTTCAAACACGGCGGCGGTAAGGATAATCCGTTGCTGGTTGATGGAGAAGCCGCGATCCGGCGTGCCCATGGCTTTGGCGTATCACAGAGCGGCCGATTCTTGCGCGAGTTTCTGTACTGGAGTTTCAACGAGGATGAACAAGGCAGAAAGGTCTTCGACGGTGTGATCCCGCACGTTTCCGGGGGAGGCATGGGTTCGTTCAATCATCGCTTCGCCCAGCCCACAAGACACGTCACTCAGCACGATCATCACGACTACCCGGCCGACCGTTTCCCTTTCGCTTACGAAACGCAACACGACCCGCTGTCCGATCAAACGGATGGTATCTTGCGGCGGGCTCTGGCCAGCGATACGGCACCCTATGTGTTGCACACGCAATCGGAGGCCGAGTACTGGACGCGTAGCGGTTCGTTAGCCCATACCGATCCCCTGGGAAAACGTGATGCCGAAGTGCCGGAGTGTGTGCGAATCTACTTGTTTGGCGGCACGCAACACGGCCCCAGCGGGTTTCCGCCCGGGCGCGGCAACGGACAGAACCCGGCAAATCCGGGCGACTACAAACCGTACTTGCGAGCGCTGCTATTGGCGTTGGATCGCTGGAGCCAAGGCGGCGAACCGGCGCCGCCAAGTGTGTATCCCAAGATCAAGGCCGGTACGCTGGTCGCATGGGATCGAGAATCGACCGGCTTTCCGCCTATCCCGGAAATCCGCTATCCGGCCGTCATCCAGCAGCCCTCGTACCTGGACCTCGGGCCGCGCTGGCACAGCCAACGCATTATCGACGTTCAACCGCCCATTCCGCGCGGCGACTATCGCGTATTGGTGCCGCGCTGTGACGAGGACGGTAACGCGATCGGCTGTCTGTCTCCACCCGAAGTCGCCGTGCCGGTGGCGACCTACACGGGCTGGAATCTCCGCAACAAGGAGGCTGGCGCCGAGAACGAACTGGTCAGTCTGGTCGGGTCTTATCTCACGTTTCCGATCACGGAAGCTGATCGTAAATCGACGAAGGACCCTCGCCGTTCTTTGGAAAACAGATACGGCACACCAGAAAAGTACCTTGCCCAACTGGAAAACAAGTGCCGCGAATTAGAGCAGGCGGGCTACCTGCTGGCCGAGGACGTAGACCGCACGCTGGGCATACATCGAAAGCGAGTAGCGTCGCTATTCGAGAAAGTCCTCGTCGATAGATCGCGTTAGCGAAGACGGCTGGCGTTCAGGTGTCGACAGGTAATAGGTTGCGTGAAATGTGCCGTAAGAGCTGCTTTGTTTCCGATTTACACCTGTTCTGCAAACGCTCCGGCGGCGAGGAGGGCTGGAATGCGGTGCGGCAAGAGGCCGCCGAAGCGCATACGTTTGTCTTTGGAGGCGATGTTTTCGACTTTCGCTGGACGACCATGCCGTCGGTCCAGGAGACTGCCGACAGGGCTATCCAGCGGCTGGAGCGGCTGGTGACGGAAAATCCGGAATGCCATTTCCATTTCGTCGTGGGCAACCACGATCAGGATGAAGCGTTCACAAGTCAACTCGCCACTCTGGCCGACTTGTCCCCGAACCTCTCGTGGCACCCGTACTACGTGCGGCTCGGCGCCGCCGTTTTCCTACACGGGGATGTGGCGAACCGGCGAATGGATGCGCGGGGCCTGGAGCGGGAAAGGCAGCGGTGGAAGAGAATCCGAAAACAAGGACGGATCAGCAACTGGGTGTACGATTTGGCGGTGTTGCTTCGTCTTCACAAACTGACGTACCATGTGGTGTATCCGACACGAACCGTCGTCAAGCGAATCGTCTTCTATCTCGACGCAATTGGTCACGGAGTCGAAACCGGCGTAACGGACGTCTATTTTGGACATACGCATCTGGCTATGTCACACTTTCCATACAATGGGATTCGGTTTCACAACAGTGGTGCCCCTATGGCAGGTTGCTCGTTCCGTATCATTGAGGACGTTGTTTCGGACACATGAGCGAAGAGCCTGCTGAAAAACCGAACGAGGGCAAGGCGGATTGCTATTCCGCCTCGGAACGCGCGGCCATGGTCTTCTGGCAGAAGGTCCGTGCCGTCACGCTTCGGCCACTGCTTGACGTCATGGCTCGCTGCAGGCTGAGACCCGACCACCTCACACTTCTTTCCGCGTTTGTCGGCTTGCTGTTTTGCCCGCTCTATTTCTGGTCGAAGCCGGCGGCGTTTGCCATGCTCGTTTTGCACGTGGTGCTTGACGGGTTGGATGGTCCTCTGGCGCGGCACACGAATACGGCTTCGCGACGCGGGTCGTTCGCCGACAGCATGTCCGACCAGCTTGTCGTCGTTGCCAGCACGATTACACTCATGTCAGAACAGACCATCGGCGTTCTGGCGGGCAGTGTCTACATTTGCGGCTACACGGTGGTCGTGCTGTTCGCCATGGTGCGCAACGCACTGTCGATTCCCTATTCCTGGCTGGTTCGCCCTCGTTTTTTCGTTTTTGCGTGGTTCGTGGTCGAGACGTACTGGTGGCACAACTCGATCGACTACGTACTCTGGGTGTTCAACGCTCTGTTGGCCTTGAAGGTCCTCACTGGTTTCATCAAGATTCGACGACAGATCTGAACAAGCGGAAAGGTGTCCGCAGGCGTTCGAGAAGCACTCTGGATGTTTGCGCAACCGCGGTATGCGGCCCTGTTTTCCGCGACCCCGCCTTGACGCGCAGAGCTGTTCCGGTTGTTTTTTAGGCATGCCACTAGCCATTCACTGCTCCGACTTGGTGAAAACGTACGACGGCAAGCCGCCGGTGGAGGCCGTGCGCGGCATCGACCTGGACATCGAAGAAGGCGAATGCTTTGGTGTGCTCGGCCCGAACGGAGCGGGAAAGACAACCACCATCGAGATTCTGGAGGGCTTGCTGCCGCCGACAAGCGGCGAGGTGGAAGTGCTGGGCATGCGTTGGGGGCACGATGGCGACGGAATCCGCGAGCAAATAGGGATCTCGCTACAAGAGACTCAATTCTCCGACAAGCTTACCGTGCGAGAAACGTTGGCGTTGTTTCGCAGCTTCTACCGAAGCGGGCTCTCGCCGGAACAGGCGATCGCGCGAGTTTCGTTGGAGGACAAAGCCAACTCCTGGGTGAAAAAGCTGTCCGGCGGCCAGAAACAGCGATTGGCGGTTGCCGCGGCGCTGGTTGGTGATCCAAATCTGCTTTTCCTGGACGAGCCAACCACGGGTCTTGACCCCCAGTCGCGACGCCAACTGTGGGAAGTCATCGACGAATGCCGCCGGCAGGGGCGTACCACCTTGTTGACCACTCATTACATGGAGGAGGCGGAACGTCTTTGCGATCACGTCGCTATTGTAGATCTGGGGCGCGTCATCG